>JBKOVK010000134.1:0-5488 GCA_046724475.1 Acidobacteriota bacterium | reverse complement strand
GACCTGGAACCACATCGCGTCCGCGTTGCCGGAGTTCGAGGGGGACGAGGGCTCGTTCCGCCGGTGGGTGTTCGCCGTCGCGAGGAAGCAGCTGAAAGCTCGTGAGAACGGTGGGTCGCCTCGCTCAAACCAGCAGAACGAGCGGGAATCCAACGGCGCCTCCGACGAAGGTCGCGCCGTGGATGCGGCGCTTGGCCGCATCCGAACCCTCGCTCCCGAGCAAGCCGACGTGCTTCTCCTGCGTGCCGTCGGTGGCCTCGACGTGGGCGATGTCGCCGGGATTACTGGCACTCCACCCAACATCGTTCGCATGACGGAGACCGAGGGGTTGCGGCGCCTGCGCCACGACGCTGACGCCGCCAAGGTTTCGGATCTGGATCGGGCCCGTTCAGGGATGGAGCGATGATGACGTCGTTCGACCCGTTGCGCCCTAACAACGACCGTCGGGAGTTCGAATTCGACGAACTCCTCCAAGCGGTCCGCGCCGCCGCGACGCCGGAGGAACAGGCGAGCGCAGACGAGGCGATCCCTGCTATCGCCGCCGTCATTCGCTCGACCCAGCGGCCGATTCGAGGGACCAGCGCGCGCGAGGTCGCGTCGGCCGGTCGACGCGCAAGCACACGGCTCGGAGCGGCGATCGTCGTCGTGGCCTTGACGGCCAGCACGAGCCTCGCCATCAGCGGACACCTCCCAGCGGGCGCTCGTGATGTCGCCGCGAACTTCCTCGTCCGGATCGGACTCCCCGCGCCCGTCCCCGTGCTCGAGGCCTCGGGCGAGGCTACGGCTCCCCACACGACCGGGCAGCCTCTTGGACCGGATGACCGAGTCTGGCTTCGATTGGGGATCCCGAGTGGGTTCATGCACGACGGGCCGAGTGGACCCGGTGTGTCGAGGGACGAGCCGCGTAGCGGTCAAGGCCCGCAGCCCGCCGGCGGACAAGACCCCCAGTCCGGCAGCGGTCAAGACCAGCAGCCCGGTAGCGGTCAAGACCCCGACTCCGGTACTGGTCAAGGCCCGCAGCCCGGTACTGGTCAAGACCCCCAGTCCGGCGGCGGTCAAGACCCCCAGTCCGGTAGCGGTCAAGACCAGCAGCCCGGTAGCGGTCAAGACCCGGTCTCCGGTACTGGTCAAGGACCGCAGCCCGGTACTGGTCAAGGACCGCAGCCCGGTTCAGATGCCGGTTCAGATGAAGTGCCGGCGCCAGGTGCCGACGAGGCCCCGCCACCCGACGCCGATGAAGTGCCGGAGCCCGAGACCGATCATGGCCCGCCGCCCCATGCTGGCCCGCCGCCCGATGCCGGTCCGCCACCGGACGCAGGCCCGCCGCCCGATGCCGGTCCGCCACCGGACGCAGGCCCGCCACCCGATGCCGGTCCGCCACCTGATGCCGGTCCGCCACCCGACTCAGGAGCGCCGCCGGATGCCGGTCCGCCGCCCGATGCCGGCCCGCCGCCAAACGCGGGTCCGCCACCGGACGCAGGCCCTCCGCCTGATGCCGGTCCGCCACCGGACGCAGGCCCGCCACCCGATGCCGGTCCGCCACCTGCATGATTCGGGGTCGAGGCCAAGACCGTGCGATCGGGCACCGAATCAGCTGACGTACTCGGCTCCTTGAGTCGTGTGGACGTTCCTGTAGCGTTGTCGGTCGCATGTCGACCCTGAGGCAGGATCCGACCAGCCGGCAGTGGGCAGTGATGGCTCCCATTCGAGCCGGCCGGCCACATGTCCCGGTCGTGGTCCCCCGCTCCCAGCTTCCTGAACACGACCCCTCCTGCCCGTTCTGCCCCGGGAACGAAGACCAGACCCCGCCGGAGATCCTCCGGGATCCGAAGGAGGGTGACTGGCAGGTTCGCGTCGTCCCCAACCTCTACGGGGCCCTTTCGGGTAACGGCTCGGTGGCACGCACCGGCCCTCCACTCTTCCGGGAGATGCCGGGCGTCGGGAGTCACGAAGTCGTGATCGAGTCTCGCCGGCACGACGGCCGGATGGACGAGATGACCCAACAGGACGTTGCTCGCATCGTCGGCGTGTGGCGGACCCGGTACCGCGAGCTCATCGTCCAGCATCACGTCCAAGCGGTCGTGGTGTTCAAGAACTTCGGGGCTCTGGCCGGCACGTCGCTCACGCACCCCCATTCGCAGATCGTGGCAACGCCGGTGTTCCTCCCGCGACTGCTTCGTCGGCTGGACGTGGCCACCCGCTACTACGACGAGCACGGCAGCTGCGTGTACGACGACCTCATCGCCGCGGAGCACGCGGCGGACATCCGAGTGGTCGAGGACCGGGGCGGTTTCATCGCCTTCGAGCCCTTCGCGGCCGGCTCGCCCTTCGAGACGTGGGTGATCCCCACGTTTCACCAGGGCTCGTTCGGAGATCTGGCCGACGAGGAGGTCGACGACCTGGCCGCGGTCCTGATCCGCGTCCTCGGCGCGATCCGGCGGGCCTGCGGCGACCCCGACTTCAACCTGGTCATGTACTCGGCCCCCACGAACGGCCATACGAACGAGGTCTTCCACTGGCACATCAAGATCGTGCCGAAGCTCTCGACGCCGGCGGGGTTCGAGTTGGGCTCCGCCATGAGCATCAACACGGTGCTCCCAGAGGACGCTGCTATGAGCCTTCGGAACGCCCTGGCGCCCGCCGTCGTACCTCGACTCGGCTAGGGGGATCAGCCCGCAGCAGCCGCGGCGGCTCGGAGCCGAGCCACCGTGGCTTCCCGGCCCAGCAGCTCCAGCGATTCCGGGAGCGGCGGTGAGACGTTCGACCCAGTGACGGCGGCCCGAATGGGCTGCCACCCCTTCGTCCGGTTGAGCCCAGCCAGCGTTGCCACCTCGTCCATTGCCCCCAGGATCCGGTCGCTCGTCCAAGGCTCGACGCGCTCCAGGACGTCGGCCGCCCTTCGCAGGTAGTCGGATCCGGCCTTTGCGATGAGCTCGGCCGCGTTCTCGTTCGGCTCGACATCGTCGGTGAACAAGAACCTGAGGAGCTCGATGACGTCCGTGAGCCGCTTCATTCGTTCCCGCACGAGGGGCATGGCTCGCCGGAGCACCTGAGGATCGGGTAACAGGCCGTCCTCGGCCAGGACGCGCATGCACTGGGCGGCCAGATCGTCGTCGTCCAGCGACTGGATGTAGTGGTTGTTCATCCATTCGAGCTTCTGTGGGTCGAACGCGGCCGGATTGCTCGACACGCGCGACAGGTCGAACGCAGCAATGAGCTCGTCGCGTGACAGGAAGGTCGTCTTCTCGTCCAGAGACCACCCGAGCAACGCGAGGTAGTTCATCAGGGCCTCCGGAAGGATCCCCTGCTCCCGGAAGGCCTCGACAGATGTCGAGCCGTGCCGTTTCGACAAGGGCTTGCCGTCCTGGCCCAGGACCTGGGGCAGATGAGCGTATTCGGGTGGCGCGCCGCCGAGGGCCTCGATCACCGCCATGTTGCGCGGCGCGGCGGAGAGCAGGTCGTCCCCCCGGATCACGTGGCTGATCTCCATCAGCCAGTCGTCCACCGCCACCGCCAGGAGGAACGTTGGCGAGCCGTCGGACCGCAGGATCACGAAGTCCTTCACGCTCCCGGTCGCGAAGTGCACATCTCCCTTCACCAGGTCGTGCACGGTGACATCGAGCTCGGGCATGGCGAAGCGAA
Organism: Acidobacteriota bacterium; assembly: GCA_046724475.1. Lineage (GTDB taxonomy): Bacteria > Acidobacteriota > Thermoanaerobaculia > UBA5066 > Gp7-AA6 > DAHUXD01. Next base: position 1,846 of record JBKOVK010000134.1, on the reverse strand, counting down.
GGGCGAACGGCCTGCCTTCCTCCTCGAACGCGGCCCGCTCCTCGTCGGTCAGTCTCCGGCACCGGCCGTCGTAGCCGGGTGCCTCGCCTCGGGCCATCGCGGTCTTCCGACGTTCCTCCAGCTCCCCCGGGGTGCAGTAACAGCGGTACGCGCGGCCTTGCGACACAAGGCGTTCGGCATTCCGGTGGTAGAGGTCGAGTCGCCGGGACTGGCGGTACGGTTCGTGCGGACCGCCCACGTCGGGTCCCTCGTCCCAGTCGATCCCCAACCACCGAAGCGATTCGATCAGGCCGTGGACGGCCTCCTCGGTGACCCGGCTGGCGTCGGTGTCTTCGACCCGCAGCACGAACCGACCGCCGTGGTGCCGCGCCGTGAGCCAGGAGAACAAGGCGGTGCGAGCGTTGCCCACATGGATCGAGCCGCTCGGTGCCGGTGCGAAGCGCGTCCGGACGATCATGCTCGCCCACCGACGGGGTTCAGCAGCACACCGATCCCGTCGATCACGACCTCCACCCTGTCCCCAGGCTCGAGCTTGCCCACGCCCTCCGGGGTCCCGGTCATGATCACGTCGCCCGGGAGCAGCGTCATGAACGCGGTCACGAACTCGATGATCGTGGCCACCCCGAACACCATGTCCGAGGTGCTCGCCGACTGGCGAACCTCGCCGTTCACCCGGGTCTCCAGGTGGACGTCGATCGGGTCGAGCTCGGTTTCCACCCAGGGCCCGAGCGGGCAGGATCCGTCGAAGCCCTTGGCCCGGGCCCACTGGTCGTCCTTCTTTTGGAGATCTCGGAGCGTGACGTCGTTCCCGCAGGTGTAGCCGAGGATGTACCGGAAGGTTTCCTCCGCGCGTACGTTCCGCGCGATGCGGCCGATCACGACGGCAAGCTCTCCTTCGTAGTCGACCCGGTTGCTGATCGGCGGAAGGGGGATCGGATCGCCGGGACCCGAGACGCTGGTGGAGGGCTTGAGAAAGACGAGCGGCTCCTCGGGCACCTCGCCCCCGAATTCCGCCGCGTGGGCCGCGTAGTTCCTGCCCAGGCAAACCACCTTCGACGGCAGGATGGGCGCCAGGAGTCGGACATCGTCGAGCGGAATCTCTTCACCCGAGGGCACCGGGTTCTCGAAGAACGTTCCGGCCAGGGCCCGGACGGCGTCGCCCTCGACCACGCCGGTGGCGATGCGATCGCCGAACCGGAACCGAACCAGCCGCATGTGGATGTGAGGCTATCGCACCCCTGCAGACCTACGACCGGCGGTGTCCATCGCCCGCACTCCCCGAGCTCGGCCTGCTATTCCAGTCGGCTGCCGCCGGCCCAGGAGACGCCCACACTTCGGTAGTAGGCCCCGATCATCTCCTCCGGCTCGATCGACGTGAGCTCCTCCACCGGGGACTCGCCGAAGGTGAGCTCGGCCGTGCCCTTCCACACTTCAGAACCCTCCCAATCGAGGCTCCTCATCGTGACGAGCTCGTCCATCGACGGCTTCTCGCCGGGCTCGATCGAGGGGACGTACCGGGTGTGAAGCATGGGGAGCGCGTTGACAAAGCCAGCCGTGTCCGAGGGGCCGGTGATCGTGAAGCGCGCGTCGATGATCCGGCGGTCGTGGACCGACACGCTGGCCCCGAACCGCCCTCCGGTCGCGAGACGCGGACCGGCCTTCCCGAATCGCACCGGCCGGGTCATCCAGATCGATCCGAGCTTCTTGGGGTAGCCCTGATGCCATCCGCGGGCGAGCGCGAAATCCTTGTCCACCCAGATGGCGATGCACCGCGAATAGTGCTCGGCCAGGTACTTGCAGCGAATCACGACGAAGCACTCCTTGTATTGCGAGCGCGCCGGATCGA
>JBKOVK010000187.1:0-5409 GCA_046724475.1 Acidobacteriota bacterium | reverse complement strand
GGGTGCTCTCCCTCGACGGGATCGTCGTTGGGAGGGTGAGTGCCGAGCCGCGTATGCCAGAGCTCCGTGTGGCCCGTCTCCTCCGAGGTCGCCGCCGCTTCCGAGTGAAACCACGCACCGTAACGGTTCGGCGAGAGGATCAGGCGGAAAGGCAGCTCCAGAGCCGTCTGTATCGCTGAGGGCTGGCGGGGCACGGGTCGGAACAACCCGGGCAGCAGTCCGACGTCCCAACCGGCCGTCGCGATGTCGGTGAACCGCTGGCTGGCCGATCCCGTCGTCTCCGTCAGCTGAAGGGCGTGTCCGATCGTACGGAGCGATCGGCGTGCCTGGGAAAGGGAGAGAGCGCTCTCTTCGACCATCGTTCCGATCTCGGACGGACCGACGATGAGCGCGTTCCCTCCGGTCGGGGCGGCCGCGGGCGAAAGCGCTGCGACAGTCGCTTTAGCGATGATGTCTCGCAGAGGGCTCCTCCAGCGCGACGGGTCGCGGGGAGGAAGGGCGTTCGCCGGAACGTTCAGCTCGAGTTCGCGAACGGCTTTGAGCAGGCCGTCCGCCGTCCACTCGATCGGCAGGCGCTCGTCGGGCACGATGAAGACGAGCCGCGACCAGCCCGCGATCAGGCAATCGATCGGCGGCGCGTCGGGCGGCTCGATGGAAGTGCTCGCGTCGGGGTCGCCCGGCGTGATCGGATAATCCGGGACCGTCGTGAAGTAGGCGACCTCGGCGAGATTCTGCGGGGGAAGCGTCAGGATCAGATAGGCCGGGCCTCGACCCTCGCGCACCAGCTGTGCCGGCCGATTTCCCTCCCCCGGCTCGATCCGGAGGTTGACCCGCTCGACGTCGAAGACGAGCAGATCTTCCGGACGGATGACCCAGTGATGACGGTCGGGGCCCCTGCGCCTGAAGAAGACTCCGGGCGCGTACGGGACGACGAAGCGCGTTCCGTTCACGGGCCGCCCCCGGGCAGCAGGCTCATCTGCTCGCAGTAGAGGTCGGCGATCACTCTCGGGATCGATTCGACGCGGTCGGGCTTCTCGGTGACGAGCCGAAAGATGCCGACTCCGTTCAGCTCCAGCCGGGTCAGCTCGTCGAGCGCAACGTTGAGAAGCGAGATCGACCCCGACTTTTCGAACGGCGCGGTGTTGTTGCCTTTCACCACGAAGTCTTCGTGCCAGTCCACCCAGGATTGGGCGTGCGCCGTCGAGATCGAGACGCGAAAATTCGGAAACTCGACCGAGCCCGCGATGAGCCCGACACCGCCGCCGGCGTCCGTGACCGTGTCGATCTTGCGGAGGATTGAAAAGGGTTCGATTCGCATCACGTGACTGCAGTCGAGCCCTGAAAGCTGGAGCTTGAAAAGGGACGTCATCCAGAGCTTCTGCACACTCGGCTTACCGAGCGGCACGGCCAGTGGCGTCAGAGGTTTCTCGTCGGGAAGGACCGCGGCCGCCGCGAACCGAAGCTCCATGAAGCCGGGCTGCTTCGAGGCGGCGTCGAGCGCGGGAAACGCCGTTTCCGCGATCAGCGCTCCCTGGAAGGGGCGCTCGACCTTGACGGAAAACTTGTAATCGCACTGAAGGATGGCTCCATCGCGGTGCGGCGGACTCTCGCGCCAGGATTCGGCGATCCAGTCGAACAGTTGGGGCGACATCACCGATCCGACGGACACGGAGAAGTCCTCGTACTTGGGTTTTCCGAGCTGCTTGCGGGCGAAGATTTCGCCGGCCTCCGTGTGCTCGACGACGTCGGCGACCGTGTCTCCGCCACTGGCTTCTCGGAGCAGGGTGATCTGGGGTTCGGGAGGCACCTCGAGACGCAGAGCGACGGCTCCGGCTTTCGGCTGGATGCGGCCGGCCAGGGATAATCCGTCAGGCATCCGCAGGCCCGGGCCGGAAGAGGGACTTCTTCATCCAACGCGGAACCCGGGAGATACTCATTCACAGGTTAATCGCGCGGCACGCGCAATCCGGGCTAGTCCACAGCACGGTCGGAGGACGAAAACTGCATTCGTGGTTACCGCTACGCTCAGAGAAGTGACCAGACGGCTGCCGCTCGTCGGCCTCGTCTGCTTCATCGCCGTTGGCGTGAGCTCCGCCGTCTCGGCGCAGCCCTTGGTCTCGCGCTCGATCACCCTGTCCGACGGCTGGATCTTCCAGCCCGACCCGCTCCGCGTGGGCGACGCGCAGAAGTGGCAGAGGCCGGACTTCGACCGCAGCGGCTGGCGGCCGGTCACGGTGCCGATGGCGTGGGACCACTACGACCCGGTGATGGACGCCGAACGGGACGGACGGCCGAGTCAGCGTCCGGGTCGACGTCGCGAATACTTCGGAGACGCCCTTGTCGGGGAGCGTGCGGCGGCGCCGTCTGGTGCTGGGCCGACTATCGCCACCGCAACGGTTTCACCAACGACTTCCCGACGTCTTATGGACCTGCCGGATCGTGACGTTCGACCGGCATCCGAAAAAGGCGTACGGCCCGCGGCGAGACCTCTGTAACCCGAGGAACACCCGCGACAGGCGCGCACTGACCGCCCGCGGTACCATCCGCGCCGGTGCGGAAGGTTCTCCTCGTCGTCGTTCTGCTGGCGCTCGCCGCCGCGGGCTGGTGGGTCTACAAGAACGCGTCGATCGAGCGGCTGCGCGCGGAGTACCGGCCGTGGATGGAGAGGCTCGGTCGGTGGCGCGACGCCAACGAGGCGGTCCGGCGAGCGCTTCGAAGCCGCGAGGCGACTGCCGCCGATCCGGAAGGCGTCGCGGCGCTTCGAGCGTGGGCCTGGGACGAGATCGAGCGGCTGGGCTACGTGGACTACCGCGTCGAGAAGCCGACGCACGATCTCGCCGCCGACAGGACCGAAGGGCGCGTCACGTTCACGGTCGGTGGCTTCCGTCCTGACGGCGCGCGCGTCGAGCGGGCGGCGTCGGCGATCGTGACCGTCGCGGGAACGCGTGGCTCAGTCCGCCTGGATCATCCCCTCTGGAATCGCTTCGAAGCCTCCCCACGTTTCCACAACGTGACGGCGGAAGCCGGTCTCGGAGCTCCGCGCCACGATCCTCCGATCCCGAAGACCAACCGGCTGATCAACGACATCTGGCCGGGCTCGGGGGTCGCGGTCCTCGACTACGATCGCGACGGCAACGAAGACCTTTTCGTCGGCGACGGCGTGCGCTCGATCCTCTACAAGGGAGACGGCGCCGGCCACTTCACCGACGTCACGGAGAAGGCGGGGCTCGCGAAGTCGGCCACCGAGGGAATCCCCGCGACCGGCATCGCGGCCGGCGACATCGACGGCGACGGTTACCCCGATCTCTTCGTCACCAACGCCTTCGGGCCGGCGAGGTTCTTTCACAACCGCGGCGACGGCACCTTCGAGGAAATCACGGCGTCGTCGGGCATCTCGGTTCCCGGCAACGCCCGCTCGGCCGCGTTCGCCGACGTGGACGGCGACGGCGACCTCGACCTCTTCGTCGCCGTCACCGGCGACTACTACAGCCAGCTGCCGGATCCCGCGTTCGACGCCAACGACGGCCGCGAAAACTTCCTCTATCTCAATGACGGCCACGGTCACTTCACCGACGCGACGAAAACCTGGGGACTCGCCGGCATGACGCGATGGACGCTCTCGTGTCTCTTCCAGGACTACGACCAGGACGGCCACGAAGACATCCTCGCGACCAACGACTTCGGCTTGAAGAATCTGTACCGCAACGAGAACGGCCGGCGCTTCGTGGACGTCGCGAAGAAGACCGGCACGCAGCAGCGGGCGTATGGAATGTCCGCGGCGTGGGCGGACTTCGACGGAGACGGCCGTCCGGACATCTACTCGACCGGAACCGACACCCAGTGGTACTTCATCCACGAGTACCCGTCGGTTCCCGTGACCTTCTGGGGACGGCTCTTCCTCTCGACGGCGGTGCGCTGGTGCGAGGAGATGGCCTCCGGCAACGCACTGCTTCTTCAGAAGGCCGACCACACGTTCGAGAACGCGACGGCGAAGTCGGGCGCGCAGCACGCCGGCTGGAACTGGAGCTCGATCGCCGCGGACCTCGACGACGACGGCTGGCCCGACATCTACTCGACCAACGGAATGTGGGGAGACGGGCGGGACCGCGACGTCGAGCTCGAGTTCTGGTGGGAAACGCTCGCCTACTGGGACGATTACGTCGCCGGCACGAAGACGTTCGACCGCAAGAGCGCCGGTGTCGCGGGAATCGAACGCGACCGCTACTTCCACAACCGCGGCGGCGCCGCGGCCGGCGCTCCGCTCTTCGAGGAGCGCGCGTTCCTCGACGGCCTGGATCTGGAGACCAACGGCCGCGCCGCGGTGGCGTTCGACGCCAACGGCGACGGAGCGCTCGACATCTTCGTCCGCTCGGTGCAGTCGCCCGAGGCTCTGTTCTTGGGCTCCCGCCGCCCGAACGAGCACTTCCTGCGCCTGCGGTTCGAAGGGTCACCCGGGAAGGACAATCGGGACGGCATCGGCGCGCGCGTCACGGCGAAACTGCCCGGAGGGCGGACGATCGTCGTCGAAAACGCCAACGCGAGCGGGTATCTCTCGACCGGAAGCCCGATCGTGCACCTGGGCCTCGGTCCGGCGACCCGCCTGGAGAATCTGACCGTGCGATGGCCCTCGGGTTTCGTGCAGGATCTGGGCCCCGTGGAGACTGTGGACCGCGTGATGGTCGTGAAAGAGTCCTCTCCGAAGTAAACTGTTCGGCGCTCCATGGAAGCGCGTCCCGAGACCGGTCCTCTCGCTTACGACGTCGTCGTGGTCGGCGGCGCGGTCGCCGGCGCCTCGTCGGCGATCCTACTGAAGCGCGGCAAGCCGGATCTGCGCATTCTCGTGGTCGACAAGACCGAGAAGTTCGACTGGAAGGTCGGCGAGTCGACGGTCGAGGTCTCGGCGTATTTCCTGACCCGCGTCCTCAAGCAGTATCGCCACCTGTCGCAGGATCAGCTTCCCAAGCAGGCATTTCGCTTCTGGTTCCACAACGACGAGGTGTCGTGCCTGCAGGAGGCCTCCGAGACCGGTCCCACACAGCTCGCGCGCACGCCTTCTTTTCAGCTCGACCGCTCCAAGCTCGACGAGCACCTTCTGAAGGTCGCGCGCGAGGAGGGCAGCGAGGTCTGGAGACCGGCGAAGGTCACCGACTACACGCTCGGAGAGGGCTCGGGCCCGAACACGCTGACGATCGAGAAGAGCGACGGCACGATCGCGACGGTCTCCTGCCGCTGGCTCGTGGACGCGACCGGCCGTCAGGCCATGCTCGCGCGCAAGCGCGGAGGCGTCACGCCGATCGACACCCACCCGACGGCCGCGATCTGGGTGAGGTATCGCGATGTTCCCGACATGGACGGCGTGGCGATCGCGGGCACGGATCCTGCGAATCCATGGGCGCGCGCGGTCCTGAC
>JBKOVK010000054.1:0-15933 GCA_046724475.1 Acidobacteriota bacterium | reverse complement strand
CCAGCGCCTCGGCCGACTCGCGGAGCCTCTCGGGCAGGACCTTGACGGCAACCTCACGATGAAGGCGACCGTCCCGCGCACGGTAGACCTCGCCCATTCCCCCGGCGCCGAGCGGTCCGAGAATCTCGTAGGGTCCGAGGCGGGTCCCGTTAGCCAAAGTCATGGATTCTTCGGGAGACGACTCAAACGCGACTTCCCCTCTCTCGTCGGTTGGCCCGCGAAGCGGGCCGCTGAGAGTCCGAGACGCGAGGGCCGAGTATAGCCGCGGCGCCGCCGCCAATCGTTGAGACGAGCCGCGCTTAGCCTTCGAGCTCCGGGAAGCTCTCTTCCAGTAGCGCGGTAATGTCGAAGGAGCCCGTCGCGAACTGGAGCGTGAGCGCGCCTTCCGTGAACTCCGTGCGCTCGAGCGAGAGATCCATCCCGCCGGGCATCCAGTCGTTGAGGTTGACGACCATGATGCGATCGTCGCGGTACCAGGTCAGAAGGCCCGGAGGCGCCTTCTGGACGAGGTAGGTCAGGAGCTGGTCGGGGATCGGGATGAACGAAAGGGCCTGCACCTTGTCCAGCACGAAGGCCAGGAAGCCGTCCTTGAGCCGCAGCTGCGAAAGCGTGGCGCGCGCCGAGAGCGGAACGCCGAAACGATGCACCACCACCGTCGCGGTGAGTTCCCCGTGCGTGACCCGCAGCTTCAGGTCTTCCAGATCGGGAATCCGATCGACCAGCCGATGCACGATCGCGTTCAGAGTCCGCTCATCGAGCGTCACCGACAGTCCGCTCCAGCGGATCTTGAGCTCCTCGCCGCTGGAGGACGACGGCAGCGCCGGCGCCGCCGCGTTGTCCTTCATCGGGTCTATTTTAGCGCCGCCTCACGTCCCGAAGCGGGCTTAAGCGCGTTCTCAGCTGTTGAAGTCGGCCCAGATCCTTACGCTTTTCGCCGATTTCCACGTGTCGGCCTTGATTTCCATCTCGACCACACAGGGCTGATCGTGCGCGCCCGGCGCCAGCGTGCACTTGCCCGAGTACATCGCAACCTGCTTGCCGGAGGAATCCAGGAGACGCGTCCAGATCTCCACCTTGTGCATCTGCCCGTCGCTGTTGGATCCGACGAACGTCCATCGGGCTTTGAGCGGATCCGACTCCGCGTCGCCTTGGGGCTCGAGCTTCACGGAGGTGAACTTGGCTTCGAAGGCGTTGGCCTTGTAGGAGAGGTGCGAGAGGGCAACGTCTTCACCCGGCCGCGGAATGTCGATCACGGTCTGGCCCCGATACATCAAAGGCATCGCGAGGACCGACACGGAGACGAGGAGAACGCCGAGGGAGAGGTTCCGTGCTTTCATCACAACCCCCTGCGGGCATGCCCGCGTTTGACTCGAATCAAATGACGTAACCGAGGGCGAATCCGATTTGCGCTGCCATCATCATAAGGTACATGTGGGTCCACGCCGGATGGTTCTCGGTCGTCGCCAGCTCTTCCGGGTTTCGCAGGAGCAGGCGCGCCGTGTAGCCTCCCCAGGCCGCGAGCACGAAACCGAGGACCGTCAGGAAGGTCCGGTTGCCGGTCAGCCGCCAATCCTCGGCGGGCAGCCAGGTGAAGACCGGGATCAGCAGCCAGGGGATCACGAAGAAGGGCGCCATGATCTTCGCGGCCTTTGCGACGCCGAAGCGCACGGGGAGCGTCACGCAGCCGTGGGCGCGATCGCCCTCCATGTCGGAGAAATCCTTCGTCGAGGTGGCACCCAGCAGAAACAGCGCGAAGATGGCGCCGATCGTCCACGGCTCCCCGATCAGCACCGATGCGACGAAGGACCAGCCCGCGACCTTCAACAGCCCTCCCCGCGTCACGGCGATGGTGAAGTTGGCCCAGAACCAGTGCCGTTTGGAGCGGCCGAACGCCGGAAACGAGTACACGAACGTCGCGAGAGCGCCGATGCAGTAGATGAAGAAGGCGGCGTGGAGGGACAGCGGCGCCGTCAGCCGCTCCGCGAAGCTCTGGTACGGATACGGCACGACGAGCCACGTGGGCAGGATCGCGACGACGTACAGCGCAGCGGCGGCCGCCCAGGCTCGTCCGATCGGAACCTCGCCCGTCACGAGAGGCCGGTCCGGCTTGTTCCGGCGGTCGATCTCCAGGTCCGCTATCTGATTGACGATGTTGGACGCGGCGTTCATCGCCGACGCGCAGACCGATCCGACGGCGATGGTCAGCACGACGGCCCAGGTGACGCGGCGCGCGGGATCGGGATTGTGCGCCGATCCGAATGCACAGATGGCGCCGGAGACGATTCCCAGAAGGGGCGGCAGGAGCGTGAAGGGCCTGGCCAGCCGCAGGTAGTGCTTCACGAGGCGCTTCCCCCCGCCAGGCGCAGGGCCAGCATCGCGCCGACGAACGTGTTCAGGGCGTTGGCGAACTCGTGATCGAGCTGAAAGCCGGCGCGGCGCCCGAAATCGTTGATGACGCTCTCGGCCAGAGCGCCGAGGAAGCCTGCCAGGATCGCGGCCCAGAGCAGCGAAGTCGGGATGAGAGCGAGCTTCCAGCCCACGGCCGCGATCGCCGCGGCACCGACGAGGCTCGCGGCCGTGCCGGCCCATGACACGGCGCCGGGTGTGCCCGGTGTCAGTGGCCGGAAGCCCAAGGGCGAGAAGGCGCTGCGGCCGTAGAGCGTGCCGACTTCGGTCCCGAGCGTGTCCGCGAGGGCCGCGCCGAACGCCGCGACGAGGGCGATGTCCGGCACGCCGAGGAGGACCAGCGCCGCCGGAACGCTACAGTTCGCAGCCACATGCGCCGCGCCCCGGCGTCCCGAGTCCGCCTGGGCCACCCCGGCCGCAGCCTTTCGGCGATAACCCACGCGCGTCGCGATCGTGCCCAGGAGGAAGAAGGACCAGAGCAACGCGTACGCCGGCCAGCCGCCGAACCCGAGGATGACGAACCCGACGACGCTTCCGCCGATCGCGCCCGAGCGTTTGACGACGCCGAGCGCGCCCATCACCAGCGCCACCGCGACGTTGATCGCCAGGGCGATGCCGAGCCAGGTCCAGGACGGGGGTTGCGGCGGCCAGTGCAAGCCCATCTGGTAGATCGCCAGAGCCGCGGGCAGCGGCGCGACGATGTTGTCGTCGAGCCCCGACTCGACGGTTTCCAGAAACGCGTAGAGCCCGGCGCCGATCATCAGGATGGCCACGGAGTCGGCCGAGGGCTCGCGGCGGCTGACGAAGAGAAAGACGAGGACCGACGTGGTTCCGGCCACGGCCCAGTCGGCGAGGAGGCCGACCCACGTCTTTCGGCGGTTCCAGGGAAGAACGGGACCGCCCACGGATCGGCCGGCGATCGCCGCGGCGGGATCCCCGAAGGCCATCATGGCCCACACGGCGGCCGCGATCGGAAGGTAGTGGTCGCGAAAGACGAGGATCAAGACCAGCACCATCGCGGGATAGGCAACGATCCCGGTGTCGTGGCGCAATACCCCGGGACGGTAGAGCCGCCGGCCCAGGCGCGGAATCACGGCGACGTTGAAGAGGAGCGCCACGACCGCGCACGCCGCCGCCGCGCGCCAGTCCAGCCAGCGCAGAGCCAGGGCGCAGAGGCCGAAGCCCGCGTGGACCGCCTTGCGCTGCCACTCCGCGGGCGTCACGAGACTTTCAGCCGGATCGCGATCAGTGCGCCGCCGTCGCCGTCCCCGCGGCCGGCGGGGCCGGAGCCTTCGCCTGCATGTACTTGTCGTACCAGGCCACGTATCTCTCGAGGCGGTCGCGCACGTAGGTGGGTTTGCGGATTCCGTGGTGCTGGCCCGGGTAGATGACGAGCTGCGTGGGCACGCCCAGGCTCCGGAGCGCCTGGTACATCTGCTCGGAATTGATCAGGGGAACGTTGAAGTCCGCCTCGCCGCAAAGAAAGAGCGTCGGCGTCTTGATGCGGTCGGCGTGCAAGAAGGGGAAAGACACCTTCATCCACCCTTCGGTGTTCTTCCAGGGGGGACCCAGCTCCTGCTCGTACTCGCGGATGTACTGGTCGGTGCCGTAGCCCGCCAGGATGTTGGAGATGCTGGCGCCGCTGGTGGCGGCCTTGAAGCGGTTCGTCGAGGCGATCACGTAGTTGGTGAGAATGCCGCCGTAGCTCCAGCCTCCGACACCGAGTCGGTCCGGATCGGCGATCCCCTTCGCCACGGCGTCGTCCACGCCCGCCAGGACGTCCTCGACGTCGACCCGCCCCCAGTCGGCGTAGATCGCCGCCTGAAACTTCTCGCCGCGTCCCGAGCTGCCGCGCGGGTTGACCGCGACGACGACGTAGCCGTTGGCCGCGAACCACTGCCAGTCCTCCTCGAACGCGCACTCGTGCTGCCCGACGGGTCCTCCGTGGATCCTCAGGACCGTCGGGTAGCGGCGGCCCGGCTGGTAGTCGGGCGGCTTGACGAGGAAGCCATGAATCTCGGTTCCGTCCTTGCTCTTGAACTTCGTCTCCTCGGTGGTCGCGAGTCTCACCTGCGAGAGCCACGCGTCGTTCTGCCGCGAAAGCGGCCGCGGCTCGTTGCCGTCCAGCGCGAAGATCTCCTCGGGCGCCGAGGGTGTGCCGATACGCACCGCGATGCGGCCGTTCTCGGAGATCGAGAAGTCGCCCACGACCCGGCGGCCGTCGACGAGACGCTCGACCGCTCCGCCTCCGAAGGGGATTCGCGCGAGGTGCACCGCCTGGTCTTCTTCCAAGTTGAAGAGGATCGAGGCGCCGTCAATGGAAAACTGCGGATTGAGGACGTTCAAATCGAGGCTCGCGGTCACGACACGGGTCGGACCTCCTGCGGAGGAAACCACGGCGAGCTTGTTGAGCCCGTAATAGATCATCTTGTCCGGGCCGCCCTGGACGAACGCGATCCACTTCCCATCCGGGCTCCACGAGAGGCCGCTGCCCAGCGAGGGCGGATTGTTCGAGAAACCGTCGTTGGTCAGAGCGCGCGGCGTCGCTCCGAGCCGGGCCTCGATCGTGAAGATTTGCCATGCGTCGGTGCGGTCGGGGTCGGCGGCGTTGCGCTTGGAGACGAACGCGATCGTCTTGCCGTCGGGGGAAAAGGCCGGCGCGCCCTCGTCGAAGTCCCCGGAGGTGAGCGCGTCCACCTTCCGGGTCGCGAGATCCAGGAGATAGATGTGGTTGCGGAGCTTGCCGAGATAGCCGTTGACGTCCTGCTTGAACTGGTATCGGTCGATGACGATCGGCTTCTTCGTCTTTTTCTTCTTCTTGTCGCCGTCGTCCGACGAGGCCTTGTCCGGGTCCGGGTCCTCGACGACAAGCACGAGTTTCTTCCCGTCGGGCGCCCAGTCGTAGTCCTCGATGCCTCCCTTCAGGTCGGTCACCTTCTCCGCCTCACCGCCCATCCGCGGGAGCAGCCAGAGCTGCGCCGCGTCGTTGTCGTCTTCCCGCGACGAAAGGAACGCGAGGTACTTTCCGTCCGGGCTCCAGCGGGGCGTGTTCTCGGAGCTCTTGCTGCGCGTCAGGCGGACCGACTCTTTTCCGTCCCAGCTGGTCATCCAGATGTCGCTGTCGTTCTTGTCTTCCGTGAAGTCCGCGGCGCGCACGGTGTAGGCGACCCAGGCCCCGTCCGGGGAGATCTGGGGATCCGAGACGCCGCGAATCTGCGCCAGGTCTCCGAGGTTGAAAGGCCGCGTCGCGGCCAAAGCCGCCAGGCTCGTCGCGAAGAGTCCAACAAAGGCCAGGATCCGTCGATGCATGGGCGTCGCTCCTCCTCGATCGTTTACAAACCGCAGATCTTAACCGCCGGAACCCGAAGTCACGCCTCCGGGCGGGCGCGGCGGGCGAGGTATTCCGCGAGCGGGTCGCGAAAGTGCCGGATGCGCCGGCCCGTCAGGCGCTCGAACTTGCCGGTGTCGAGGACCGAGTATGCCGGGCGGCGCGCAGGGCGAGCGAGCTCCTCCGAGGTCGTCGGATCCACGGCGACGTCGAAACGCCCGGCCAGCCAGAGGATCTCTCTCGCGAAGTCGTTCCAGCTCACTTCGCCGCGATTGGCGAAGTGGTAAACGCCCGTGGCTCCCGTCTCCATCAGAGCGAGGAGCGCCTCGGCGAGGTCCGTCGTGGCGGTGGGTTTTCCAACCTGGTCGGCGACGACGGAGAGCCGGCTCTTGCCGCCCTCGACCTGTTTCAGGATGGCCTCGATGAAGTTCCACCCCGAGCGGCCGAAGAGCCACGAGGCGCGCACGACCAGGCTCCCCGGCAGTCGGAGGGCGGCCTCCTCCCCCGCCCGCTTGCTGCGTCCATACGCCGAGAGGGGATGGACGGGATCGTCCTCGACGTACGGCGAGGCCTTCCGGCCGTCGAAGACGAAATCCGTCGAGAGCTGGACCAGCTGGGCCGCCACGTGCCCGCAGGCGTCGGCGAGGTTCGCCACTCCCGCGCCGTTGACCTCGAAGGCGCGAGGGTCGGTCTCGCAGGCGTCGACCTTCGTGAACGCCGCGCAGTTGACGACGACGTCCGGGCGCAGCTCCCGCAGCACCCGCGAGACGGCGGCGGCGTCGGCGATGTCGAGATCGCTCTTGGGCCGCGCGAAGACTTCCCACCCCGCGGCCGCCAGCAGCGGAGCGAGATCCGAGGCGAGCATCCCGGACGCGCCGGTGACCAGGACTCGGCGCCGCGCACGCGGCAGGGGCCGCGGCGCCGCCATCACGGCCGCGTGTGTGTCGAGAGAGGAGCCGGCCGCGTCCGCCATCCGCGACGAGCCTAGCCGGGGGCCTTGGCCGTCGCAGTCGAGGTCTCCAGCCGGCGCTCGTACTGCGAGCGGTAGAACTCCCGGTACGCCGCGTCGCGCTCCTTGATCGGACGCCACCACGCTTCGTGGTCGCGATACCAGCGCACCGTCTCGACCAGCCCCTCGGCGAACGGCGTGCGGGTCTTGAAGCCCAGGTGGCGCAGCTTGGAGGCGTCGAGCGAGTAGCGGCGGTCGTGCCCGGGACGGTCGTCCACGTAGCGGATGAGCGCCTCGGGCTTGCCGAGCTCCGAGAGCACGCGCTTCGTGATCTCGATGTTCTGGGCCTCGTTGCCGCCCGCAACGTTGTAGGTCTCCCCCGGCTCCCCGGCGTCGAGCAGAAAGTCGATGGCCGCGGCGTGATCGCGCACGAAGAGCCAGTCGCGAACGTTCTTGCCGTCGCCGTAGAGCGGCAGAGGCAGGTCGTCGATGGCATTGGTGGCGAAGAGCGGAATCAGCTTCTCGGGGTACTGGTACGGGCCATAGTTGTTGGACGCCCGCGTGATGATGACCGGCATCTTGTAGGAAGCCCAGTAGGAGTACGCCAGGCGATCGCCTCCCGCCTTCGAGGCGGCGTAGGGATTGCGCGGATTCAGGGCCGACTCCTCGGTGAAGGAGCCCTCGGGGATCGAGCCGTACACCTCGTCCGTCGAAATCTGGATGAACCGATCGATCCGGCGGCGCCGCGCTTCCTCGAGGAGAACGAAGACGCCGCGCACGTCGGTCTCGATGAAGGACGCGTCCCCGAGGAGAGATCGGTCCACGTGGGTCTCGGCTGCGAAGTTGACGACCGCGTCGCAGCCCTCCATCGCGACGCCGACGACGTCGGGGTCGACGATGTCGCCGCGGACGAAACGGTAGTTGGGCCGGTCCGCGATGTCGGCGAGGTTGGCCGGATTTGCCGCGTAGGTCAGCTTGTCCAGGTTGACGATCGACACCTTTTCGCCGCGGCACTCGAGGACGTGGCGGATGAAATTCGACCCGATGAATCCGCTGCCGCCGGTCACCAGGATCTTCATACGATTCCGATCTCCGAGTTGTCGCCGACCAGGAAGCGGTGGACCCGGGGACGCTCGACCCCCGGGTGGATCCGTACATTCTTGCCGATCAGGGAGTCCGCGATGCGCACGGGAATCCGCTCGAGCCGCGAGCCCTCGAGCACGATCGAGTTCTCGATCTCGCACCGGTCGATGAAGCACCCCGCCCCCACGGCCGTGTAGGGGCCGACGAAGGCGTCGCGGACGTGGGCGCCCTCGCCGATGATCGCGGGACCACGGACGGTCGAGCGCTCGATCTTCGCGCCCTTCTCGATGACGACCTTGCCTTCGACACGGCACTGCCCGTCTACGGCTTCGAGGCCCCGGGCCGTGAAGGTGTCGAGGATGATGCGATTGGCTTCGAGCATGTCCTCGATCTTGCCCGTGTCCTTCCACCAACCCGAGACCAGATGCGGGTGCACGCTCTTGCCGTGGTCCACCAGCCACTGGATCGCGTCCGTGATCTCGAGCTCGTTGCGGGCGCTCGGCCGGATCGCCTTGACCGCCTCGAAGATGCTGTCGTCGAACATGTAGACGCCCACGAGCGCGAGGTCCGAGCGCGGCTCCTTCGGCTTCTCGGTCAGGCGCACGACGCGGCCGTTCTCCAACTCCGCCACACCGAACTGCGAGGGATTCGGGACCTTCGCGAGCAGGATCTGGGAGTTGCAGCCCAGCTTCCGGTAGTCGGCCACGAGCGTCGTGATCCCGTCGGCGATCACGTTGTCTCCCAGGTACATGACGAAGGGCTCGCCCCTCAGGAAGGACTCCGAGATCAGGACGGCATGGGCCAGTCCCCGCGGGGCGTCCTGCGGGATGTAGGTGATCCGGGCTCCGAACCGCGATCCGTCGCCCAGCGCCGCCTCGATCTCCGCCCGCGTGTCTCCCACGACGACTGCGATGTCCTTGATCCCGGCCGCGACGATCGCCTCCACGCCGTAGAAGAGAACAGGCTTGTTGGCGACCGGAACCAGCTGCTTGGCGTTGGTGTAGGTGAGGGGGCGCAGGCGCGTGCCCTTTCCTCCCGACAGAATGAGGCCTTTCATCTAGCCGGAATCATACCGAAACGGATCAATCGCCCGGTTCTCTACTCCCCGTCGGCGTATGCTTTCCAATCACTGAGCGGGAGGAAACATGCAGCCCTCGACGAGGATGCGACCTTTCCTGGGTCTCGCCGTTCTGATCGGCACGGTTTTGGCCGGAGGCGCCGTTGCCCGTGTCCAGGACCAGTGCGGTCCCTTCACCGATGTCTCGCCGGCATTCTGTCCCTATGTTCTCGAGATGTTCTATCTCGGCATCACCGCGGGCACCTCGCCGACCACCTATTCGCCGGACAACCCGGTCACGCGAGGCCAGGCCGCGGTCTTCGTCTCCAAGGGAGTCAATCAATCGATCGGGCGCAGCAGCCGCCGCGCCGCACTCGGGCAGTGGTGGACGACCACGCCTCACTGGGCCGACGATCTCGGAGTCACGGACGTCGGGATCCTCCCGCATTTCGTTGCGTGTGACGGCGCGGATGTCTGGGTGCAGAAGATCAACACGGTGGACCGCGTGCGCGCGAGCGACGGGAAACTCCTGGAGACGTGGACCGGCCTCGTCAACGGATCAGGTGTCGTGTCGGCGATGGGCCGCGTCTTCGTTCCCGGCGACACGAACCCGGCGGCGCCGCATGGCGGCACGAACACCGGCGTGCTTTACATGATCGACCCCTCGCAGCCGGCCGGCGCCGTGACGACGGTTGCAACGGGCCTGAGTCCTGGGTCTCACGGGATCGCATTCGACGGCGATCGGCTCTGGGTCACGAACTTCTCCGGGATCTCCATCGTGACACCCGGTTCGACGACGCCGTGGCCGGCCGTCAACGTGACGACCGGTTTCAGCACGCCGCTCGGGATCGTCTTCGACGGCAGCAGCATGTGGGTCACGGACCCCGTCGCGGGGTCCGTGTTCCGACTCGACGCGAACGGGGCGATCGTCCAGACGGTACAGACCGGGACGCCCGGCTTCCCCGTCTTCGACGGCGAGAACATCTGGGTGCCGCGTGTGGACTCGGTGTACGTGGTGCGGGCCGCGACCGGCGAGATCATCGCGACCCCGACCGGAAACGGGCTGACGAACGCCTACGTCGCCGGGTTCGACGGACAGCGCATCGCCATCACGAACCTGCAGACGGACACGATTTCCCTGTTCCGCGCCGCAGATGTTTCGCCGATCGGCTCTTTTTCGACAGGCACGGGTTCTCAGCCCGTCGGCGTCGTCAGCGACGGCTTGAACTTCTGGGTGGCTCTCTCCGGCGTCGGTCAGCTGGCCCGGTTCTGACGACGGGCGGGCGGCTCCTACTTCCCGAACAGTGCGTCCAGAGATCCGTTGACGTCGAGCAGCGTCCCGATGTCCTTCAAGTTGACGACGATGCGGTAATCGCGCCGGGGCGCCGGAGGAAGACGCAGCTCGCGGATCTCGAGGAAGACCGTGTAGCAGGAACCCTTGTAGGTCAGAAGCGAGCGGTCCTCCTGGACGAGATTCTGCTCCGCGTCGTAGGCGATCTGCGTGTCGAGGCGGAAGTATTTCCCGAGGTCGAATCCCGCTCCCAGCCGGAATTGATCGGAATTCACCGACGGGATGTTCGGCAGCGCGACCGGGCGGCTTCCGAACCAGCTGAAGTTGACGTAGTTGGTGGCCCAGTTGGCGCCCGCGGTCACGGAACCCGCGGTGACCTGATCGTTGAACGTGTCGTAATCGATGCGCCCGTCGAGGTGAAAGAAACCGCCTTCGGAGAGGCGGAGGATTCCCTGGAGCGGCCCCGTCTTGCGCCGCGTGTCGAGCTCGGGCGGAATCGGGAAGAGCGTCTGCGGCAGCTCGAAGGCGTAGGTCTGCGCGATCTCGAGCGAGGCGATCTCCTCCGCCGAGCCCCCGGGACCCGCGGGCTTGGCCAGCAGGCGATTGACGAGGGAGTAGCGGACCTGGTTCTGGCCGAGAGCCTGGTCGATCTCGTCGAAGGCCGGGATGTGCGTCGGATCCGTCACATTCGAAGCCCACGTGTACGTGATGCGTGGCTCGATGACGTGCTTGAACTTCACCCACGGCCCGAACGAGAAGTCGTAGACCCGCGAGAAAGACGGCCCGATCATCTCGAGGCCTCCCTCCCCCAGCGTCCGCGTGATGCTCTCTCCGGTGAACTCGGTCTGTGCGTTGTCGGTCGAGTTCGTGTAGTAGGTGATCCTCCCTCCCGCGGTGGCGTTGAGCGACAGCCAGGGGATGGTCTTGAACGGAAACGAGAACACGGGGTGCAGATCGAAGCGGCCGTATGTCCCGCGCGGAAGATCGAAGCCGCGGTTGATGTAGAGGCCCGAAATGGAAGAGTCCAGAGCCAGGTAGATGGGGCTGCCGAGAAAGGGTGCCGTGCGGTGGAGAAACTCGACCGTCGGGAACCGCTCCTGGATGACGGTGGAGGAGTAGAACGTCTCGCTTCGCTCGAAGCGGATGTTCAAAGAGTCCGTTCCCACGTTTCGCGTCAGGAAGCCGCGGGACACGATCTGCCGCGCGGAATTGAGCGCGAAGCTGCGCTCGAAGTCCTGCAGGAACTGCTCGTCCGAGTAGTCGCGAATCGACAGGACGCCGCGAAACCCGAACGGCAAGTCGTCCGACACGTGATCGAGACGCAGCTTCCAGCGCGTCTCGGGCTGGAACGTGTAGACGCCGAGGCTGCCGTCCGGAAGCGTGCAGAGGCCGTTTCCGCCATTCGGCGGCGCTTGCGAGATCGGCACGCACACCGTCGCCTCTTGATCCCGGACCACGTAGCCCTGAAACAGGCCAGCCGATTCGTCCGTCGGCCTCCAGCGGGCCTCCACGCCTCCCCCGATCGTGCCGTCGGTGTACGTATCGAGCTGCGTCGTCACGTCCGTCGACCGCCCGGTCACCCAGTAATAGGACAGACCCAGAAAGGCCCCGCGCTGGTTGCTGTAGCCGATCCCCGGAACGAGCATGCCCGACGCGCGGTCCTGCTTGGTCGGCCAGATCAGGTAGGGCGTATAGAGGACGGGCACCGAGCCGGCGCGGAACGCCACGTTCTTCATCCGCGCGTAATCGTCGAGCGTGACGGTCGCTTCGGACATCGAAAAGGACCACTCCGGCTTCGGGAACTCGCACGCCGTGAAGATGCCGTGAGTGATCCTGTAGGTGGCGTCGGCGATCTTCTCGATCTTGTCCGCCACGATGTGGAAGGTCGGAGGCAGGTCTGCGGTGGCGTCCACCTCGAGAACGCCCGTCTTCGTGTCCATGTGAAACGTGCCGCGCACGCCGGTCAAGCGCGTGGGGCCCTGGTCGATGACGACGTGCCCCTTGAGGAAGGCGGTCTTCGACGGGAAGTCGTAGCGCGCCTCGTCGCACGTGATCTTGACGTCCTGATACTCGATGACGACTTCTTCGCTGCCTTCCCAGGTCTTGTCCTTCTCGAAGTGGACGGGCTTCTTGGTGTAGAGGCGGACCTCGCCCCCCTTCTCCGGGGCCTTGAACTTGATCTGGAAGTTGGACCGCTGCCGGAAGCGCGACTCGAAGGGGTCTCCCTGCGCGAACGGGTCTTGCGCGAGGGACGCGGCGGAGATGAGGAGAGAGAGGCCCGTGAGGCCGATCGCCCCGAGAGGCTTCACGCGTCCATGGCGCGCACCGTGGGGGCGACCCGGAACCCCGCCTCCGTCTTGTCCCGGATCTCGTCCACGGTGACGCCGGGGGCAAGCTCCACCAGCTCGAGGCCGGCGCCGGCCTGAAGGACGTCGAAGACGCAGAGATCCGTGATGATCCGGTGCACGCAGCGCATGCCGGTCAGGGGCAGCGTGCAGCGCTTCAGGATCTTCTTCTCGCCGGATTTCGCGGTGTGCTCCATCGTCACGACGAGGCGCTTGGCGCCGGCCACCAGGTCCATGGCGCCGCCCATGCCCTTCACCATCTTGCCGGGGATCATGTAGTTCGCGATCGATCCTTCTTCGTCGACCTGCATCGCGCCGAGGATCGAGAGGTCGATGTGGCCGCCGCGGATCATCGCGAAGGAATCCGCCGACGAAAAAAAGGCCGCTCCGGGGCGGATCGTCACGGTCTCCTTGCCGGCGTTGATCAGGTCGGGATCGACCTCGGCCTCCGTCGGGTAGGGGCCCAGGCCCAGGATTCCGTTCTCGGACTGGAGGATGACCTCCATTCCCGGAGGGATGTGGTTGGCCACGAGCGTGGGCATGCCGATTCCGAGGTTGACGGTGAAGCCGTCGCGCAGCTCCTTCACCGCGCGCTGGATGATCCCGTCGCGCGTCAGCATGAGCGGAGCCCCTCACCCTGTCCCTCTCCCGCCGGGAGAGGGAACCCTGGAGAGCCGGCGCTCCAGAGGAATTCCCTCTCCCCCCGTCGAGGGGAGAGGGGGAGGGTGAGGGGGGGACTCATCCCTTCTTCACCGTCCGCCGCTCGATGCGTTTCTCGCGCGGCGCCACCACGATCCGGTTGACGAATACACCGGGCGTGTGGACGCACTCGGGATCGAGGGAACCGACCTCGACGAGCTCCTCGACCTCGGCGATCGAGACCTTGCCCGCCGTGGCCGCCATCGGGTTGAAGTTTCGCGCGGCCTTGCGATAAACGAGGTTGCCGAGCCGGTCGCCCTTCCAGGCCGCGACCATCGAGAAGTCTCCGACGATTCCGCGCTCCAGCAGATAATCGCGGCCGTCAATGCTCCGCGTCTCCTTGCCCTGGGCGACCAGCGTGCCCGCGCCGGCCGGCGTGTAGAACGCCGGGATCCCGGCGCCTCCCGCCCGCATGCGCTCGGCGAGCGTTCCCTGCGGAACCAGCTCCACCTCGAGCTCGCCCGAGAGGAACTGGCGCTCGAACTCGGCGTTCTCGCCGACGTACGAGGAGACCATCTTGCGGATCTGGCGCGTGCGCAGGAGCTGCCCCAGCCCCCAGTCGTCCACGCCGCAGTTGTTCGACACGACCGTCAGGTTCTTCGCGCCGTGACGGACCAGTGCCGCGATCAGGTTTTCCGGGATGCCGCAAAGTCCGAAGCCGCCGACGACCAGCGTGGCCCCTTCGAAGACGTCACGGACGGCCTCGTCGGCGGACGCCGCGACTTTGCTCTTCATCCACGGCGATGATAACCGACCGGCGCAAATCAGCGGCCGCGGTCCGCGCGCGCGACCGCGATGAACTCGGCCGCGTCGAGATCGAAGGACGCCCCGGGGAAGGCCGCGAGGAGCGCGCGCCGCCGATCGCCCTCCGGAGACGACGGCAGCGCGACGGTGTCGATCGTCTCGACGAGAAATCCGGAGGCCGCGAAGAGATCCTCCAATGAACGCCGGGTGAAGAGACGCAGATGCGTTCCGGAGAGCAGGCCGTACGGAACGTAATCGAAACGGCCTCGAATCAGGTCGTCGACGACCGACCAGTGTCCGGCGTTGGGGACGGACGCGACCAGGCGTCCGTTTTTCGAAAGCCACGGACGGACGCGCTCCAGGGCGTCGGAGGGATCCGCGAGATGCTCCAGGACGTCCCCGAACAGGATGGCGTCGAAGCGGCCGGCAAAATCCTCGGCGACCTCGTCGAGGCGGCAAGCCAGCACACGGTCATAGACCCGGGCTGCGGCGGCGGCGTCCTCGGCATCGGGCTCGATGCCCACGATCGTCGTGACTCCTCTGGCTCGCAGCGCCGGCGCCGTGGCTCCGCGCGAACAGCCCACGTCGAGGACCGACCGGGCGGCTTGCGGGACGCGGGAGGCGAGATCCTCCCTCGCCGACGCATCCATGGCGCCGTAGCGATGGAGGTAGGCGCCGGGATCCACGCCGACGATGAAGCCTTTCGCCGCGGCCTGCCGCGGCACGTCGCGGAGCGGCAGATCCGTCGGAAGCGTCGACAGCACGGAGCGGCGTACGGCGTACGCGGGGGAGGCGGGGGAAAGCGCCTTGCGGATCGGAGCCGTCGACGCCGCCGCGAGGGCGGCGGCCTCGGCCAGAAGCGTCGGGGTCGGATACGCGAAGGGAGGCGCGTAGCGAGTCTCCTCGGACTCGGGTTCATTGGTCACCGGGAGAAGGGCGTCGAACTCCGTGCGGCCCGCGAGGTTCGCGACCAGCCGGAGCGCGGGCTCCGGCAGCAGGTACGCCTCGGGGTCGGCCACGACCAGGACCAGCGGAGAATCCCCCGCCGCATCGCCGACCAGCGGGTCGCGGTCCGGCGACGCCGTACGCGTGCGCGCCGGAAGAGATCTCGCATAGCGCGTCACGAGGCGCCACGCCCACGGCGCTTCGGCGCGGAACCGCGGTTTTCCGCCGACGACGAGATCGAAAGGCGAAACGCTCAGGCCGTCTCGACGAGCATCGCCGTGGCCTCGCCTCCGCCGATGCAGATCGCCGCCACGCCCCGCTTCTTGCCGTCCTTGCGGAGCGCGTGGATCAGTGTCGTCAGGATGCGGGCTCCGGACGCTCCGATGGGATGCCCCAGCGCGACAGCGCCGCCGCGAGGATTGACCTTCTCCGGCGGGAGCGAGAGCTCGCGGATCGCCGCCATCGCGACCGCCGCGAATGCCTCGTTGATCTCGAAGTAGTCGATGTCGGCGATCGAAAGCCCCGTCTTCTCCAGAAGGCGCTGGATCGCGCCGACGGGCGCCGTGGTGAACCACTCGGGCGCCTGGGCCACGCCGGTCGACGCGATGATGCGCGCGATCGGCTTCCATCCTTTCGCCCTGGCCTTCTCTTCCGAGGCGACGACGAGAGCGGCCGCTCCGTCGTTGATCTTCGAGGAGTTGGCCGCGGTGACCGAGCCGTCCTTCGTGAAGGCGGGTTTCAAGGTCGGCATCTTTTCGAGCGGCGCCGCGAATGGCTCTTCGTCGGACTCGATCTTCACGGCGTCGCCCTTCTTCTGCGGGACCTCGACAGGCGCGATCTCCTCCGAGAAGAGACACGTCTTCGAGGCGTTCTGCGCGCGGCGATACGACTCGAGTGCGAAGGCGTCCTGCTCCTCGCGCGTAAAGGAGTACTTCGCGACGCAGAGCTCGGCGCAGTTGCCCATGTGGGTGTCTTTGTAAGGATCCCAGAGCCCGTCCTTGATCATCGAGTCGACGAGGCCGCCGTGCCCCATCCGGAGGCCCGTGCGGCCCTTCTCGAGCAGGTAGGGGGCGTTCGACATCGACT
>JBKOVK010000300.1:0-4792 GCA_046724475.1 Acidobacteriota bacterium | reverse complement strand
CCTGCGGCGGGTGCTCGAGCAGGACCGCAAGGTGCTCGAGGTCGGCCTGCGCCTGAACCCGCAGACGCCCCGAAGCTTCTCGAATGCGCGCGCGGCGTTCCGGGCCGGCCTCGAGAGCCCGCATCATTCGATCCAGCAGCTCCGCGGCGCTGACGGCGCGTAGAGGAAGGCCCAGGTCCGCGCAGCCCAGCCGTTCGAGAAGGAGCGAGACCTTCGGGTCGTAAGCCAGACCGACCGCCGGAACGCCGGCGGCGGCCGCGAAGACCAGGGAGTGCAGGCGCATCCCGACGATGAAGTCGCACCCTGCGAGCAGGCTCGCCGTCTCGGCGGCGGGCCCGACGTCGCCGAGGACCAGGGCGCGTTCCGCATTGCGAAGCCTGGCCCGGACGCGGCCCGCGACCGCGACGTCATCCTCGACGGCGCGCGTGCCGCGTTGGAGGGGGACGAAGAGGATGGAGCCGCCCGTCTGTTCGAGAAAGAGGTCCAGTGCCGCGGCCGTCTCCTTTTCCCAGACCGCGGGATCGCCGTCGAGAGACCAGTCGCGCAGCGCGACGCCGGCGAGCGGCGCGCGGGGCTCGACACCGGCGGCTGAAAGAACTCCGTCGGGCCGGAGGGGCTCGATGTCGAGGAGAAACGCCGGATCCGCCGAAACCCGGATTCGCGACCCGGCCACACCCTCTTCCATCAGCAGGCGGCGCGAGGCTTCTTCGCGGACCGACAGGGAGGAAGCCGACTCGGCTACCGCCTTGGCGAGACGGCGGCTTTCGGGCGAGGAGAGCGGTCCGAATCCCAGGCCGTGAAGAGCCAGCGGCTTGCCCGAAAGCGCGGCGAGAATCGCGGGACCCGCGTAGAAGGTGATTCCCCAGTGCCGCGACGTCAGGAGAGTTTCGGGATCGACGCCCCAGTAGTCCTGGAAGAGCCCGCCGCCGCCGACGACGACGAGATCGCTCCGGCGGACCGCGTCGGCGATCGCGGCCGGATCGAGCCACTCGACCGCCTCGACTCCGTGTTGCCGCCTCGTCTCGGCGGGATCACCCGAAACCACGATCAGGCGCGTGCCCGGACGAAGCCGCGAAAGGCCCGACACGAGGGAGGCGAGGATGGCTTCGTCCCCCGTGTTTCCGAAGCCGTAGTAGCCGACGAGGACCGCCGTCCGGCTCATGCGGCACAGATCAGGGTCGACGGCTCGCGGACCGGGGCGATCGACACGCCGCCAGTGTCTCGCATGTGCCTCTGCGCGGCAACTTCGCGGCGGAAGAGGCTATTCTCAGCGGCGGCATGTCCAGGTCCCATTCCACAGCCGTTACTCCGGAGGCAGGCCTCTCGCCGCGCGCGCGGATCGTCGCGGAGCGCTTCGCGCGCTTTCGCACCGCCGACAACGTCGCCTTCTTCGATGCCCTCGCCGAGCACTTCTGCAGTCTGCACGACGATCCTTGTCTGGACATGTACTTCGAGTACGCCGTCACGGCCAACGAAAGGGGGCGCGGCCTCGCGGACCGCGTCGCCAGGCACGTCCCGCTGTCGGGAAGGCGCTGGCGCCGGCCGCGCGTCCTCGACGTCGGCTGCGCCTACGGGGGGCCGCTCGTGGCCTTCGCCGAGCGGGGCGCGCGGGTGACGGGGATCGACGTCAACGAGCGGCTCCTCGCCCTCGCGCAGGTCAACCTGCGGGAGCGTGGCCTCGACGCCCACCTCGTGCACGGCGATGCGACCGCGGCGCATCCCTCGTTCCGGGGCGCCTTCGACGTCGTCGTGGCCAACGACGTCGTCGAGCACGTGCCGCGGCTGGAGACGTTTCTGCAGAACCTGGCGGGCTGGCTCACACCGCGGGGCGCCGTCTACCTCGAGATTCCCAACGGCGCGTGCCCCGACTTCGTGCTGCGCGACGGACACCACCGGCTTTTCGGCATCACGCTCCTCGACTTCGACACCGCGCGCGACTACTACTCCCGCCGGGTGACCTACGGCGAGTACGACACGTACAACTATCTCGACTTCGAGGGTTACTCGCGGCTCTTCGAGGCCTGCGGTCTGTCGCTGACGCTCCTGCCCGAGACCCTCGAACGCGTGTCGGAGCGGGGCCTCGAAGCGTCGCTCGCGTCGCTGCGAGAGGGCCGCGAGGCCGGACTCGAGACCGTCCCGGCTGAGCAGCGGTCCCGCGTGGCCGACGCGGTCGACGCGTATTTCCAGCGTGTCGCGGCCGCGCCTCCCGGACCGAACCGGCTTCGCGACTACGGCGCGGGCTTCTGGCGGGCTCTCGCCCGGCGCCGGACATGACGCGGCGAGCCGGCGTCTTCGTCCTCGCGACTCTCGTCGGCTGTCTCGCTACAGCCGCCTGCAGGCGCGATCCCTCCGACGCCTGGCGCGGAATGAACGTGATCTGGATCTCGTTCGACTCGGTCCGCGCCGACCACTGTTCCTTCAACGGGTACGCGCGCAACACGACGCCGAACCTGGACCGAGTCGCATCTCGCGGCGCGCGGTTTTCGCGATGCATCGTCCAGGCCCCGTACACGCTGCCCTCGTACGCCTCGATGCTGACGTCGCGGTACGTCTCGCAGCTCGCGGTCAAGACGCAGAAGGACGCGCAGGATCCGAACAAGGTCGTCTCCCAGGCCCCGAGCCCGATGCCCGAAGACGAGCTCGCCTCCGAAGCGCTGCGCGCGGCCGGCTACCAGACCGGGGCGTTCGTCCAGAGCTGGCTTTCCAAAGAGCTGGGCTTCGATCAGGGCTGGGACCTCTTCCACCACAAGCAGGAGTCGCTGAAGGAGAAGATGCCGTCCGTGCTCTCCTGGCTCGAGGAGAATCGCAACCGGAAGTTCTTTCTCTTCCTCTACTCGACCGACACGCACTACCCGTTCCTCCACTTCCACGAGAAGAAGAACCTCTACGGGACCTACGCCAGCAACTTCCAGTTCGACCTCGACACGATTCTCGGGACGCGGGACGGGAAGGTCCATCCGACCGAAACCGACATCGCCAACGCCATGGCGATGTACGACGAGGGGATCCACTGGACGGATGCCGATCTTTCGCCCCTCTTCGACTACCTCACCAAGACCGGGCTCTCCGAGAAGACCATCGTCGTCTTCAACGCCGACCACGGCGAGGAGTTCGACGAGCACGGCGTCATCAGCCACGGGCAGACCTACTACGACGCGGTCGTCCGAACGCCACTGGTGATCGCCGCGCCCGGAATGCCCGCGACAGGGACCGAGATCACCGAGCTGGTCGAGAACGTCGACGTCGCGCCGACGGTGCTCGACATGGTTGGCGTCGATCGGCCGCGCGTGTGGATCGGGAGGAGCCTGAAGCCCGCGCTCTCCGGCGCCGCGCCCGCGAAGGACGCCGTTCCGCGGCGCGCGTTCTCCGAAGGCGCCTGGACCTTCTGGATCGGCAGCGTGATCGAGGGCGAGAAGAAGTTCATCCTCGTCACGCCGCAGGAGAGGATGCTCTTCGACCTGAAGCACGATCCGGGAGAGAAGGAAAACCTGGCTCTCTCCGACCGGGATTCGGTGCGAACGCTCTACCACGCCCTGATGAAGCACCTGGGCGGACCGCAGGGATGGATCGCGTCGGGATCGGGCGCCGCGCCGTCCTACGAGACCTGGATGAAGCAGGTCATGGGCCACTACGGCCTGTCCGAGGACAGCGACGTGGTGAAGGAGCTGAGGTCGTTGGGGTATTTGCGCTAGCTCGCCGGAAGCGTCACCCGAAAGACCGATCCGCCTCCGGGATTCTCGGCAACCTCGATCGTGCCTCCGTGGGCGTGGGCGACTTGCTCCGCGATGGCGAGTCCGAGCCCCGAACCGTGGGGGTTGCGCGCGCGGGCCTCCTCGAGTCGCACGAACCTCTCGAAGATGCGGGCGCGGTCGGCGACGGCCACACCCGGCCCGCGGTCGGCGACCTCGAAAAATACGTTCCCGTCCGCGGTTCCGACGCGCACCTCGACGAGAGTGTCGGGCGCCGTGTAGAGGACGGCGTTGCCGAGCAGGTTGGACGTCAGCCGTACCAGCCCCGCGCGGTCGCCCCGCAGGCGCGCCGGACCGTTGCGGGAGAACGCGCAGACCACCCGCCGCCGCGAGCCCAGGGACGCCGCCGCAGCCAGAGACTCCTCGACGACGTCGCCCAGATCCAGGTCCTCGCGGAGGCCCGGAGGCGCGGCGTCGCCGCGGGCGAGCTGCAGCAGGCCGTCCACTTCCCGGGCGAGGCCCCGCGACGCCTCGGCGATGACCTCGAGGGAGCGGCGAGTCTCCTCGGGCGAGGCGTCCGGCCGCAGCGCATCCTGCGCCTCGCCCATCAGCACCGCCGTCGGCGTCTTCAGCTCGTGGGCCGCGTCGGACACCAGGCGCCTCTGGGCCCGAAACGCGCGTTCGAGCCGCTCGAAGAGCGAGTTGATGACGGCGGAGAGCCGCCGGAATTCCTCGCCTCCCGAGGAGACCCTCACGCGCCGCGAGAGATCGGTCGCCTCGGCTTCCTCCGCCAGCCGCGTGACTTCCTCGACCGGACGGATCGCATGGCGGACCGCGAAGAAGAGGATCAACCCGGTGCCGAGGAATCCCAGCAGGACGAGGCCGGCGAGCGTCCGGTCCACGCGCGTCAAGCCGCGCAGCATGGGCCCGATCCATCGGAAGACGACGAGGGTCGCTCCCTTCGCCTTGCCCTGAAGGTGCGCGACCTGGAAGCGGCAGACGCGGTGCTGTCCGCTGTAGGGCTCGATCGCCGTATACGGCTTCTCGGATCGGTTGCGGTAAGGAGCGAAGGACACGCTGAGCTGCTCCGGGATGAGGTTGCC
>JBKOVK010000144.1:0-4470 GCA_046724475.1 Acidobacteriota bacterium | reverse complement strand
CCTGGCCGGCGGCGCCGGGATCCGAAACGCCGTGGTCCTCGTCCAGTACCCGTCCTGGGAGCCGCTCGCCTGGCGGCTGCGGGAGCGGTTCGGCTGGCCCGTGGTCTACGACTGCCTCGACGAGCACACGGGCTTCGGGACACACGGTCCGTCGACCGCGGACGAAGAGGCGCGCCTCCTCGCCGAAAGCGATCTGGTGCTGGCGACGTCGCGGACGCTCTTCGACCGCGTGCGCAAGGAGCGCGCCGACGTCCTGCGGCTCCCGAACGCCGCCGACGTGGAGCACTTCTCGGCACTCCCGCCGCGCGAGACGAGCCCGCTGGCGGCGCTTCCGCGTCCGGTGATCGGCTACTACGGAGCGATTGCGTCGTGGTTCGACACGGAGGCGGTGCGCCTGGCGGCGGAGCGCCACCGCGGCTGGTCGTTCGCCCTCGTGGGAAACACCCACGGGGCGCAGCTCCTCGACCTGCCGTCGATGGCGAACGTGACCCTCGTCGGCGAGGTTTCGTATGCGGTGCTGCCCTCCTATCTTGCGGCTTTCGACGTCTGCACGATTCCGTTCCGCCGCACGCCGCTGACTGAGGCGACCAATCCGGTCAAGATCTACGAGTACTTCACGACCGGCAAGCCGGTCGTGGCGCGGCGCCTCCCGGAGCTCGAGCCCTTCGCCGACGTCATCGAGCTCTACGACACAGCGGAGAAGTTCGTCGCGTGCCTCGAGCGCGCGGTCAAGGAGAGCGTGGCGCCGGGTCCGGCGGCCGAACAGCGCCGCCGCATCGCCCGCGAGAACACCTGGAGACACCGGTACGAGGTGCTGCGCGAGCGGCTGAACCAGATTCCCCTCTCCCCCCAGCGGGGGGAGAGGGAGAGGGTGAGGGGGGTCTCCTCCGCCTCCACCGACGCCGTCGCCAAGCGTGTGCAGGAGATCCGGCGTCTGTCGGAGATCGTGCGCTCGCAGGCGGAGGGCATCGATTTTCTCAGGGAAGAGGTCGCCGGGCGTGAGAGGCAGCTCGAGGCCCGGGAAAAAGAGCTCCTCGGCCGGATTCGGGAGCTCGAGCGCGGGCTGGCGCAGTCCGAGGAGGTTTCCGAGGCTCGGGACGGACATCTGCGCGCAGCCATCGCGGAAATCTCGCGATGGGAGAGCTCGCGGCTGGGACGTCTCCAGCGAGCCCTCTCGCGCGCGAGGCAGGCGCCCGGCCGTGCTCGGCGCGCGCTCGGAAACGCGACGGCGCCGGGAACCGCGATCTACTCGGTGGGGACGAAGCTGCTTCCGCGGCCGCTCGCGCGGTTTCTCCGACGCTCGCTGGCCCCCGTGCCGAAGGCCGAACCCCTCGTGCGCCTGGAGCCGACGGCCCGGCGAACCGATGCCCTTCCGGCGAAGCCCTCGGGGCATTACGACGTCGTCGTCTTTTCCATCATCGACTGGGACTTCCGCTTCCAACGCCCGCAGCAGCTCGCCACGCAGTTCGGCCGGCACGGGCACCGCGTCTTCTATCTTTCGACGACGCAGTTTCTCGCGCCGGGAGGCCCGGCCTGGGACCTCGCGCGTAAAGCCGAGAGGGTCGCGGAGCTGCGAATCGGGTCGCGCCGTCCGCTCAACATCTACAAAGGCAAAGCCGACGAGGCCGACGTTTCGGCCCTCACCGAGTCCTTCGAAGAGCTGGCCGCCGACCTCGCGATGGGCGACACGGTCTGCCTCGTCCAGATCCCGTACTGGGCGCCGTTCGCCGAGCGCCTCCGCGAACGGCTCGGCTGGCGCGTCGTCTACGACTGCATGGACGAGTGGACCAACTTCCCGGGCTTCGGGCCGGACGTGCTGGCGCTCGAGGACGGCCTGGTGCGGAGGGCGGACCTCACGATCGTCTCGGCGGACAAGCTCCAGGAGAAATGGAAGGACGCGGCGGCGCGATACGTGCTCGCCAAGAACGGGATCGACGCCGACCACTACCAGGCCCACTACGGCGAAAACGCGCTGCTGGGATCGCCGAGCCGGCCGGTCATCGGCTACTACGGCGCGCTCGCCTCGTGGGTGGACGTGCCGTTGCTGGAGAAAGTGGCCGACGCCTATCCGGGAGGAACGATCGTTCTCGCCGGCGGGCATTTCGACGTGGATCTCTCGCCGCTGAAGACGCGCAAGAACGTCCGTCTGCTGGGCCAGCGGCCGTACTCCGAGATGCCGAAGCTCCTCTGGAGCTTCGACGCCTGCATCATCCCGTTCCTCGTCAACGACATCACCGAGGCGACGAACCCGGTGAAATTCTACGAGTACCTCTTCGGCGGCAAGCCCGTCGTGTCGCCCGCGCTGACCGAGCTTCTGCCGTTCGACGAGCTGTCCTACCTGGCGCGCGGGCATGACGAATTCCTGCGGCAGCTCTCGCGCGCGCTCGCGGAGTCCCCGACGGATCCCCGCCGCGCCGCCCGCCGCAAGGTCGCCGAGGCCAACGACTGGGCGCACCGCTACGAAACAATCGACGAAGGCATCACCGCCGCGCATCCGCTGGTCTCGGTCGTCGTCGTGACGTACGGAGGCGCGGAGCTGACTCGAGACTGCCTCGAGTCGCTCGCGCGCGAGACCTGGCCGCGCCTGGAGATCATCGTCGTCGACAACGCCTCGAGTGACGCGACGCCGGAGCTCCTGCGCGAAGCGGCCGCGAAGGACCGGCGCATCCGGACGATCTTCAACGCCGAGAACCGCGGCTTCGCTGCCGCGAACAACCAGGGGATCGCGGCGTCGCGGGGCGACATCGTCGTCCTGCTCAACAACGACACGGTCGTCCCGCCGGGTCTCGTCGGCCGTCTCGTAGGGCACCTCCAGCGTGATCCCTCGATCGGCCTGCTGTGCCCGACCACCAACTTCTGCGGCAACGAGGCGCGGGTCGAGCCGGATTACCGCGACATTGCCGATCTGCCGGCCTACGCCGCGCGACGAGCCCGGGAGCACCGGGGACGCGTATTCGACATCGGTGTGGCCGCGATGTACTGCGTGGCGGCGCGCCGGGCCGTGCTCGACGACGTCGGGCCGCTCGACGAGGCCTACGGCATCGGCATGTTCGAGGACGACGACCTCGCGGTCCGCATGCGCGCGAAGGGTTACCGCGTCGCGTGCGCCGAGGACGCGTACGTGCATCACGTCGGCCAGGGGTCGTTCCGCAAGCTCTCGCCCGAGGAGTACGACGCGCTCTGGAAGAGGAACCAGGCCTACTTCGAAAGAAAGTTCGGCGTGACGTGGAAGAAGCACACTCCGCGCGAAGGCGTTTCGGCGGTGGCATCCAAGGTAGGAGTGGAGTAAGGTTCCAGCGGATGTCCTCTCCGGTTCCGGCCTCCCCAACTCCGCCTCCGCCTGATCCGAGGGCGGGAAAGCGCGCCAACTGGCTGGCCTACGAGACCTCCGCGGCCGCGGGGGAGCTCACGGTCGCACACAAGCCCGCGCAGCTCTTCCTGGAGATCACGTCGCGCTGCAACCTCCGGTGCGCCAAGTGCGGGTTCGCGTGGGACCCCGAGCTCGCCAAGAACGGAAAGGATATCCCCTGGCCGGTGCTCGCGAAGATGGACGACTTCTTCGCCGCGGCGACCGAGGTCTACACCTTCGGCTACGGAGAGATGTTCCTCTATCCCGAGCTCGCCCCGCTCATCACTGTCCTGAAGAACCATCACTGCCGGGTCTCGGGGATCACCAACGGCACGATGATCCGGCCCGCCGACGTGGTCTGGCTGGTGGCAACCGGCTATGACCACCTGGCGTTCTCGATCGACGGCGCGACCGAGGAGACGATGGACCGCCTCCGCGGCGCGAGCCACAAGAAGATCATGAACGTGCTGCGCCTCATCCACGAGGAGAAGCAGCGGCGCCAGTCGAAGGCGCCGAACATCGTCGTCAACTTCGTCGCGCAGGCCGACAACTACAAAGAGCTTCCGGAGCTGGCGCGCCAGCTCGCCCCGCTGGGCATCTACTTCTTCGGCGTCAATCCGCTGCATCACTTCACGGTGAACCCGGGCGGCTACGACAGCTACTACGACAAGTACCGCCTGAGCCACGTGGACCGGTCCGAGTGGGAGGCGCTGGTCGCGGAAGCCAAGGGGATCGCCGAAGGCGCGGGCATGATCTTCGAGAATTTCGTCAATCCCGCCTTCGAGTGGCCCGCCGCCGAGAGCACCGCGCCCCTCAAGCTCCACGTGCACGCGGAGCCGCCGCCTCCCGAGCCGCCGCCCGCCGGGGCTCCCGTAACGGCGCCCATCCCGGAGGCCGCGCCGCCGCCTCCTGCAAATCCCGACACGGGCCTTCCGTCGATGTACTGCCACTATCCGTGGACCACGCTCTACCTCTCCGCGTCCGGAACGGCCAAGGTCTGCTGCTACATGGGTGTGAAGGAAGGGCTGGGTTCGTTCACCGGCGAAGCCGGCATCGCGGGCGTCTGGAACGGCCCGCAGCTCCAGTCGGTGCGCGAGCACATCCGGGACGGCCGCGTCCAT
>JBKOVK010000355.1:0-5076 GCA_046724475.1 Acidobacteriota bacterium | reverse complement strand
GTGCTGCGCTGGAGCGATCTGCTGAAGGCGGAGCTGCCCCGCATGCTCCAGGAGCACCGGCAGATCGTTGAGGCGCTGCAGGTGTTCCTGCGCGCGGCGAAAGACGAGGGGCACCAGGGCTTCGCCCGGCTCGCCGAGAAGCTCCTCCTGCACGTCAGGCTCGAAGAAGAAGTGCTCTACCCCGCCTCGATCGTCGTCGGGGAGTACGTCCGCCTCAAGCTTCGGAAGACCTGACCTTCGAGAGGCCGATGCTCGTCTCGCGGTCGAGAACCGCGAGGGCATTGGCATAGATCGCGTCGGCCTGCTCGGGGCTGTTGCCGATGGCCGTCAGCCCGAGCTTCCCGTACTGCGAGAGCGCACCGATCATGTGGAAGAGGACGCCGGTCTCCGTGCTGTGGTCGTAGTGGAGCCGGTTGATGGTCGTGATGTCGATGAGGTCCTCCGGACCGATGCCCCGGTACGAGGCCGAACTCAGGTTGTCGGTCGAGCGGTAGAACTTGGGAAGGCCGCGCGGCGACGCGAAGGTTCCGGTCTCGTCGTCGAGCTTGCCTCCGGTCAGAAACTGGAGGGCCAGAAACGGATGGGTCGTGCCTCCGATGCGGAGGTTGATCTCGAGCGCGAAGATCTCCCACTCTGATTTTCCGGCGGCGCGGCCGACGAAAAAGTCCACGCCGAAACGGCTGACGACTCCCCTCGCGGCGAGCACCTCTCCCACCCGGCGCGCGGCCTCCTGGATCTGCCGGCGGTACGCATCCGCCGCGGGGAACCGGCAGGCCTGGTAGACCTGGCACGCGGGTCCTCCCAGGATCTGGTCGTGCGAGGAGAGGAGCACGACTTCTCCCTGCGGATCGTTGCGCAGCTGGACGCTCGGCGAAGCGGACTCGGGATACTCGAGGAACTCTTCGACGATTCCTCCCGTTTCCGCGAACTTGCGACGGTAGCGGTCCGGGTCCGTCGGGCCGCAGAACGTCAGGTCGGCCATGGCGTCGCGGATCGCGCCGCGAAACGAGCTCTTCGGGTAGCGGAAGATCGCGTTGCCTTCTCCGGAGAAGCTGTGGTCGAGCTTCAAGACCGCGCGGCGGATGCGGGGCCGGCGCCGGCGCACCTCCTCGAGGGCCGCGACCACGTCGTCCTCCGACCGCAGGTCCTCGATTCCTTCGGGCAGAGGCACGCCGGCCTCGCGAAAGACTTTCCGGCTTCCGGACTTCGATCCCAGGCACGCGAGCTCCGGATCCACGCCGTTCAACGGAATGCCCAGGAGCACCGCGAGCTTTCGCTCGAGCTTGGTCGAGTTGAAGACGGTCATGAAGGCGCGCTGCGGATCCCGGATTCCGTAGCGGATCCGCTGAATCAGCCGCGGCCGCTCCAGGATCTTCTCGGTCAGCGAGCGCGGCGACGCGTCGTGGGCGCACAGGAGCGTGAGCCGCGAGCGCGCGTGGCTGGCCGGGATTCCGGCGAGCAACTGGAAGTAGTACTCCAGGATCAACGGATGAATCGGCTGGGACGTGACGTACACCATGTGCGCCTGCGGATTGCGCAGGCGGATGAGCAGGAAGAGGAGCCTCTCCTCGTAGAAGCTGGTCGCATCCAGCTTCGCAAGCTCCGACTGGTCCAGAGTCAGCGACGGGATGACCACCGAGGTGTACGGCTCTTCCTCACGGGCCGAGAGGGCGCTCCACAGCTCCCGCAGCCGGGGCTTGAGCCTCTCGAACTCGGCGATCTCGGCCTCGGGAGAGAGGTCGCACGCGAACGGAGGCTTCGGGATCATGGCCGCAATTCTTTCACGCGGGCTGATGCAATCGGATCTGGGCGCGCCGAAGCCGTCCCGCTATCGTCGAAGCGATGTCGACACGCGTGCGCGAAGGCGCTCTTCCGCGTTTCTTTCTCCGCGGCCTCGGGGTCTGGGGACTGCTGCTGGGGTTTGCCATCGTCAACGGAATTTTCCGGCAGAGAGTCCTGGAGCCTTTCCTCGGGCCCGAGCCGGCACACATCCTTTCGACCACGACGCTCGCCGGCGCGGTCTTCCTGGCCGCCCTGCTCTTCGTCAGCCTCGCTTCGGAGACGCGGTCTCGGACGGATCTTCTGGCACTCGGCGTGCTCTGGGCGACGCTGACTTGGGTGCTCGAGCTTTGGCTCGGTCTCGCGCGCGGCGTCGCCTCGGCCGATCTGCTCGCCGACTACGATTCCGCGTGCTGCCGTCTCTTCGGGTTGATCCTCCTCGCGGAGCTTTTTTCGCCTCCGATCGCGGGCTTCCTGCGACGCGCCGGAGGCTGATCCGCGGCTCATACCACGGCGTGCACGCCGCGCTCGTTCTCCGCGATTCGGGCCTCGAGGCGCTCCGCGTCCGCGCGGCGGCAGAGCGAGGTGCCCAGACTCATCACGGCGGCGGCGCCCGCGGCCACGCCGAACCGGAGGGCCTCCGCCCGCGGGCGTCCCTGCAGCAGCCGCAGGACGAAGCCCGCGAGCAGAGAGTCGCCCGCTCCGATGGTGCTGCGCACCGTCACGGTGGGCGACGGCACGCGATCGCTTCCGCCGGCCGTCACACAGAGCGCCCCTCCCGCTCCCAGCGAGAGGACCAGGATCTCGCACCGGCCCGACTCGACCCAGCGGTGCGCTTCGTGGGCGAGGTGCCGTTCCTCCAAGTCCGCCAGGCGCGCGAGCTGCTGGAACTCTCGCAGGCTCGGCTTGAACAGGAAGACGCCCTCGTCCAGAGCCTGCCGCGCCGGCTCTCCGGGGGTGTCCAGGACCAGTCGGCCGCCGGACTTGCGGACGAGGCGGGCCAGGCGCGCGAAGAAGTCGGCCGGCACTCCGGGGGGCAGGCTTCCGCTCGCGACGACGTAGGCGGGAAACGGACGAAGCGCGGCGATCTCCTCCAGGCACGCCTCCCGCTCGGCCGCGGTGAGCTCCGGCCCCGGGAGCACGAACCGGAATTGATGCGCCGTTGTCACTTCGTCCACGTTGAAGTTCTCGCGCGTTCGTCCGGCGATCGCGAGCGCGCGATGGGCGACTCCCTCCGCGGCGAGGAGCTCCCGAAGCCGTTCGCCGGTGGGACCTCCCGCGGGAAAGATGGCCAGGGCATCTCCGCCGAGCCTGCGGATCGCGCGAGCCACGTTGACGCCGCCTCCGCCGGGCTCCCTTCGGGGCGGACCGCAGCGAAGCTTCCGGTCCGGAACGACCCGGTCGACGACGACGCCGAGGTCGAGGCAGGGATTCATCGTCAGCGTCACCACCGGCGGGACGCGGACCGCATCGCGCGACGCGAGGACGGCAAACTGTTCCACGACGCCTAGCGCCCGCGGATCGTGAGGACCGGGCAGGACGCCGTCGCGACGACGCGCGAGGCGACGCTCCCGACCAGAAAACGCGCCAGCCCTGTCCGGCCGTGCGTCCCCAGCACGATCAGGTCCGCGCGGTGGCGCCGCGCCGCGCGATTCAGGGCTTGGTGGGGCGAGCCGTTCAAGACGAGCGAGCGGGCGCGCACTCCCGCCTTTCGTGCCTTCTCCAGAAGGGGCTTCAACCGCCTCTGCGCATCGGCGTGAATGGCGCGGCCGAGATCGTCGTAGTACTGCGGCAGGACGAAGCCGTCCGGCGACGGCGGTACCGGAGGCGCGGCAACGTGGGCGATCCACAGAGCCGCTCCGTTGGCCGACGCCAGCTCCATCGCTCTCCGGAACGCCGGGCGCGAGGCCGGCGAGAAATCGGTGCCGACCAGGATGTTGAGAATCGGTTTCATGGCGGTCACCCCTTCTCGACGTAACGGCGCACGAAGTCCGACTCGGTCAGGATGCCGACCAGCTTCTCTCCCTCGACGACCGGGAGGCAGCCGATCTTGTTCTCCAGGAGCATCTGGGCCGCCGTGCGCAGGCTCTCGTCGGGCTCGACCGTCTCGACCTCGAGGGCCATGATTTCGCGGACCCGGCGGCGGCGCGGGATCTCCTGCTGCTCGGAGATCGGCAGCGCATCCCGCACGCCGAGCACGGTCCGTCCGAGGTCGCGTTGGGTCACCAGACCCACGAGGTCGCCCTCGGCGTCGACGATCGGAACGTGCCGGATGTGATGCTCGTCCATCAGGTCGTAGAGGGCTTCGAGGTCGTCGTGCGGCTCCAACGTGTAGACCCGATCCGTCATCAGGTCTCGGACGTCCTCCTCGCGATTCGGGGTCGTGGCAAAGCGCTTCATGTTCGGGCCTCCTTTCCGCGGCCGCCGCGGATCATTCGCGACGCGTTCGCCATGGCCACATCTCACCGCGGAGGGGACCGGCGCGAAGTGGTGCGAATGCATCAATTCGCGCGCGCTGCCCGTTCACCCGAAACGCCTCCAAAAGAAAGGGTCCGCGGAACGAGCTAAGGAGCGACCTTCACTTCGATGGCTTTGGGCCGCGGCTTTTCGACCTTGGGCAGATGCACCCGAAGGACGCCGTCTTTGAAGTCCGCCGCCACCCGGCTCTCGTCCGCGTCCGGCGGGAACGTGAACGTCCTCAGGAAAGTGCCGTAGGAGCGCTCGATCCGGTGAAACTTCTTCCCCTTTTCCTCCTTCTCCTGCCGGCGCTCCCCCTGGAGCGTCAGCGTCCCGTTTTCCAGAGTCACCTTCACGTCTTCCTTCTTGACCTCCGGAAGCTCCGCCTTGACGAGGTACTCGGTGTCGGTTTCCTGGATGTCGACCACCGGAGCCCAGTCGGCGACCGTCAGAACTTCCTTCCCGTTGGGACGGGTCCAGGGGCCGAACAGGCGATGGAAGCGGTCCGACATTTCTTCCATTTCGCGGAAGAACGGGAACGTCGTCGGTTCGTAGCGGATGAGATTCATGACTTCCTCCTTGACGCTCCGAGCATGCGCTGGCTTCGGAGTTCGCGCATGACGCAGTTGCATCAAATGGATCCGCGAGGAACGTGGAGTCGCCGCGCGGTCAAATGAGATCGTGCTGATACGCGAAGACGACCGCGGCGAGCTTGGTGTGGACGTCGAGCTTGTGGAGGATGTTCTGCACGTGGTTGCGCACCGTCACCGGAGAGATGAAGAGCTTCTTCCCGATGGCGGACGTCGACAGACCCTCGGCGAGGCAGCGGAGGATCTCCTT
>JBKOVK010000248.1:0-30418 GCA_046724475.1 Acidobacteriota bacterium | reverse complement strand
CTGCTCGCTTTCCTGTCGCCACCCGGCATAAGGCGACAGGAAGAGGTGCCCCTTGTAGTCCACGGGCTGGAAGAACCGCGTCTTGAGCTCGAGCGGATTCCCGATCGTCGCGGTTGTCTTCCACTCGCCACCGAGCGAGTTCAACTCGGTGGCGTCCACGAGGGCGACCACACCGAACTGAGTCGTGAACTGAAAGTCGGTTCCGAGAAAGAGACCCAGCTTCAGGTACGTCGGGCCCCAGGATTTCGGCGTCGCCGTGATCTTGAGAGTGTGCCGACTACCCTCTTCGATGATCTCGTAGCTCACGATTTCGAAAATCCCGAGCGAATAGATGCGCTTCAGGTCCGAGCCCAGCACCTTCGTGTCGAGGACCGCGCCGGCCTTGGAGTGGACGAGATACTCGATCCGCCTCGGGTCCACCCCCGGCACGGGCGCGACTTCGATGGCGTCGATGAAGGGCGGCGGCGGAAATGCCGCGTCGTGGCCTCGCTTCCAGGCGCTGAACACGCTCTCGGGCTCCTCGTAGGGAGTCAGCTTCTCTTTGTCGGCCATCGTCGCCTTGTAGCCAAGCGGGATCATCTCGGTTCCCTTGATGAAGTCCGCCGAGGTGAAGCCGTCGAGGTCGGGGGTGATGACGATGTTGGCCAACTTCGCCGAGGCCAGCGTGTTCTGCTGGAGCGGCAGATCGATCAAGCGGCCGATCATGGCGCCGACGTTCGTGGGCTTGGCCGCCTCCGCGGCTCCCGAGGAGCCCACGTTGACGGCGATCACGATGTCCGCGCCCATGGCCTTCACCGTCTGGACGGGCAGGTTCTGCGCCTCGCCTCCGTCGACGAGCAGGTGCCCGTCGATCTCGACCGGGGTGAAGATGGCCGGGATCGCCATGCTCGCCCGGATCACACGCGCCAGGTTGCCCTTGGACATGACGTAGGGCGCGCCGTTCTGGATGTCGGTCGCCACCGCACGGAACGGGATGCGGAGCTCGTCGAAGTTCCCGACGGAGGCGCACGGGAGCGTCGCGTTCTGCAGCACGAACCCCAGCTTGCTGCCCGCGATCAGTCCCGGCGGCAGCAGGATGCCGCCCTTCTTGAGGTTGAGCCCGAACTCCAGCGGAATCAGGTGGTCGAAGTCGTCCTCCTTCTGGCGAAAGGACTGCTCGGGCCGCTCCGGTGCGTCGTCGAAGAGCGTGGACCACTTGATCGTCTTGACCAGCTTCTCGATCTCGTCGGGCGTGTAGCCGCACGAATAGAGGCCGCCGACCACCGAGCCCATGCTGGTTCCGGCGACGTAGTCGACGGAGATGTGGAGCTCTTCGAGCGCGCGGATGACGCCGATGTGCGCCATGCCCCGCGCGCCTCCTCCTCCGAGGGCCAGTCCGATCTTCGGCCGCGGTGGCGTCTCCTGGTCGGTCTCGTCCGCCGCGGAGACCCCCGGCGCCGCTCCGATGAGCACAGCGATAGCGAGGATCCCGGCGCCGAGACGGTTCATGCTGCGGCGAAGCCTAGCAGCATCTCCCCCGGCCGCGATATCGTCGGTTCGAGTCCCGTCCCTCTTTTTCAAGGAGGTGGTCATGATGGGAATCCTCGGCTGGATCATCTTCGGCCTCGTGGTGGGCGCGCTCGCCAAGCTCCTCATGCCCGGCAAGGACCCCGGCGGTTTCGTGGTCACCACGCTGCTCGGCATCATCGGCGCCGTCGTCGGCGGCTTCCTCGGGCGCCTGCTCGGTCTCTACAAGGAAGGCGAGCCGGCGGGCTTCATCGGCGCGCTTCTGGGAGCGCTGCTGATCCTCTGGATCTACCGCAAGACGCGCAAGCCGGCCGCCGCCGCTTAGACGACAGCGCCGCCCGAGCGCGGCTGACACGACGGGCACCAGTACGTCGAGCGTCCGGCTTCACCCTGGCGGCGCATCCGGATCTTCGCGCCGCAGCGCCGGCAAGGCTGCCCGGACCGCAGGTAGACCCACGCGCGCCCTCCGCGGCCGAGCGCCCGCCGCTCCGCCGTCGGAACTCGGCCGTTCACGCTCGCCTGCATGAGCTCTCGCGCCTTCGCGAGGATCCGCGAGAGCGTGTCGTCCGAAACGTCTCGGACCGGCCCGAACGGATCCACGCCGCAGAGAAACAGCGTTTCGGACTTGTAGACGTTGCCGATCCCCGCGACCGCGCTCTGCGCCACGAGCGCCTCCCCGATCGGAACGTCTCCGAGCCGGCGCAGTCTCGCGACCGCCTCGCGCAAGTCGAAGCCGGGAGCGAGGACGTCGGGCCCGAGACTCGCGAGACCCGGGTCGCGACGGTCGCCGCCGGACGGAAGAAGTCGCGCCACCGGCGCGTCGAAGCAGACCGCGACGTACGCATCGGTCTCCAGCACGACGCGCGCGCGCGAGGCCGGACGCTGCCAGCGTTCGCCCGGACGATAGATGTGCCAGGAGCCCGTCATCCGCATGTGCGTGTGGAGGGCGCGGCCGTCGTCGAAGTGCACCAGCAGGTTCTTGCCGCGCGCTTCCACGCGGGTCACGGTCCTCTCCTCCACGTCCGCGCCTTCGGAACGAAGGATGCGGCGGCCTTCGAGCGCCCGGCCGAGCGTGCGGGCGGCGCGCAGGATCGTGTCGCCTTCGGGCACGGGCCTACGCGCCTCGGGCGACCGGGGTCTGGCGTTTCAGCCAGCCTCGCGATCCCGCGAGGAAGCCTTCCTCGGTCAGGTACGGAGCCAGAGCGGAATCTCGCGGGTCTCGCCCGTCGATCTTTCCGACGAGTACGGCGCGGCGCCTTCCGCTCTCGACCAGGCCTGCGAGAGTCCTCGCCAGATCCTTCGCGGCCGCGCTTCTCTCGGGCTCATCGGGCGGCAGATAGGTCAGCAGATTTCGCTCCGTGCGCCCGATCCAGGCCAGCAGCGCCCCGTCCCTGAGGACGACGTGCGCGCCGGCCGCCCGCTGCGGCCGCGCGTCGCCGGCCGGCCAGGGAAGCGACGCGCCGTGCGGATTTGCCGGATCGGTCGCGGCGAGCACGAGCGTCTGCGGCTCCTCCGAGGCTTCGCGAAGCGACCGCAGCCGGTCTTCGGCCCCGGCCAGCGCGAACTGCGTCGCGCCGAGGCCTGCCACGAAGTAGCCACGCCGGATCTGACCGGCCTCCTCCATCGCTTTGAGAACCGGGTACACGGTCGAGAAGCCGCCCTCCACACCCTCGGCGCCCGCGGCCTCGCGAATGAGAACGCCGTAGCGCTCGAGGAGTATCCGCGTCAGCGCCGCGCGCCGCTCCGTCTCCGTCGGCGCCTGGCGGGGCGACATGGGGGTGAGGGACCATCTCCCCTCGCTGCCCGGCGGGCCCAGCCGGCGGGAGCGGAACGTCCGTCCCGCGCGGCGCGTCGTGCGCGAGGAGGAGCCGGCGAGAAGGGAGCGCAGCGGCGCCAGGGTGTCGTTGCGGACCTCACCCGACCAGACGAGCTCCCAGAGCGCGTGGACGATGTCGCCCGCAAAGGCGCCGGTCTCGAGGGCGAGGTCCGAGAAGAAGAGCGCGCCGCGCGTCTCCAAGAGCCTCCGAACCTCGGAGGCGAGCTTGCCCTCGGCACGGCCCGAAGGCGGCGCCAGGAGCGCGTAGCGGTCGGGCAGATAGAACGCGATGCGGCCGTCGGAAGGCCCGAGGGGCTCGATGCCCCGCCACAA
Organism: Acidobacteriota bacterium; assembly: GCA_046724475.1. Classification (GTDB taxonomy): domain Bacteria; phylum Acidobacteriota; class Thermoanaerobaculia; order UBA5066; family Gp7-AA6; genus DAHUXD01. The sequence continues at coordinate 26,763 of JBKOVK010000248.1, read as the reverse complement.
GACTTCGCCCGAAGCGGTCAGAAAATCGAGGTCCGCCGGCCGATACCCCTGGACCCGCGCCGGCAGGATCTCCGTCTCGATCGCGGACGCGGGAAGAGGCGCGCCCTGGAGCTGCTCGATCGCGGAGAGCAATGAGTCCATTCCGGGACGCGGATGGGTCACGCCCTGCCATCCGGCCTGGAACCGCGCGAATGCGGCGGGCTCGACCGGCTCGACTTCCCGCCGCAGCTTGGCCAGCGAACGCCGCTTGATCGCGCGGAGCACGCCGGCGTCGGTCCATTCGCGCGTGCGACCGCCAGGCAGGAAATCGCCCTCGACGAGGCGGCCCTTCTCGGCGAGACGATCCAGCGCGAGCCGCGCCATGCCCGGCGCGAGGCCGAATCGCTCGGCGGCGTCTTCGAGGCGGAACGGACCGTGCGTGCGCGCGTAACGGGAGAGGAGATCTCCGAGAGGATCGACGACCGGTTCCAGGAATGCCTCGGGCAGCCCCGGCGGCGGCACGACGCCGAGAGCATCGCGCAGCCGGGCCGCGTCCTCCGCCGCCGCGTAGCGCTCTTCCCCCGCGATCGTGACGCGCACCACGCGCCTCTGGCGCAAGAGGCCGTCCAGCCACGCCTCGACTTCGTCCGGTGAGGCCGCGCGCTCCCGGATCTCTTCCACGGTCAGGTCGCCCAGCGAGAGCAGCATGTCGTGCAGCCCGTCGGCGTGCCGCGGGCCGTTGCCTTCGAGACGCTGCAGCGACCTCTCCAGGCTCTCGATCGCTTCGGCATCGAGGAGCTCGCGGAGCTCTTCCTCGCCGAGCAGCTCCTTCAGCTGCGCCTGATCCACCGACAGCGCCTGTGCCCGCCGCTCGGCCAGCGGCGCATCGCCGTCGTAGATGAAGTTGGCGACGTAGGAGAAGAGCAGCGACGCCGCGAACGGCGACGGCGTGCGCGAGTCCACGACGGAGACGCGGAGGCGCCGGCTTTCGATGCGCCGCAGCACGTCCACGGTCGCGGGCAGGTCGAAGACGTCCCGAAGCACCTCGCGATAGGTCTCGAGCAGGATCGGGAACGAGCCGTAGCGCGAGGCCACGGCCAGCAGGTCCGCGGCGCGTTTGCGTTGCGCCCAGAGCGGGCTGCGCCGCCCGGGGTGTCTGCGCGGCAGGAGCAAAGCGCGCGCCGCGTTCTCCCGGAATCGGGCCGCGAAGAGGGACGTCTCGCCGAGGCTCTCGACCACGACGTCCTCGATCTCGTCGGAGGCCGGGATCAGGAGCGACAGCTCCGGGGGCTCGTCGGATTCGGGGAGGCGGAACACGATGCCGTCGTCCGACCAGATGGCCTCGACGTCGGCGCCGCTTCCCTCTTTCAACCGTGCCAGCGCCGCCGTGGCCCACGGGGCGTGGACCCGCGCGCCGAACGGCGAGAGGATGCACACCCGCCAGTCCCCGATCTCGTCGCGATAGCGCTCGACGACGATCGCCCGGTCGCTCGGGACGACGTCGGTCGCGTCCTTCTGCTCTTTCAGGTACGCCACGAGGTTCGCGGCGGCCTTCTCGTCGAGGCCGTTCTCCTCGCGGAGCCGCCGCGCCGCGGAGCCCGGCGGCTCTGAGGAGAGGCGCCGCGCGAGCTCTCCAATCGCCTCTCCGAACTCGGGAGGCCGGCCCGGCCGATCGCCGTGCCAGAACGGCATCTTCCCGGGTTCGCCCGGCGCCGGCGAAACGATCACGCGGTCGTGCGTGATGTCCTCGATTCTCCAGGAGGAGGCGCCGAGCACGAAGACATCGCCGGGCAGCGATTCGAAGACCATCTCCTCGTCGAGCTCGCCGACGCGCAGGCTCCGCGCAGGATCCTTCCCCGCGAGGAACACGCCGTAGAGCCCGCGGTCCGGAATCGTGCCCGCATTGACGACCGCGACGCGCTTGGCGCCTTCGCGCGCGCGGATGCGGCCGCCGACGCGATCCCAGGTGATCCGGGGCTTCAGCTCCGCGAACTCGTCGGACGGATAGCGGCCGGAGAGCATGTCGAGCACACCCTCGAAGGACGAGCGCGGCAGATCCGCGAAGGGCGCCGCGCGGCGCACGAGCTCCCACAGCTCCTCGATCCCGATCTCGCGGGTCGCCGCGATCGCCACGATCTGCTGGGCGAGCACGTCCAGCGGATTGCGCGGGTAGGCGGTCTCCTCGACCTTGCCGTCGCGCATGCGCTCCGTGGCCGCCGCCGCCGCGAGCAGGTCACCGCGGTACTTGGGGAAGAGAATCCCTCGCGAGACCTCGCCCACGGAGTGACCCGCGCGTCCGATCCTCTGGAGACCGGAGGCGATCGAGGCCGGCGCCTCGATCTGGATCACGAGGTCTACTGCCCCCATGTCGATGCCGAGCTCGAGCGAGGACGTCGCGACGATCGCCGGCAGGACGCCGCGCTTCAGGCGGTCCTCGATCTCCTGCCGCTTCTCGCGCGCCACGGACCCGTGGTGCGCCAGCGCCAGCTCCTCGCCGGCGTTCTCGTTGATCGCGGCCGCGAGCCTCTCGGCGAGCCTTCGACTGTTGGCGAAGATCATCGTCGAGCGGTGCCCGCGGATCAGCTCGACCAAGCGCGGGTAGATCGAGGGCCAGATCGATTCCCGCGTCGGACCGCGGGAGGCCGGTCCCGACGGGATCTCCTCGCGGACCTCTCCGATACGGGCCATGTCCTCGAGCGGCACCTCGACCTTGATGTCGAGCTGTTTGCGCGCACCCGCGTCCACGATCTCGACGGCGCGGGGCGTCCAGACCGAACCCTTGCGACCTGAGATCTCTCCCCCGCCGAGCAGGCGCGCGATCTCCTCCAGCGGCCGCTGCGTGGCCGAGAGCCCGATCCGCTGGAGCGGGCGTTCGCTCTCCCGCAGAGCCTCGAGGCGTTCGAGCGAGAGAAAGAGGTGTGCGCCGCGCTTGCTCGATGCGATCGCGTGGATCTCGTCGACGATCACCGTTTGGACGGAGGAGAGCATCTCCGCCGCCTGCGAGGTCAGCAGGAGATAGAGGGACTCGGGTGTCGTGATCAGGATGTCGGGAGGCGTGCGGGCGATGCGCGCGCGCTCGTCCGCGGGAGTGTCGCCCGAGCGAATGGCGACCGTCGGAATCCGGTGCGGGATGCCCATGCGCGCGGCGGCGCCGGCGATTCCGGCGATGGGGGCGCGCAGGTTGCGCTCGACGTCCACTCCCAGCGCCTTCAGCGGCGAGATGTAGAGAACGCGCAGGCGCTCCTTCTTCGCCGGCTCGGGCGTGAACATCAGGCGGTCGATGGCCGCCAGGAACGCGGCGAGCGTCTTGCCCGAGCCCGTGGGAGCGAGCAGGAGCGTCGAGCGCCCGGCGAGGATGGGAGGCCAGCCTTTCTTCTGCGCGCCGGTCGGCTCCGGAAAGGATGCGCGGAACCACTCCTGGACTTCCGCGTGGAAACCGGAGAGTGGATCGCGACTCACCCGGAGGATTCTAGATTGGAGCTAGGATTCAGGTTTCAAATGCCCGATTCTGACGTCGGCCTGTCGTATCTCCAGGATGCGGTCCTGCAATTCCGGAAATACAAGGGACTGGCCGACAAGGCGATCACCCAGGTCGGCGATGCCGACCTCTTTCGCGCGCCCGACCCCGAGTCCAACAGCATCGGGGTCATCCTCAAGCACATCTCGGGAAACATGCGCTCGCGCTGGACCGACTTCCTGACGACCGACGGCGAAAAGCCGGACCGCGACCGCGACGCCGAGTTCGAGTTGGACGGTAGCGACTCCAGGGTCCGCGTGATGGAGCGCTGGGAAGCCGGCTGGAAGCTTCTCTTCCAGAGCCTCGAAGCGCTCTCGCCGGATGACCTCGCGCGGACCGTCGCGATCCGCGGCGAGCCGCACACCGTCCTCCAGGCCCTCCAGCGTCAGCTGACTCACTACGCCTACCATGTCGGTCAGATCGTCTACGTGGCCCGCCACTTCGCGGGCCCGCGCTGGAGGACGCTCTCGATTCCCAGGGGAAAGTCCCGCGAATTCGACGTCGCCCGGGACGGCAAGCCCTATGTCCTCCGCTGAGGTGCTCCGATGTTGAAGCATCCGATGCTGCTTCCCTCGCTCGCGCTCGCCCTGTTTGCGCTTCCGCTCTCCGCCACGCAGCCTCCCCTGACTCTCTCCCACGCGGGCTGCGCCGCGGCCGGGGATCCCGTGGAGCCGGCACTGCTCGAGCGGCCGACCACGCTGAAGTCCGACATCGGCCACGTACATCAGGCGATCACGACGAGCTCGCCCGACGCGCAGGCCTTCTACGACCAGGGGCTCACGGATCTCCACCACTACTTCTTCATCGAGGCCGCGCGTTCGTTCCACCAGGCGCTGCGGGCGGACCCGGGCTGCGCGATGTGCTGGATGGGCCTCGCCCGCGCCGAGCAAGGACTCGAGCGCTCCGACGCCACGGCCGCCGCGATCGCGAAGGCGAAGGAGCTCGCGCCAAAGGCCTCGGCGAAGGAGCAGACCTTCATCACGCTTCGCGCGAAGCAGATCGACGCGCAGGCGGCGCCGTCGCCGGAGGAGAAAGACAAGCACGCCGCATTCAAGTCCGCTCTCGATGCGGCCCTCGCTCAGTATCCCGATGATGCCGAGCTCTGGATCCTGCGCGGAAACGCGGAGGAACCCGGCCCCTGGGGCCGCGGGCAGTTCGGCGGCGCGGCTTCGATCGCGTTCTACGAGACGGCGCTCGTGCGCTCGCCCGGGCATCTGGGCGCGCACCACTATCTCGTCCACTCCTTCGAGAACATCGGCCACCACGCCGAGGCCGCCGCGCACGGGAAGATCTACGCCGAGTCGAGCCCGGGCGTGGCGCACGCCCAGCACATGTACGGCCACGTGCTGCCGCGCCTGGGCCGCTGGAACGAGGCGCTCGTCCAGTTCGAGAAGGCCGACGCGATCGAAGAGGCCTACGCGAAGGCCGAGAAGCTTCGCCCCGGCGACGACTGGCATCACCTGCACAACCTGCAGCTGCTCGGATATACGTACCTGCGCATGGGCCGCGTCGCGGACGCCGAGAAAACGTTCCAGCGGGCCTTCGACACGCCGGCGCGCCTTCCGTATCGGGGCAGCCCGCAGGCCAGCCTCGCCGAGCTCTCGCTTCTCCTGGGTCGGCCCGAGCACTCGCTCGCGATCGCCCGCGCGCTCCAGATGCCGACTCGCACGATCGCGGCGCACGTCGTCGGTACCGTGGTCGAGGGCGAGGCCCTGCTGGCACTGGGACGTGTCTCCGAGGCCAAAGTCGCGGCGCGCCGCGCCGCCGAGGCTCTCGACCAGGGCCGGCGCGAGCTCGGCGCACAGGCGCGCTATCTCGAGATCTTCGCCCGTCCCTACGTGGACCAGCTCGACACGGAGATCGCCCTGCGCGGGCCGGATCCGTCCGCCGCCGAGGATTCGATCCGTCGCGTCGCCGACGAGCTGTCGCGAAATCCGCGCTTCGACGCCTGGGGAGAGGGACTCTTCCGCCTCGAACGCGTCGCCGCCGAGGCGCGACGCGCCGGACGCACGCAGCTCGCCGACGACATCACGACGAAGATGAAGCGGATCGATCCCGACTACGTGCCGGGGTCCGCGATCGCCGTCAGCGCGGCGAGCCGCTGAGCCCGGAAGGGCCGGCCGCCAGCGTCTCCTCGGCCAGACGTCGCGCCGCGGCATCGGGAGTGATACGGGAGCTCTGCGCGATGTTGAAGACGCGCGCCACGGTGTCTCCGATCGAGCGGACCTCGCGCTCCGCTCGCTCGCGCGACCATCGAAGCGCCTCGATTCCCGTGATCGCGATCGCGCCGCCGGCGTTGGCGATGAAGTCGGGGGCGTACAGGATGCCGCGCGCGGCCAGGCGATCGGCGTCCTCGGCCGCGCCGAGCTGGTTATTGGCGGAGCCGACGACCGCGCGGCACTTGAGCCGCGGAATCGTCTCCGCGTTCAACACGCCGCCGAGCGCGCACGGGGCGAAGACGTCGCAGGGTCGTTCGAACACGTTTTCGGGCGGGACGCGCTCGATCGCCGGGCCGAGGGCGCGGCCCGCCTCGGGCGACACGTCGGAAAATGCAATGCGGGCTCTGCCGGCGGCAAGCAGGTCCATCAGCGGGATGCCGACGCTTCCCGCGCCCTGGATCACGATCGAGCGGCCCGCGAGGGAACGGGAGCCGAAGAGCCGCTCGCAGGCGGCCTCGATCGACGCCGCCACGCCGATCGCCGTCCACGTGCCCGAGCCACCGGCCCCGCCTTTGGCAGGCGTCCGGCTGAAGACGTAGGGAGCGCCCTCCTCGGCGATCACGTCCATGTCTTCGGCGGAGGTCCCGACGTCGGCGCCGGTCCAGAAGCGCCCTTCGAGCTCCTTGACGAACCTGCCAAAGCGCCGCAGGAGGCCCGGGCGGTCCGCGGAGCGAAAGTCACGTGGAACCGCGAGGACCGCCTTCCCTCCTCCGCGCGGAAAGCCCGCGGCCGCCCACTTGTACGTCATTCCCTCCGAAAGCCGCATCGCGTCGCGGCGGGCGGCGTCCCGGTCCGGGTACGACTTCATCCGGGTTCCCCCGGTCGCGGGACCGAGCCTCTCGGAGTGGATGGCGATGAGGATCGTGGCGCCGGTCTCGGCGTCGTCGCGCTCGAGAATCTCGACCCCGTTCCAGCTCATGCCCTGCCCCCGCCGCCCCCGGGCCCAGCGGCTTCCAACGCCTCGTCGATGTCGGCGACGAAGTTCTCCCGCCCGTATTCGTCGAGCTTGCCCGCGCGCTCCAGGGCCTCCCGCGGCTGGGGCTGGATGCCCGCGATGAGAAATCGCACGCCGTGGTGCGAGAACGACTTGAAGAGATCGTCGAGAACGCGGATCCCGGAGGCGTCCATCGCCGGGACGTTGCGCATGCGCAGGATGAACACCTTCGGCTTCTTCGCCACGAAGTTCAGCACGTCCTTGATCTTGTCGGCCGCGCCGAAGAAGAACGGACCGTTGATTTCGTAGACCTCGACTCCCTCCGGGATGCGGCGTCTCGCCACGCCGTCCGCGTCGTCTTTCATCGTTCCGTCCGGCGCGTCGGTGAGCTCGCGCGTGACGGCGCCGACGTTGGTCACGTCGGCCATCCGCTTGATGAACAGAAACGCCGCCAGGACCACGCCGACCTGGACCGCCACCGTCAGGTCGATGAGGACGGTCAACAGGAACGTCGTCAGCAGGACCGCGACGTCGCGGCGCGGCGTCTTGAAGAGGTGCGCGAACGCGCGCCACTCGCTCATGTGGTACGCCACGACGACGAGCACGGCGGCGAGGGTCGCGAGCGGGATGTACCGCGCCCACTTGCCGAGATAGAGGAAGACGAGGAGCACCGTCACCGCGTGGGTCATACCCGCGACCGGCGTGCGGCCCCCGTTCTTGATGTTCGTCGCCGTCCGGGCGATCGCACCCGTAGCGGGAATGCCGCCGAAGAGGCCCGAGGCGATGTTCGCGATCCCCTGGCCGACGAGCTCGACGTTGGACTTGTGGCGGCTGCCGATCATCCCGTCGGCCACGACCGCCGAGAGGAGCGACTCGATCGCCGCCAGAAGCGCGACCGTCACGGCCGGCGAGAAGAGCTCCCGCACGCGATCGAGCGTCAGGGGCGGCAGGCTCGGCGCCGGGATCGCCGCGTGGATCTCGCCGAAGCGCGTCCCGATCGTCTCGACCGGGAGCCCGAGCGCCGCGACGGCGACGGACGCCACGAGGATCGCCACGATCGGCCCCGGTATCCGGCGCGAGATTTTCGGCCACACGATCAGGAGCGCCAGCGATCCGAGGGCGACGCCGATCGCCGCCGGAGACGCCGTCGGGAGATTGGCCGCGTAGGCCTTCCACTTCGCCAGGAACGGGGCCGGCACCTCTCCCATCCGGAGCCCCAGCAGATCCTTGATCTGCGACGAAAAGATGATGACCGCGATCCCGCTCGTGAACCCGGTCACCACCGGATAGGGAATGAACTTGATGGCGCCTCCGAACCGCGCCAGACCCATCAGGATCAGGAGAACCCCGGCGATCACGACGCAGATCGTCAGGCCCTCCACGCCGTGCTTCTGGACGATTCCGTAGACGATGACCACGAAGGCTCCCGTCGGGCCCCCGATCTGGACGCGGCTGCCTCCGAGGAACGAGACCAGGAATCCCGCGACGACCGCGGTGATCAGTCCCTTCTCGGGCGCGACTCCCGAAGCGATTGCGAAGGCGAGGGCGAGGGGGATCGCCACGATGCCGACCACCAGGCCGGCCTGGAGATCCGCGAGGAACTGGGCCCGGGAATACCCCCCCAAAGACGTGAATGTCTTCGGGAGCCAGGCCTTCTGCACGGCCGAGATTCTACGGGATTAGGGTTCGGTCCCCGGGCGGATGTCCGTGAGAATGTTGTTATTGAGGGTGATCCGGACCCGGTCTCCCTCCTGGTACCGGAACCACTGCTGGCGGGTCACGTCGAAGCGGTAGCGGGCGGTCGCCTCCCCCTCCTTCGTCTCGAACACCAGGTAGTACGTCTCTCCCGTGGCGTAGGCGCTCGTCCGGCTCGGGGACCCCTGGCCCCTTTCGACCACCGTGCACTCCAGGACCCGGACGCCCGCGCTGGTGTCCTTCTTCTTCGGCGCGCTCTTGGGGGCGCTCGAGCTCGAGCCGCTCGAGCATGCCGCCGTCAGCCCGGCCGTGCCGAGCACCAGCAGGAGGACCGCCGTGAGACGTCTCGTGTTTCGCATACCAGCACGTCCAACCCGCGACGGCACCGCGGGATTCCCCGTCGCGGGAGCTTGCCTCGGAGCCTGCGCCTGGAGCCGTCCTCTCATAGAATGCCGGCGCCATGAACAGCACCGTCCGCGCGCGCGTCGCCCTCGTCGGTCTGGGACCGATCGGAATCGAAGTCGGCAAGGCCCTTTCGGAGCGGCCCGATCTTTCGCTGCTCGGCGCCGCCGATCCCGCGCCCGAGAAGGCCGGCAAGCCTCTCTCCGAGCTGCTCGACGGCGCGTTCCCGGGAGTCCGCATCACGCCGTCGGCCTCGGGACTCTACGCCGAGAGCGCCTCCACGCGCGGGCGCTCCGACGTGGTCGCGCTCTGCACGGGATCCCGCCTCCACGCGATCCTTTCGCAGATCGAAGACGCCATCCGCGCCGGGTTCCACATCGTTTCGACGTGCGAGGAGCTCTCCTACGCCGAGCTGCGCCACGCGCCGATGGCCCGCCAGATCGACCGCCTTGCGAAGGAGAAGGGAGTCGCCGTGCTCGGCACGGGAGTGAATCCCGGACTGGTCATGGATCGCCTCGTTCTCGCGGTGGCCTCGGCGTGCGTACGCGTGGACAGCGTCAAGGTCACGCGTGTCGTGGACGCGGCCAAGCGCCGGGGACCTCTGCGTGCCAAGGTCGGCGCCGGGCTGACCCGCCAGGAGTTCGACGCGGGTGTCGCGGCGAAGAAGCTCGGCCACGTCGGGCTCTCGGAGTCCGCGGCGCTGATCGCGCTGGGGCTGGGACTGCCCATCCACGAGATCACCGAGACGATCAAGCCGGTCATCGCCGAGAAGGAAACCGACGGCGTGCCGGTCGGGCGCGTGCTCGGGTTGCACCAGATCGCGCTCGTCCAGGCCGGCGACGAGGTCCGAGTCTCCCTGGATCTGACCATGGCCGTCGGCGCGGCCGATCCCGCCGACGACATCGAGATCGCCGGCGACCCTCCCCTTCACGTCCGGGCGCACGGTGGATTCCATGGCGACCGTTCGACGATCGGCGCCGTCGTCAACGCGATTCCGTTCATCGTCACCGCGCCGCCGGGCCTCCACAACGTCGTCACGCTCCCGCTCTTCGGGCTGACACCGGTGGCGTAGCGAGGGCTTCCGGTTTCAGTCCAGTTTCCAGGTTCCAGGTCGCCAGATGCTCCCCGACTCCGAACCGTCTCTCGCGCCGCACCTTGAGACGCGCACCGCTGGGCTGTACGCGCCCGCGTTCGAGGCCTACCTGGATCCCTCCGAACCGGTTCGGCGCGCTCTCCTCTCGCACGCCCACGCCGACCACGCGGTCGAAGGGCACGGAGAAATCTGGGGCACTCCCGAGACGCTGGCCTTCTACCGGCGGCGCAACCCGGAGTGGGCCGGAAGCGAGCGGAAGATCTCGTTCGGTGAATCCGTCGAGGCGGGCGGCGCGGGCCTGACGCTTCTCTCGTCGGGACACATCCTCGGCGCCGCGCAGGCGCTCTTTTCCTCCGGTGCCGGGTCCCTCCTCTATACGGGCGACTTCAAGCGGCGGACGTCGCGGACGGCCCGCCCGGCGGAGACCGCGCGCGCGTCCACGCTCGTCATCGAGACGACGTTCGGCCTGCCGGTCTTCCGCTTCCCACCGCGCGAGCGGCTGGAAGAACGCATCCTCACAGCCTGCCGAGAAGCCTTCGCCGAAGGTGAAACGCCGGTGATCCTCGCGTACTCGCTCGGCAAGTCCCAGGAGGCCGCGGCGATCCTGGGCGAGGCCGGCATCCCGACCGTCCTCCACGGTGCCGCCTGGAAGCTCCTTCCGGATTTCGCGGTGGCCGGCGTTGCGCTTCCCGGCGCGCGACCCTACGAGTCCGGTCCTCCGACACGAGAGGAGGCGCTGATCACTCCGCCCTCGACGTCGCGCACGAGCATGGTCCGGGGCATCAAGAAGCGCCGGGTGATCTATCTCTCGGGCTGGGCCATGCGGAGCGCCTCGCGCGCGGAGCTGGACGCCGACGTCCTCATCCCGATGTCGGACCACGCCGACTTCGATGACCTGCTCGCCCACGTCCGGGACGTCGGCCCCAAGCGGGTCCTCACGCACCACGGCTTCGCCCGGGAGTTCGCGCGCATCCTCTCGGAGAAGGGCATCGACGCCGCCGCGCTGCAAGGTCGCGAAGAGCGCCCGCGCGACGAGACATGACTCCGTACCGTCTCGTCGCCGACGCCCTCGAAGACGTCGCCAGCCGCCGCGGCCGAAACGCCAAGGTCGCCCGGCTGGCCCGCGCGCTTTCCGAAGTCGAGGACGAGGACCTGCCGGCAGCGGCTCGCTTTCTCTCGGGCTCCGCGTTCGCCGAGCACGAGGCCGCGACGACGTCGGCCGGCTGGGCCACGATCTCCGCAGCGGCGCGCGAGGTCACGGGCTGGAACGAAGACACGCTGGCATCCTGCGCCAGCGCGATCGGCGATCTGGGGGAAGCCGTGTCGCTGCTGCTCGCGCCGAGCGTCCCCGAGGGGCCGTCCGTCGCCGACGCCGACGCGTTCTTTCGCCGGCTTTCCGCCGCGCGCAAGGCGGCCGAGAAGCGTGCGCTGCTCGTGGATCTGCTCGAGCGAAGCTCGGCGGTCGAGGCGAAGTTCCTGCTGAAGACCCTCTCGGGAGGGCTGCGCGTCGGGGCGGACCTGACCACGGTCGAGGAGGCGATCGCGGCGGCGTTTTCCCGAAGCCGCGAGGACGTGGCCCGGGCCCACCGCGACTCGGGCGACATCGGGGAGACGGCCCTCGCCGCGAAGCAAGACCGGCTCCACGAGATCCAGTTCCGCCTCTTTCACCCGATCGGATTCATGCTCGCCTCACCGATCGAGACGGCCGAGGAGGTGGCCGGGGAGCTCACGGGTTTCGCCGTCGAGGACAAGTTCGACGGGATTCGCGCGCACGCGCACAAGCAGGGCGACCGCGTGGCGCTTTTCTCGCGCACCCTCGACGACGTGACGGCGCAGTTTCCCGACGTCGCCGCGGACCTCTCCCGGCTTCCGGGAACTTTTCTGCTCGACGGCGAGATCCTGGCGTGGAGAGGCGACCGCGCCGAGTCGTTCTTCAAGCTGCAGCGTCGGCTCGGCCGGAAGGCTCCCGAGCCGGCGCTGCTCGAGGAAATCCCGGCGGCCTTCGTCGCCTACGACTGTCTGGCGGAGGGAGGTGAGCCGCTCTTCGAGGCGCCGTGGCGCGCGCGCCGGGAGAGGCTCGAGCAGCTGGCGGCCGAGGGAGAGCTCCGCCTCTCCAGGGTCTATTCGGCCGCGAGCCCGGAAGAGCTCGAGGCTCTCTTCACCGCGGCTCGGGAACGGGGCAACGAAGGCCTCGTCCTGAAGGAGACCGGATCCTTCTATCAGGCGGGCCGCCGCGGGCGCGCCTGGCGGAAGTGGAAGAAGGCGCTGGCGACGCTCGACGTCGTCGTGACCGCGGTCGAGCAGGGCCATGGAAAGCGCGCGGGAATGTTGTCCGATTACACCTTCGCCGTGCGCGGCGAAAACGGGTTCGTCAACATCGGAAAGGCGTACTCGGGTCTGACCGACGAGGAGATCCGGCGCATGGGGACGATCTTTCGCGGACTGACCACCGGCCGATACGGCCCGGTGCGCGCGGTCGAGCCCAAAGTCGTGATCGAGGTGTCCTTCGATTCGATCCAGCCTAGCGCCCGGCACAAATCCGGCTTCGCTCTTCGATTCCCCCGCATCGTGCGCCTGCGTCCGGACAAGCCGGTCTCGGAGATCACGACGCTGGAAGAAGTGCGCGAGCTCTACGCCCGACTGTCAGGGTCGCCGCAGCAATAGGCCGCTTCTAAGTCTTTATACTTCAATATTTAGACGTCGAAATAATTCACCCCTGACCCCTGTTGTTTGGGTCAGCACGCGATACCTTCCTTCCCGGCCCCGACACAAAGTAAGTCGGGGCCGCCTTTTTTTTGGGGACTTTTTGCCGGGCGCCTAATCGCTTCGGTCGATTTCGAATCCCGGGCCGGAATGCAGGCCCTCTTCGGTGAGCTCGACGCGGACGTCGAGAGTCTTCTCCACCTCTTCGAGAATCCTCGGGTCCTCCTCCGCGAGGAGCTTCCCGACTCCCGGCCGAACGCGTACGCGGACGGTCTGTCCCGGAGAAAACAGAATCGGCGGCGACAGGAGAACCCTTCTCAAGTCGAGGGCCACGGTCAAATCCGTCTTGATCCGGCCGCTTCCGCCGCACTCGACACAGGAGCGCGTGAGGACGCGCTCCAAGTTGCCGCGTGAGCGCTGGCGCGTGATCTCGATCAGCCCGAACTCCGAGATCTGGAGGACGCGGGTCCGGGCACGGTCGCGGGCGAGCTCCTTCTCGAAGGTCTGAAAGAGCTCCTGGCGGTGGCCGGGATCTTCCATGTCGATGAAATCCACCACCAGCAACCCTCCGAGATCCCGGAGCCGGATCTGTCTGGCCACCTCGCGGGCCGCCTCGAGGTTCGCCGCGAAGACGGTCTCCTCCAGATCGTCCTTTCCCACGAAGCGCCCGGTGTTGACGTCGATGGCCACGAGCGCCTCGGTCTGGTGGATGACGATCGATCCGCCCGACGCCAGCGCCACGCGGCTCTTGAGCGCGTCTTCGATCTCGGTCTCCACGCCGAAGCGCGAGAAGAGGGGCTCCTCCCGGTCGTAGAGCTCCAGACGGCGGGAAAGAGGCGGCGCCGCCTCCTCCAGGAACTCCCGCATCCGCGCGAGCGTCGCGGGATCGTCCACCCGGATCGCGTCGACGTCGTCGGTCGCGACGTCGCGCACCGCGCGCAGCGCCAGCTCGAGCTCGCGGTGCAGGAGTGCGGGCGGCCCCGCGGTCTCGCGGCGGCGCGCGATCCGCTCCCAGAGGCCCGCGAGATACGAACGGTCCGACGCGAGGTCGTCCGCGGACTTGTTGAGCGCGGCGGTCCGCGCGATCCACCCTCCCTCGCCCGGAAGGGACTCGAGAACCGCGCGCAGACGCGCGCGCTCCTCCTCGTCCTCGACCCGCCGTGACACGCCCGTGTCGCGGGCGCCGGGCAGGTAGACCAGCGTGCGGCCCGGCAGCGAGATCGACGCCGTGACCCGAGGACCCTTGGCGGCCATCGGGTCCTTCGTCACCTGGACCACGATCTCCTGGCCTTCCTTGACGAGGTCGTCGATCCGCGAACGATCGGTATCCGGCGCCTGCTCTGCGGCGGCCGTCTCCGGCTCGAGGTCGGCGGAGTGCGCCGCCGCGTCTTCGACGTAGAGAAACGCGTCGCGGTCGAGGCCGATCGAGACGAACGCCGCCTGGATCCCGGGCAGCACGCGATGGACGCGACCCAGGTACACGTTGCCGACGAGTCCCTGCCGGCCGCGCCGTTCGTGCATGACTTCCACCACGCGGCCGTCTTCCAGGACGGCGACACGCGTCTCGGGAGGCGTCGCGTTGACGAGGAGCTCTTTCCTCACGCGTTGGCGAACCGGCGGTATTCGACGCCCAGGATCAGGCCGATGCCGAGGAAGGTCGTCGCGACCGACGAGCCTCCGTACGACACCAGAGGCAGCGGAATCCCCGTGGTCGGCGCGAGGCCGATCATCATCGCGGCGTTGATGATGACCGAGAAGAACATCATGCCGGTCAGGCCCAGCACGAGAAAAACGCCGCCGCGGTCGCGCGCCGTCTCTGCCAGTGTCATCGCGCGCAAGAAAAGCGCGGCAAAGAGCGCGAACACCAGGATCACGCCGAGGAAGCCCCATTCCTCGGCGATGACCGCGAGGATGAAGTCCGTGTGCTGGACCGGCAGGAACCGCAGCTGGCTCTGCGTCCCGCTCCGGAATCCTTTGCCCGAGAAGCCGCCCGAGCCCACGGCGATCTTGGATTGCCGCACCTGGTAGCCCGAGCCGAGCACGTCGCTGTCGGGATTCAGGAACGTGCCGATGCGCGCCTTCTGGTAGTCCTTCAGCAGGAACCAGCCCGCGCCGGCCAGCACGGCCACGACGAGGATGATGACGATCCAGCCCCGGGCCGGCAGGCCTCCGAAGAAGAGGCCCACGAAGATCAGCGGCAGGAACGTCAGCACGAGCCCCATGTCGGGCTGCAGGAAGATCAGGAGCATCGGCGCCCCCACGATCGCGCCGAGCTTGACGAGCGTGGCGGGCTTGAGCCTCGAGTCGTCTTCGTTCTCGAAGAGATAGGCCACGAGCAGCGCGGTCGCGATCTTCGAGAGCTCGGCCGGCTGGAACTGGAACTGGCCGACGCGGATCCAGGAGCGCACGTTGGCGATCCGTTCCCCGAAGAAGAGCAGGTAGACCAGAGGCAGGAGAGTCGCGCAGTAGATCGCGAAGGAGAACTTCAGGAGCATCCGGTAGTCGAACAGGATCGCGAAGGTCATGGCCGCGAGGCCGACGCCGATCCAGATACCCTGGCGGCTGGCCAGTCCCTGGTAGCGCGTGCCCGTGGTTGCCGAGGCGATGAACAGAACGCCCAGCGCGGCCAGCGCGAGGGCGCACCCGAGCAGCACGAGGTCGAGCCGCCGCGATCTCGGCAGCACACCCGAGATCATGGCGTCTCCCTGTGCGAGGCCGGCGCGATTCCGGGCGCGGGATGCGCCGCGGCGCGCGTCTGGGGAGCCGGAGGGCCGGCCGGCGGCTTGGCGATGCCGTACTTCGCCTCGAAGAGTGCCTTGGCCAGAGGGGCCGCGGCGAGATTGCCGTGGCCGCCGTTCTCGACGAACACCACGACGACCATCCGCGGGTGGTCGACGGGGCCGAACCCGGCGAACCAGGCGTGGTCCTGCAGCTTCGATTTGTCGGCGCCGGCCCGCACGACGGCCTCGCGGCCCACGACCTGCGCGGTGCCGGTCTTGCCGCCCATTTCCAGCCCGTTGACCCGCGAGCCGAACGCCGTGCCGCCGGCCTCGTTGACGACGGCCCACATCCCGCTCTTGACGATCGCGAGCTTCTCGTCCGAGAGCGCCATGGCGTGGCGAAACTCGGGCTTGTAGCGCAGCTGCGCTCCCGTCCGCGGGTCCTGCGACGAATAGAAGAGGTGCGGCGTCGGCATCTTGCCTTCCTCGATCAACCCGGCCAGGGCGCGCGCAATCTGCATCGACGTCACGAGCAGCGGGCCCTGCCCGATCGCTACGGAGATCGTCTCGCTCGGGTACCAGCGCGCCTTGCGCTTGACGCGGGCCCATTCCTCCGACGGCACCAGACCGGACTTCTCGAAGGCGAGGTCCACGCCCGTGGGCTGGCCGAACCCGAAGGAGCTCGCGATCTCGCTGATGCGGTCGATCCCGAGTCTCTTGCCCAGGTTGTAGAAGTAGACGTCGCAGGAGAGCTTGATCGCGTCGCGGAGGTTGACCAGGCCGTGGCCGCCCTTCTTGTGGCAGTGGAACTCACGGCCGTAGAACTCGGCGTGTCCCGGACAGAAGATCTTTGCGTTCGGGTCCACCAGGTCCATAGCCAGCGCGCCGTACGCCAGGAACGGTTTGATGACCGAGCCCGGCGAATACATGTTCTGGATGGCCCGGTTCTGCAGCGGACGGTCCGGGTTCTCCAGGAGACTCGTCCACTCTGCGGATGTGACGCGTCGGGTGAACCAGTTGGGATCGTAGGATGGCGACGAGACGAGGGCGAGGATCTCGCCGGTCTCCGGGTCCAGAGCGACGACGGACCCGACCTTGTCGCGGAAGTACTCCTCCGCGACTTCCTGAAGCTTCAGGTCGACCGACAGGAAAAGATTCTGTCCGGGGCTCGCCTCCAGACGATTCGCTTCCGAGACCTCGCGTCCGTGCGAATCCACGATGACGCGGCGCTCGCCGTTGGTGCCGGCCAGGAGGCGCTCGTACGCGCCTTCGATCCCCTTCTGCCCGATCCAGTCGCCGACCCGATACATGTTCCCGGCGCTCTTGATCTGCTCAGGCGTGGCCTCCGAGAGGTAGCCGAGCGCGTGGGCCGCCGAGCCGCCGTGCTTGTAGAGGCGACGCTGCGAGACCGTGATCGCGAACTCCGGATGCTCCACGGCCCGCGCCTCGACGGCCGCGACCTCTTCGAGGCCGAGGTTCTCGGCGATCGCGATGGGAACGAACTCGGGGTCCCGGCGCCCGCGGTCGACGCGGTAGCGCACCTGGTCCACGTTCAGTCCCAGCAGGTCGGCGATGAACGTGATCGAGGCGTCCAGATCCCTGGCCTCGCGGCGGTAGAGGTGCAGGGTGTACGCGGGCTCGTTCTCGACGATGACCGCGCCGTTGCGGTCCAGGACGTACCCCCGCGGCGCCGTGATCTTGACGGCGCGGATCCGGTTGTTCTCGGAGAGATTGAAGTAGTACTCGCTGCGGACGATCTGGACGAACCAGTACGCCACCGCCAGGAGCGACAGCGCCGCGCCCACGCCCACACGGGCGATCTCGATGCGCCGAACCAGCGACTGGCGGTCCTCGCGGATTCTCAGCATGGGCCCTTCAGCGCAGCCGCCGGAGCCGGCGCCGCTTCCACCAGTCCCGCCAGCCGAAGTTCCACGCGGCTTCCAGCGCTCCCCCCGTGATCCCGGTGACCACGGCCCGCCAGATCGCCTCGCGCGAGATCAGCACGATCGGCGACTGCGCGAGAAGCGCCGACAAGAGCGCCACGATCGCCTCGTTCGCGAGCGACGCGACCCCCAGCGCCGCGCCCACGGCCAGCGCGCCGCCGAAGGCGATCCGCACCGAAACCAGCGTCAGCACGAAGCCCAGCAGCGCCTTGGCGAAGGCATTGACTCCCAGCATCGGCTGGGAGATCGCATCCTCCGCAAACCCCGCGATGGCGCCGGTCAAGACCGCGCGCACGAAGTCTCCGCTGCGCGCGACCGCCGCCGTTGCCAGCAGGAACCAGTCCACGGGCCATAGGGCGCGATAACGCGAGCCGGCCACGAGGAACTCCAGGACGGCCGCCGCCGCCAGAAGAAGCGCGATCCGCCGGATTTTCAACGCCCACCCTTGGTGATCTCCGGGTTCTCACGCGCCGCCGGCGAGGGCGCGAGCAGCAGGACGTCCGTCAGCCTCGCGAAATCGGCCAGGGGCGTCACGCGGACCTCCAGGAAAAGCTTGCTCCCGCGGGCCACCGACTCCACACGGCCGATCGGGACGCCGCGCGGGTAGATGCCGTCGATGCCGGCCGACTCGACGAGGTCCCCGCGGGCGACCGACGACGTCGTCGCGATGTTGTTGAGCGTCAGGGCGCCGCGGCCGTCGCCCCGAATCACGCCGAGCTCTCCAGTGCGGGCGATCCGGGCGCCCGCCGCCGCGGAGGCATCGAGCAGCAGCTGCGCGCGGGAGACGTTGCGGCCCACGGCCACGACGCGCCCGACGATGCCCTGCGGAACCGCGAGCGGGGAGCTCGGCACCACGCCCTCGGCGCTGCCGGCTCCGACGAGGACGCTGTACACGCCGGCCCGCCTCTCGAGCAGCAGCACCGGCACGCTGCCGACCACTCCCGGGAGAGCGGATCCCTCGGCTTCCAGGCGGCGCGCCTCGCCACGCTGCTTCAGCTCCGCCCGCAGCCGGAAGAGCTCCTTGTCCCGCTCGTCGAGGTCGTGCCGCAGCTTGTCGTTCTCGGTCCGCGCCGTGAAGAGGTCGATCGTGGAGGCGATCCGCCCAGACACCCCGTGCGAGACCGCACCCACCGCCGTGGTCACGGGCGCCGAGGCCGTCAGGATCCACGACTGCAGCAGCGTGGCTCCGCGCCCGCCCCGCCCCGGCGCCTGCGCCGAAAGGATCAGCACGCACGAGAGCAGCACGACCATGAGCACCACGGCCCCGCGGCGGGGATTGACCGCCGCAACCTCGACGTGGGGATTAGGGGCTCTCATGGATCGTGAACGGTGAAGGGCGCTTTAGGGCTCCCTCAAGTGATCGAGATCTTGCGCAGCAGGTCCATGTCCGTCAGCATCGCCCCCGTCCCCAGCGCCACCGACGCCAGCGGGTCCTCGGCGTAGGAGATCGGCAGGCCCGTCTCCTCGGAGAGGCGCCGGTCGAGGTTGCGCAGCAGCGATCCGCCGCCGGTGATGATGATTCCCTTGTCCATGATGTCGGCCGAGAGCTCGGGCGGCGTGCGCTCGAGGGCCACGCGTACGGTCTCGACGATCGCCGCCACGACTTCCGACAGCGCCTCGCGCACTTCCTCGTCCGTCAGCATCAGCGTCTTGGGAACGCCTTCGACGAGGTCGCGGCCCTTGACCTCCATCGTCATCGGCTCGTCGACGGGGTGCGCCGATCCGATCTCGATCTTGATCTGCTCGGCCGTCCGCTCGCCGATCAGCAGGTTGTACTTGCGCTTGAGGTACTGGATCAGCGCTTCGTCCATCTCGTTGGACGCTGTGCGCACCGAGCGGCTGTAGACGATGCCCGCCAGCGAGATGACCGCGACGTCGGTGGTCCCGCCGCCGATGTCCACGATCATGTTGCCCGTGGGCTCGGTGATCGGCAGGCCCGAGCCGATGGCCGCCGCCATCGCCTGCTCGATGATGAACACCTCCGACGCGCCGGCCCGCAGCGCCGAGTCCTGCACGGCGCGCTTCTCGACCTGGGTGATGCCCGACGGGACCGAGATCACGATCCTCGGCCGCACGAAGAGCGAGCGGCCGTGGGCCTTCTTGATGAAGTGGTCGAGCATCTTCTCGGTCACTTCGAAATCCGCGATGACGCCGTCCTTCATCGGCCGGATCGCGACGATGTTGCCGGGCGTGCGCCCGACCATCTCCTTGGCGTCGGTGCCGACGGCTTCGACCCGGTTCGTGTTGGTGTTGACGGCCACGATCGAGGGCTCGCGGACGACGATTCCCTTGCCGCGGGCGAAGACGAGCGTGTTGGCGGTTCCGAGGTCGATGGCGAGATCGTTGGAGAAAATCGAAAAAACGGATTTCCAGGCCAAAAAAACCTCCCCTACTCCGCTGTGGGATTCCCGATCATAGCGACTCCACGAAAATGCGGACACGCTTGACGGTCTCGTTGCCGGACGCGTCCACCGACTTGACCACGAGGACCGAGGCGCCGTCGCGCTCGACGGTGATCGTCTTCTTGAAGGAGCCGTCGGGTTCCACGTCCGCCGGCTCGGCGTTGACCGTGACGATGGCTCCGGGCTCCGTCTTTCCGTAGATCAGAAACAGGTTCCCCATCTGCTGGGGAGGAGAGACCACCAGCTCGGGCGGAGCTCCGTCGCCTCCCCCTTCCTTGACCGGCTCCGTCATCATCCGGAAGCGGCGCACCAGGCTCCAGTCCGAAGCCACGCCCGAGGAGTCGATGGCCGCGACCCTCCAGAAGTACGAGCCCTCCTTGGAGACCTTGACCCGCGACTGGGTCTGGACGCGATCATCGAGGTCGACCTCGGTCGAGTCGGGAACGAAGAGGCGGGACCTCGAGATCTGCAGCCGGTACCGTGTCGCGTCGGAGACCTTCGTCCACTTCAATTCCACCTGGTCGCCGGTCTTCAGGTCGTAGATCCGGTTGTCGGCCGGCAGGACCGGCTGGGGTGAATCCGGCAGCGCGATCTTGGGCGAGAACTGGCGGCTGGCGGCGTCGGCCGAGATCTTCTCGCGGCCTTCCAGTACCACCGTTTCCTTGCCTGTCGAGACCGTCGTCCGGCCGCGGTAGCTGACGACTTCGGTCTTCTCTCCCATCGCCACGTCCACCGACGCGCGGGAGTCGCGCTCGATCGCGGCCGTCGCCGAGTCGGTGTCGACCGCCGCCGTCGCGCTCGAGGTGTAGACGTTGATCGCGCCCGAGATCATCTTGATCTGGCTGCCGCTGGCCTCCGACGCCTGGGGTTTGCGGCACTCGAACAGCGATCCGGGACGGATCGTGTAGAGCGTGCCGTCGTTGAACATGATCTCGGCCGAGCCGGTCTTGCCGGCCTTCACGAAGTCGCCGTCGAAGAGAGGCTGGCGCTGCCTCGCGGGCTCGAAGGTCGAGCGCCCCGCACGCTGGAGCGAGACGTCTCCTTCCACGAAGATGAACGTCGCGTCTCCCTGCTCGCCCGAGCCCGCGGATCCCAGCGCCCGGCGCGAGTACGACTGGGACTCGATGGCCAGGCGAAACGCCTCCTCCCACCGCGAAGCCGAGTAGGACTGGCGCGCGTCGCCGAGGAAGTCGCGCGCCTGCGCGACGTTGGAGCCGGGACGCACGCTTCCGGCAGCGCGGGTGGCGCGGGAGAGCATCGAATCGGCTTCCGCGATCTCGATGCGGGCCTTCTCCTGCGGCGACCGTTTGTTCCGGCTGTAGAGATAGAAGCCGACACCGGCAGCTACCAGCACGAGGAGGACAATCAGCCCCCATCGCCGGAGCGTCTCGATCGGGATGACGAACCAGTCGAGATCCGTCCCCGCCGGTTGTCCGGACTTCCGTTTTCTCATAAACTCCCGAAACTACGGGACTTATCCGCATCAGTTATAGCACACCCGGGCTTCCCGCCTCGGTGACCGAAGCACCTTGGCGAACCTCTCTCGTCCTCGCGCGCCGCCCTGCTATAGTCGCCCGTTTCGGAATTCGGCCGACGGAGGGAGTTTCGATGCTCAAGACGATGCGCAACAGCTTCCACCAGCTGAAGTGGACGCTGTTCGCCGTGATCGCGGTGTTCATCCTCGGATTCGTGTTCTGGTCCGGAGGCCCCAACCAGGATCCCTCCAGCCAGGTCGTGGCCAAAGTGGGACGCGAGCGCATCACGGCCGTCGAGTTCGACCGCCAGTACCGCGCGCAGGTCGAGCGTTATCGCCAGATGTACCAGGGCAACTTCTCCCCCGAGCTCGAGCGCGCCCTCGACTTACCCAAGAACGTCCTCGATTCGATGATCGAGAGGATGCTGCGCCTGGAGGCCGCCAAGCGGATGAACCTGACCGTGTCGGACCAGGAGCTGGCCGAGAAGATCGTGACGCTTCCCTTCTTCCAGGAGAGCGGCCAGTTCATCGGCCGGGAGAAATACGAGCGGATGCTGCGCGGCAACGGGATCTCGCCCGAGCGCTTCGAGGAAGAGCTTCGCGAAGACATCCTGCTCCAGAAGTACGGCGACCTCGTCAAGGCGTCCGTCGTCGTGCCCGAATCCGAGATCCTGCGCGAGTACGCCGCGCGCAACGACAAGGCGACAATCGAATACATCCTGGTTCCGGCCAGCCGCATCGAGTCCAACGCGCAGCCCAGCGACGCCGACCTCCAGCAGTACCTCGACAAGCACAAGGATCGTTACCGCACGCCGGTGCAGCGGCGGGTCAAGTACCTGCTGGTGGACAAGGCCAAGATCCGCCAGAAGATCAAGCCGTCGGACGCCGACCTCACGGCGGAGTACGAGAAGCGCAAGGACAGCCTGAGCGTTCCCGAACAGGTCCAGGCGTCGCACATCCTCATCTCCGTCAAGCCCGACGGGGGCGAGAACGCCGACGCGGTCGCCAAGGCCAGGGCCGAGACGATCGCGGCGCGCGCCAAGCTGCCCGGCGCGGACTTCGCGAAGCTCGCCAACGAGAACACCGACGATCCCAGCGGGAAGGGTCAGGGCGGAAAGCTGCCTCCGTTCTCGCACGGCCAGATGGTCCCCGAATTCGAGTCCGCGGCGTTCTCCATGGAGCCCGGCGAGGTCCGCGGCCCGGTGAAGTCGCAGTTCGGGTACCACATCATCAAGCTCGAGGGGAAGACTCCTGCCCGCACGCGCGCGTTCCCCGAAGCGCGCCCGATGCTCGTCTCGGATCTGACCGAGCGGCAGGCGACGGCGGAGCTCGACCGGCAGTCCAAAGAGCTCGGCGCGAAGCTCAAGACGATGAGCGGCGCTTCCGACGACGACCTGCGCAAGCTCCAGAACGACACGATCACGTTCAACACGACCGAGTGGGCCGCCCGCGGCGACGCGATTCCGGGGATCGGCGCCAACCAGAAGTTCTCGGACGAGGCCTGGACCACGTCGGTGGGGAAAGTCTCGGCCAATCCCGTGACGACCCCGCGCGGGATCGTCTTCCTCAAGCCCTCCGAGGAGCGCGCGGCGGGACTCCCGCCCTTCGCGGAGCTCAAGCCCAAACTCGAGCAGGAGTGGAAAACCGAGCGGCGCGAGAAAGACGCCCTGGCCCAGCTCGAGCCGGCCGCCAAGGAGCTGTCC
This sequence comes from Acidobacteriota bacterium, assembly GCA_046724475.1. Classification (GTDB taxonomy): domain Bacteria; phylum Acidobacteriota; class Thermoanaerobaculia; order UBA5066; family Gp7-AA6; genus DAHUXD01. The sequence continues at coordinate 3,979 of JBKOVK010000248.1, read as the reverse complement.
TCCGGAGCCACACTGGCCACGCTCGCCAGCCGCTACGGAACCGAGGTCAAGACGACGACCGAGTTCGGCCCTGCCGGTCCCGTTCCGGACCTCGGCCAGGCTCCGGGCCTCGCCGAAGCCGTCTTCAAGACTCCCCAGGGACAGGCGGGACGGCCGGTCTCCGTGCCCGCGGGCTTCGTCCTCTTTCGCGTCCTGACGCGGACCGAGGGAGACCGCAACGCGTTCCAGACGCAGAAGGCGGAGCTCGCCGAGTCGCTGCGCAGCCGCGAGGCCGAGCGCCTGACCCGCGCCTACCTCGCCCAGGAGCGCGCGGCGCGCAAGATCGAGGTCAACGAGGCGCTGCTCTCCTCGTTCGCGCGAGGGAGCGAGGGAGGACGGAGGAGCTAGCGGCGGCCTCTACAATCCCTGCATCATGATCGGGCGCTTGACCGGCCGCCTCGCGAGCAAGACGCCCGATCACGTTCTTCTGGACGTCGGCGGCGTCGGGTACTTCGTCCACATCCCTCTCTCGACCTTCTACGAGCTTCCGGAGCAGGAGAGCCCGGCGTCGCTGTGGATCCACACGCACGTGCGCGAGGACGCGCTGGCGCTGTACGGTTTCCTGACCGAGCGCGAGCGGTCCTTGTTTCTCCTCCTTCTCGGCGTGGCCGGAATCGGTCCGCGTGTGGCGCTGACGGTGCTCTCGGGAATGCCTCCGACCGAGCTCATCGACGCCCTGCGGTCCCAGGACGTGCGCCGGCTCATCGCGATTCCGGGCGTCGGAAAGAAGACGGCCGAACGGATGGTCCTAGAGCTCTCCGAGAAGGCCGCGAACCTTCCGGGCGAGGCTCCGGGCAAGCCTCCGGCCGCCGTCGCCGCCGACGATGTCATCTCCGCCCTCGTCAACCTGGGTTATCGCAAGACCGAAGCCGAACGCGCCGTGGACGGGGCCGCGAGGGCCGGAGCGCCGAAGGACTTCGGGGAGTTCCTGAAGGAAGCGCTGAGGCGATTGACGGGATAAGGCTCATCGGAGCGCCGTCATACACTTGAGCGTCGACATGACTGATCGAGAGGTCCTGACCGGCGCCGCGCTAGAGGACGACGCCGCGGTCGAGCCGAAGCTGCGGCCGCAGACGCTCACCGAGTACATCGGGCAGACCAAGGTTCGCGAAAACCTCTCGGTGTTCCTGGCCGCCGCCCGCGGACGCAACGAGCCCCTGGATCACGTCCTCCTGACGGGGCCACCGGGCCTGGGCAAGACGACGCTCGCGCACATCGTGGCCCGCGAGATGGGCGCCGGCCTCCGTTTGACGGCCGGACCGATGATCGCGCGCGCCGGAGACCTCGCGGGCATTCTCACGAACCTGCAGCCCAAGGACGTGCTCTTCGTCGACGAGATCCATCGCCTGAATCCCGCCGTCGAGGAAATCCTCTATCCCGCAATGGAGGATTTCCGGCTCGACGTGATGATCGGCGAAGGCCCGATGGCGCGCACGATGAAAGTGGACCTGCCGCCGTTCACCCTCATCGGCGCCACGACACGGCCGGGCCTTCTCTCCCAGCCGCTCCACGGCCGCTTCGGCATCACCCTGCGCCTCGACTTCTACGACGTCGCGGCCCTGGCCCGGATCGTCGATCGTTCGGCGCGCATCCTCTCGATTCGGATCACGCCCGACGCCGCCCGCGAGATCGGCGCCCGAGCCCGCGGCACGCCGCGCATCGCCAACCGCCTCCTGCGCCGGTTGCGCGATTTCGCGGAGGTCGCCGGCAAGGACGAGATCGACCTCGACACGGCGCGCGCCGCGCTGGCCCGGCTCGAAGTCGATGAACACGGCTTCGACGAGCTCGACCGCCGCATCCTCGCCACGATCATCGAGAAGTTCGGCGGCGGTCCCGTGGGCATCGGCGCGATCGCCGCGTCTCTCGGAGAAGACCGCGGCACGCTCGAAGACCTCTACGAGCCCTACCTCCTCCAGGCGGGATTTTTGCAGCGCACGCCTCGGGGCCGCGTCGCCTCGGCCGCGGCCTACCGTCATCTGGGAGTCACGGCGCCGCGGCGGGAAGGAGAGCTCTTTTGACGGGCTCGGCCGCGACCGAAGGCGCCCGCACACAGTCGGTCCGGAAACGGCGCCGCTCCTTTTCGAATCGGACGGCCTCCGTCCCGGTCACGAAGCGGGGACTCCTAATCTACAACCCGATCGCGGGTCAGCGCGACCGCCGCCGGCAGATGAACGCGCTCATCGATCGCCAGAGACGCCGCGGCCTCGAGCTGGTCAACGCGCCGACCTCCGGGCGCGGGGATGCGACCGAGATCGTACGGACGTTTCTGAAGAAGGGCATCGACCTGGTGGCCGTCTGCGGAGGCGACGGGACCATGTCGGAAGTCGCCGCGGGTCTGGCGGGAACGAAGGTTCCCCTCGGGATTCTGCCCGCCGGCACGTCCAACGTTCTCGCGATCGAGCTCGGAATCCCGGCGACGCTGGCGCGCGCCGAGGATCTCCTCCTGACGGGCTCTCCGGCCGCGTTTCGGCTGGCCCAGGCCGAAGATCGGCCGTTCCTGCTGTGGGCGGGGGCCGGCATCGACGCACGGGTGATGGGACGCATGAACCTCGTGATGAAAAGACGGCTGGGCCGTGCCGGGATCTTCTTCACGGCCGCCTCGCAGTTCTTCCAGTACGAGTTTCCCAACCTCGAGGTCGAGATCGACGGGGCCGCGCACGAGGCGACCTACGCCGTCGTCTGCCGCGCGCGCCACTACGCGGGCCGCTGGATCATCGCGCCGCAGGCGCGCTTCGGGAGCGACATGTTCGAGGTGCTTCTGTTCGCGCACCGCGACCGCGCGAAGCTGTTCCAGCTGTTCGTGGCCATGCAGCAGGGACGCGCCGCGCATGTGACCGAAGGCCTGGCCCGGATCGTGCCCGGGCGCAACGTCACGATCCGCTCGCGGGAGAGCTACCCCGTGCAGATCCAGCTCGACGGGGACTGCGTGCTGCAGACGCCGGTGCGCTGCCACGTCGGCGAGGACACGGTCCGGATCCTCGTGCCCTCGCCGTCCGCGACTCGCTGAGAGCTACTTCTTCCCCGACTTCACCGTCTTCTCGACGTCCGCCACCTCGCGCGGCGCACCGCAGGAGAGGCACTCGAGGCCGTCCTTGGTGACCAGGAACGTGTCCTCGATCCGGACGCCGATGTTCCACCACTTCGGATCCACGCCCTCGGACTTCGCCGGAATGTAGATGCCGGGCTCGATCGTGAACACCATGCCGGGCTCGAGCGGACGCGACTGGCCGGAGGCGTCGCGGTACTTGCTCGGGTCGTGCACGTCGAAGCCGACCCAGTGCGACACGCCGTGGAGCGTGAGCTTGCGGTGGCCGAAGCTCTTGACGATCTCGGCCGGATCGCCCGACAACAGCCCCAGCTTGACCAGGCCCTGCGTCTGCGCCATCGCGGCGGCATGCTCGATCTCGTCGTGCTTCACCCCCGGCTTGGCGACGGCGATGGCCGCCTTCTGGGCGCCCAGCACGATCTCGTAGATCGCCTTCTGCTCCGGCGAGAACTTGCCGTTGACGGGATAGGTCCGCGTGATGTCGGTCGCGTACAGGCCGTACTCGGCGCCGGAATCGTTCAGGAGGAGTTCTCCGTCCTTCATCTGGCGGCTGCTCTGGTCGTAGTGGAGGATGCAGGCGTTGGGGCCCGAGCCCACGATGGAGGGATATGCCATCCGTCGCGCGCCGTTGGAATGGCAGTAACCGTCGAGGGCTTCCTGCACCTCGTACTCCCACTTGCCCGGCGCGGCGGCCTGCATGGCTTTGACGTGGCCCTGCGCGGACATCTGCGCGACCCGGCGGAGGTAGCGGAGGTCCTCCTCGTCCTTGATCACGCGCATCTCGCGGATGATCGTGCGCGCGTCCGTCACGGACGCCGGGCCGCTGAAGCGCCGGCCGAGCGGGTCGTAGCTCGCGCGGAACTTGGCCAGCCATTCCGTGTCGCCGCCGTCGGA
>JBKOVK010000194.1:0-41735 GCA_046724475.1 Acidobacteriota bacterium | reverse complement strand
CCACGACCCAGACCGAGGCCCCCGCGGTCGTCGAGGAGACGAGCACGGCGGCCACCACCACCACCTCGACCGAGGGCACGACGACGACGTCCACCGCGACGACGACCTCCACCGAGACGGCTCCCGCCACGACGACACCCTCTCACTGAGTCGCGCTACCGCGCACAAACCAAGGCCCCCGCGAGGGGGCCTTTTTTCTTGCACCTCCGGTCTACACTGACCGGCGTTGCTTCCGGTCTGGGCGGAGATCCTGCTGGTTCTCGCGGCGGCCGCCGCGGCGCTCCGCGTCTGGCAGCTGTCCCGCCGCGAGCGCGTTCTGGCGGCCCGCCTGCGCGCGCGCGAACGCGGAAGCCACTTCCTCGGCGAGTCGCCCGAACCCAGGGAGATCCTGGCGCACGCCTACCGCGCCGCCTGCGAGATCCTTCCCCTGACGCAGTTCGACGTCTACCGCGTCGACCGATCGGAGTGCATCTCCGAGGTGTGGGGGCTCTCGCCGCGCGAGAACGAGCCGCGCGTCCCCGTGATCCAGCCGCAGCATCCTCACGTCGGGGAGCGGATCGACTCGCGCGCCCTGCTGAAGTTCGCCGCCACGGAGACCGACCGTTCCTTCGCGCCCCTGGAGCTTATGCCGGGGACCGCTCCCACGCAGACGCTCCATCTTCCGCTCTACTCCGGCGACAGCCTCGTCGCCTACCTGTCGCTGTCCTCGCCGCAGCCGATCGGCGAGGACCGCAAGGCCGAGATCCGCGCGCTCCTGGCTCCGCTCACCGTTTCCCTCCAGGCCTCGCGCAACTGGGAGATCGCGGTCACCGACGAGCTGTCCGGCCTGGCCACCCGCAGGTACTTCGAGACACGCCTTTCCGAGGAGTGGGCCCGTCACCAACGGTACGGGGCGCCCGTCTCGGTCGCGCTCTTCGACCTGGACTTCTTCAAGAAGCTCAACGACAGCCACGGGCATGCGGCGGGCGATGTCGCGATCCGTCGGTTCGGGGAGATATTGCGCGACACGGTCCGCGCCTCGGACCTCGCCTGTCGTTACGGCGGCGAGGAGTTCGCGGTTCTTTTTCCCGAGACCGCGGCCCGATCGGCCGTCCAGGTCGCGGACCGCGTCCGGCGCCGGATCGATCGCGAGCCCTTCTCAAGCGAAGGTCGGTCCTTCCGCGTCACCGTTTCGGCAGGCGTCGCCGACACCGAGGGTCTCTCCCCCGAGCAGCGCACGGAGCTTCTGGTACGCGCGGATCGGGCACTCTACGGCGCCAAGGACGAGGGACGGAACAAAGTCCGCCAGTGGACCGAGCGGCGCCGCATGCCCCGAGGCCCTCGCTGAGCTGGATCGCTATCGCAACAGCCGGACCGCCCTGCGCCAGAGAACGAGGAGCGGGCCGGGGAGCCTCGCGGAAAGCTGCGGATGAGACAGGCTCGCGAGGACGTCGGCCTCGGCCTTCGTCCAGCGCGCGTCCGCGGGAGTGACGCCCAGCTCTCCCAGCAGCCTGCCGCGTTCCCTCGCCAGCCGGCGGATCGGATCTTCCGAAGCGCTCATCGAATCCCCGCCGCCTCGAGCAGTCTCCGGACCGGCTCGTCCCACGCCAGCTGCGAAGCGCGGCGCCGGCCGGCTTCGCCCATCGCGGCCAGAGCGTCGGTTCGCGGCCACGCCAGCCTCAGCGCGACGCCCAGCGCATCGGGCCTCGGAGCCGCGACGATCCCGGTCTCGCCGTCGCGGACGAACTCCAGAGGGCCGCCCGCGTCTTCGGTCGTCACGACGGGCTTGCCGGAGAGAAACGCTTCCAGCGGCACATAGCCGAGATCCTCTCCGGCCGCCGTCACGGCGACGATCCTCGCCTCGGCGTACAGGTCGAGCAGCGTCTCGTCATCGGCGTAGGGGATGAACCGTGTGCGGCTCTCCACACCAAGCTCCGAGGCACGGCGGCGAAGCGCCTCCTCTTCCGGTCCTCGGCCGAGAAAGACGGCGCGGACGTCGGGAGCGTGGGGCAGCGCCTCGAGGAGAAGGCCCGGTCGCTTCCATCCATCCAGTCGGCCCACCCACAGGACCGTGTTTCCGGGCGCGCCTCCCCGGTATCTGCCCACCAGCGGAGGAGGGTGATACAGGGGCTCCGAGCGAATGCCGTTGAAGCGCAGCAGTCGCGCCGCGACGGTCTGCGAGTTGGCGAAGACCTTTCGGGCCTCCGACAAACCGACCTTGTCGATGCGGGCGATGACCTCACGCGTTCGGCGATCCTCGGGCGACGCCGTCAGGTCGCTGTATGCCGTGCCGTACTGGTCGTAGGCCTGCCGGTATTGGTGGATGAGCCAGACGACCTTGTTCGGGTGCCGGATGGCGTAGCTGGGGAACCGCGTCGCGATCACCGCGTCGACCGGCTGGCCCCCGATCTCCGAGAGATCGAGGCCGCGCCAGACGGCGGCGCTTCGCACCAGGTCGAATCGCTCGCGCTCGACCAGCGGAATCGAGACCCGATCGGCCTCCACGCCGCGCGCGCGCAGCTCTTCGGTCAGCCTCCGGACGTGCTTCTCCGCGCCGCCTTCGGCGAACGGCGATTGCACCGCGAGGACCAGGACTCGCGGAGTCCTCACGGAGAAATCGGCGCTCTCGCAACCAGCGCGTAGTCCTGCGGCGCATAGAGCAGCGCGTTGAGCTTCCGATCGTTCTCGGATCGCTCCTCGAGTCTCTGGTCGGTCGGAAGCGGCGAGCGCCACTCGACGCGCGTGTCCGTGAAGCCGGCCGCCTCCGCGAGGAAGCGCAGGGCCTCGGCAGGGACGGGTCGAACGTGCGTCGGATCCAGGTAAAAGGCGCGCATCGCCGAAACCGCGTCCGTGTTGATCGTCTCGGCGATGAGGACTCCCCCCGGCGCCAGAGCGCGGCGGGCCTCCTGCAGGAAACGGAAGATCGCTTCGGGAGTCCAGTGTTCGACGACCTGGAACGCCACGACCGCGCCGAGCGTGCCCGACGGGAGCGAGGCCAGCCGCTCGAGCGCGTCCCCTTCCTCGACGGAGAGCCCGGCGCGGCGGCAGGACTCAACCGACACGGAATTCGATTCGACGCCGGTGCCTGGAATCCCGGCTCCGGCCAGGAGCTCGAGGAACTCTCCGCGCCCGCAGCCGACGTCGAGCACGGGGCCCGGAAGGTCCTTCAGGAAATCGAGGTAAAAGCGCTGAGCCTGCGCGATGTCCCCGCGGCTGCCGCGGAAGCGCTCCTCGAAGAGCGCGTAAACGCCGGGAGGCAGCGGCGCCGGCGAGGCCACTGGCGAGGGCGCGGCGGCCGGGACCGGGGACGAACCCGCGCGCGTTTCGGCCAGCGTCAACCGGGCCTCCTGCACGCCGGCGCGGCGCGAGAGCTCGTCGATTCCGCGTCCGGTCTCCGCGCGCAGGCGGTCGAGGCCGTCGGCCAGCCCCGCTCCGGCGGAGAGGGACAGCGCGTTGAACGAAGATTGGTTTCGCCAGAGGAATCGAAGCGCGCGAATCACGAGCCGCTTGACCGCCGAGAGGGGCGCCTGGTCGGGCACCGACGGCGTGAGCACCTCCTCGGCGCGGCGCAGGGAGACGCGCGCCTGTTGCGAAGCGGGATCTTCCGGAGCGCCTCCCCCCGGACCGGGCGCGGTCTCCGCGATCGCCGCGCGGATTTCCTCCGCGAGCACTCGCTTCAGATCGTTGGGGCGGTCCATTCGAACGTCGGGCCGAGAATAAACTAAAATCCCGCGCTCCATGAGATACGCCGTTCTCGCCGGATTCGTCCTCCTCGGCGCCGCCGCGACTGGGGAGCTTCCGCCGGCCGCCGCACCGACCCCGTCCGGGGCGTCGCTCTTTCCGGGCGAAGAGAAGTTCCTGGCGAACCTGAAGCAGCTGACCTTCGGCGGCCAGAACGCCGAAGCCTACTGGTCGGCCGACGGCACGCGCCTGATCTTTCAGTCCGACGAGGACCGGCTGCCCTGCGACCAGATCTTCACGATGGCGGCCGACGGCTCCGACCGCCGCCGCGTTTCCAACGGCGAGGGTAAGACGACCTGCGCGTTCTTCTTCCCTTCCGGCGACCGCGTCCTCTACGCCTCGACCTTCCGCGCGGGCCCCGAGTGTCCGCCGCGTCCGGACCGGTCCCACGGCTATGTCTGGGCTCTCGACGACTACGACATCTACTCCTCCCGGCCGGACGGAACCGACATCCGGCCGCTCTTCTCCTCGCCCGCCTACGACGCGGAGGCGACGGTCTCGCCGGACGGAAAGACGGTCGTGTTCACGTCCGCTCGCGACGGGGATCTCGAGATCTACACCATGGACGCGGACGGGAAGAACGTCCGCCGCCTGACGCACACGCCCGGATACGACGGCGGTCCCTTCTTCTCCGACGACGGCAAGAAGATCGTGTACCGGGCCGACCATCCGCAGTACCCCGAGGATCTGGCGCGCTACCGGGAGAACCTGGAGCGCCACACCTACGCCCCGAGAGCTCTGGAGATTCGCGTCATGAACGCCGACGGCTCCGGCGACCATACCGTCACGTCCAACGGTGCGGCCAACTTCGCGCCGTTCTTTCTCCCCGGCGGCCGCGAGATCATGTTCTCGTCCAACATGGACGACCCGAAGCGGCGCGAGTTCGAGCTCTACCTGATCCGCGAGGACGGCACGAATCTCACGCGGGTCACGTTCTCGCCCGACTTCGACGGCTTCCCGATGTTCACGCGCGACGGCAAGAAGCTGGTCTTCGCGTCCAACCGCAATGGCACGAAGCCCCACGAGACCAACATCTTCGTCGCCGACTGGGTGAGGAAGTAGGCGTCAGGTCTTCGGTCCGGAGAAACCCACCGCGGGCTGGCCGGTCGCGGCCCCGGTGCCTTCCTCGGCGAATTGGAGGAGGACGAGCCCCAGCGCGACGAGGACCGGGCCGAGGAAGAGACCGATCATCCCGAACGCGGCCAGGCCGCCGATGACTCCGAAGAAGACCGGCAGCGTTCCGATCTCGGCCTTCCCCGAGATCAGCATCGGCTTGAGAACGTTGTCGGCCGACCCCGCCACGAGCACGCCCCAGGCGACCATGAAGATGGCCTTCCACCAGATGCCTTCGGTGGCAGCGAGATAGATCGCCGCCGGCACGATCACCAGCGCCGTACCCACCAGCGGAACGAACGACGCGATTGCAGTCAGCACGCCAAATACGACCGGGGACGGTAGCCCCGTGATCCAGAACGCGACGCCGACCAGGGCTCCCTGAACGAGTGCCGTGATGATCGTGCCCAGGACGACGGCCTCGGTGACCGCCCGCATGTGAGTGAAGAGATGATCCTTTCGCCTGGGCTCCATCGGAAGAATCCGGATGAGACGGGAGCCGACCTCGTCCCCGTCGCGGAAGCAGAAAAACACCGTGAAGAGCATCACGCTCAGGTTTCCGAAGAGGCCGAAGGCGCCGACGACGAACTCTCGCCCGTGCGCGATCAGGAAATCCGTCACCGACGTCGTCGCCCGGGCCAGCCACGCCTGAATGCTTCCAGCCTCGATGCCGAACCGGCTCTGGAGCCACGCCACCGCCTTCCCGATCGCGGGCAGCCGAAGCAGATCCCCCACTTGCTGGATCTGGTACTTGTCGGCCGCCTCGGTAAGCCTGTGGCCGAGCTCCACGCCCTGCCGCGTGAAGGCCACGGCAATGTAGGCGGCCGGCACGACGATCCCCAGCGTCACCGCGAGGGTCAGGATCGTCGCCGCGAGCGCTCTCCGGCCTTTGATGCGGCGGCGGAGCCGCTCGTTCAGCGGGAAGAGGATCAGCGCCAGCAGCACGGCCCAGAAGATCGGGCCGAAGAAGGGCTCGACGATCCGGAACAGCAGATAGCCGATGACGGCGAGGACGACGAGGTCGAAAACGCGGGCAGCAAACCGGTCGGTCGAAGCCAACACGACCTCCTGCGCGCGGATGCTAGCATCGTGTGCGATGCCGCCCGACCGCCTTCTGGCCGCGCGGGTCTTCCGCGAAGAGGCGTCCCGTGAAGGGTTCACGCGCTGCGGCGTCGCGAGCGCCGAGGGCCCGCCGCCGCGATTCGAACGCTTCGAGAGGTGGATCGACGCCGGCCGGCACGCCGGAATGCGGTACCTCGAAGAGACCCGAAAAGTCCGGGCGAACCCAGAAGCGCTCCTGCCCGGCGCGCGATCGGTCGTATGCCTCGCCGCGCCGCACCCGCGCAACGCGTGGGTGGCCGCCGACGGCGCGCGGTTCGCCCGATACGCGCGAGGCGCCGACTACCACGGGACACTCCGGCAGCGGGCGCTCCGAGTCGCGGGGCGCGCCCGGGAAATCCTCGGCGGCGACTTCGCGTACCGCGTCTGCGTGGATTCGACGCCCATCGCCGAGCGCGCCTACGCGGCTGCGGCGGGGCTCGGATGGATCGGCAAGAACGGTTGCCTGATCGACGGAGAGCAAGGGTCATACCTGCTGCTCGCCGAGATCGTCACCGATCTCGATCTGCCGGCCGATGAGCCCGTAGCCGAGAGGTGTGGCTCGTGCGTCCGGTGCCTGGAGGCCTGCCCCACAGGGGCGTTCGTGGAGCCCGGGCTCCTCGACGCCGCCCGCTGCCTCGCCTACTGGACGATCGAGCATCGCGGGCCCATCCCCGACCCGTGGAAGCAGGCCCTCGGGGACCGCGTCTTCGGTTGCGACGCGTGCCAGGAAGCGTGTCCCTGGAACGCTCCGCTCGACCTCGAAACCGGCGCGGAGCCGCCGGCGCCCCCCCGCTCCGAGATCCTCGCGATGGGCAAGGGCGGCTGGCGGCGCCGCTTCGGCAAGACCGCGGTCAACCGCGCGAAGCGGCGGGGGCTCCAGCGCAATGCGGCTGCCAGCGCCGGCGCACAGCGCGATCGCGCCTGTCTGCCGGCCCTCCAATCCGCGACGCGCGTCCAGGAACCCGGGCTCGCGGACGCCGCGGCCTGGGCGCGCAGCCAGCTCGACCTGTAAACTCCCGTTCCGCTTCAAAAGGAACCGCTCTATGAATCCGCAGACCATCCTCTACGTCGTCGCCTTCATTCTCTCGATGGCGTTCTCGGCCTTCTTCGCGGGGTCCGAAACGGCCCTGGTCTCCCTCTCGCGAATCGACCTTCAGGGCATGCGCGAGAAGGGCGACCGCCGCGGGTTGATGATCCGCAACCTGAGGGCGCACACCGCCAAGCTCCTGGCGGTCATCCTGATCGCCCAGAACCTTTTCATCAGCGCGGCCTCCGCGTCGGCCACGAATCTGGCCACCCGCTACTTCGGCGAGCGTTCCGGCTTCTTCGTGGCCGTCGTCGTCTCGACGCTGACCCTCTTCATCTTCGCCGAGCTGATGCCCAAGGCGATCGGCGCCGCCTCCCCGGTTGACGTCTCCCGCGCGATCGCCGTGCCGATGACCTGGATCACGCGCATCCTCTCGCCGATCGCCGCAATCTGCGTCAAGCTGACCAACGGATTCCTCCGTCTCTTCGGGATCGTCGAGGCGCGGCCGGGCCTGACGGAGGAGGAGCTGAAGAGCGTGTTCAACCTGGGCGCCGACGAGGGCGTCATCCATCGCGGCGAGCGGCAGCTGCTCCACAAGGTCGTCGAGTTCGGGGACAAGACGGTGACGGAGATCATGGTCCCGCGCACCAAGATCGTGGCCCTTCCGGAGACGGCGAGCTTCCAGGACGTCACGCACGTTCTCCGCGAGCACAAGTTCTCGCGCCTGCCCGTCTATCGCGGCAACCTCGACAACGTCATCGGAATCCTCCACGCCAAGGACCTCTTCGATCTGACCGACGCCGAGGAGAAGAGCTTCGAGCTCGGCCGGTACGTGGATCCTCCCTTTCTCGTGCCGGAGTTCAAGCGGGCGGAGGATCTCTTCCGCGAGATGCGGCGCCGCCGCACGCACATGGCGATCGTCGTGGACGAGCACGGCGGCACCGCTGGCCTCGTCACGATCGAGGACGTGATCGAGGCGCTCCTGGGGCCGATCCAGGACGAGTACGACGAGGAAACTCCGGGCTTCGAGCCGGCCGGCGACCGAACCTACCTGCTCGAGGGAAGCCTCCGGCTCGACGAGCTCGAGGACCAGTTCGGCATCCAGCTTCCGCGCGACGAGGCCGAGACGGTCGCCGGGCACCTGATGCTGCGCTTCGGGCGCATCCCGAGGAAAGGCGAGCGCTGGAGGGGACGCTTCGCCGACTTCATCATCGAGGACGCGACACCCACCGCGGTCCGCAAAGTGAAGATGATTCTGCCGGCGCCGACCGAGAAACCCCCGGCCGCCGAGAAGCGGGACGTCCATTGAGCCTCAGCCGCACCGTCACGCTCATCCGGGGAGACGGCATCGGCCCCGAGGTCACCGACGCCGTCCTCAAGATTCTGGACGCGGTCCGCGCCCCCCTCGTCTTCGAAGAGGTGCTGGTCGGACGCCGCGCCGAGCAGGAGGAAGGAGATCCGCTGCCGGCCCGGGCCCTCGACTCGATTCGCCGCAACCGCGTCGCGCTGAAGGGGCCGGTGGGCACACCGATCGGCAAGGGCTTCCAGTCCGTCAACGTCCGCCTCCGGCAAACGCTCAACCTCTACGCGAACCTGCGGCCCGTCAAGAACGTTCCGTCGATCCGCAGCCGGTTCGACAACGTGGACCTCGTGGTCGTGCGCGAGAATACCGAAGACCTCTACAGCGGTCTCGAGCACACGGTGGTGCCGGGGGTCGTCGAGTCTCTAAAAATCATCACCGCGGCGGCCTCCACGCGCATCGCGAAGTTCGCGTTCGAGCATGCGCGGGCGAGCGGCCGCCGGCGCGTCACCGCCGTCCACAAGGCCAACATCATGAAGCTCTCGGACGGCCTGTTCCTCGACTGCGTGCGCAAGGTCGCCGAGGACTACCCCGACATCGTCAGCGACGACCGCATCGTGGACGCGGCGTGCATGGACCTTGTGATGCGGCCCGAAAATTACGACGTTCTCCTGCTCGAGAACCTGTACGGCGACATCGTGTCGGACCTCGCGGCCGGGCTCGTCGGAGGTCTCGGCGTCGTGCCCGGCGCCAACCTCGGCACGGAGGCCGCGATCTTCGAGGCGGTGCACGGCACGGCTCCCGACATCGCCGGCCAGGACAAGGCCAACCCCACCGCGCTCCTGATGTCCGCGATCCTCATGCTGCGGCACCTGGACATGGCCGAGCTCGCCGGCCGCGTCGAGACGGCGATGCTCGACACGCTGAGGGCGGGAATCCGGACGCCGGACGTCGGCGGCACGGCCGGGACGAAGGAGTTCGCGGAGGCGATCGCGAAGCGGGCGAGGGGCTGACCCGGCCTCAGTACAGCTCGACTTTGGGAATCATCAGCGCGCGGACGGCGCAGTTTCCCTTCACCCGCGCCTGGCAGCCGAGACGCTTGCCGTTACCCATGTCGTAGGCGAGCTCCTGCGGGTTCACCGGGGTCAAATTCTCTCCGCCCACCACGACCTCGACGCGGCATGTCGAGCAGGTGCCCAGTCCGCCGCAGACGTGGCTGATCTTCACGCCCAGGTCCAGCGCCGCCTGCAGCACCGTCGTACCATCCTGGACAGAGCCCGCCTTCCCCTCGTTGACGAAGACGATCGTGGGCATGAGAATTCGGTGTCTTTGCGAAATCAGGGTAGCACAGCGGGTCCGGCGGGCCGGTGGCCGGGCGCACCCGACGAGGAGCTCTGGTTCGGCCGCCCCTTCGACGCGCGAGCGGCGTTCGGCCGGCGGGCCCCGCTCGAGGTCGAGATCGGAAGCGGCAAGGCGCGATTCCTGATCGCGGCCGCGCGGGCCAACGGCGCGCACGATTTCCTGGGCGTCGAGCGCGCTCTCGCGTACTACCGGGTCTGTCGCGACCGGGTCGATCGCGCGGCGCTCCCCAACGCCCGCGTGGTTCGCGCGGACGGACGGCTCTTCGTCGAGACCGCGCTCGCGCCGTCGTCGGTCCATGCCTTTCACGTTTATTTCCCGGATCCCTGGCCGAAGAAGAAGCAGCGCAAGCGGCGCCTGCTCGACGGCGTCTTCCTGGAGCTCGTGGCGACGCGGCTGGAAAAGCACGGAACGCTCCGCATCGCGACGGACCACCCCGACTACGGCGCAGCGCTCGGGCCCCTTCTCGACACGGTGCCGAGCTTCGAGCGGCTCGCCTGGGAGGCGCTGCCGGCGCCGCCGCCGACGAACTACGAGCTCAAGTACGCCCGGGAGGGCCGGCCGATCTGGAGGTTTCTCGCGCGGAAGGCCGGATAGCGCCGGCGTCCGCCTCGTGCGCCTCCTCGGGCTCGAGCACGATACGGCGAAAGAAGCGCAGGAAATACTCGGTTCCCGACAACAGCGCCACCGCCACCACCAGCCACAGCGCAATCCGACCCGGCAGCCGGAAAACATCGTGCCGCTCCGCCAGGATCAGCAGCGACACGGCCGCGATCTGCGTGGCCATCTTGGCCTTGCCCCAGCCGGACGCGGGGATGACGACCCCACGCTGCGAGGCGATCGACCGCAACCCCGAGACCGCGAACTCCCGGCCGATGACCACCACGACCATCCACGCCGGCGCGAGGTCCAGCTCGACGAGCGAAATGAACGCCGCCGAGATCAGCAGCTTGTCGGCAATCGGATCCAGCAGCGTGCCCAGCGTGGTGATCTCGCCGCGCCGGCGGGCGAGCCAGCCGTCCAGGAAGTCGGTCGCGACGGCCGTCAGGAAGATCACGAGGCCCACGATCTCGCGGCCTTCGAACTTCGTCAGCAGGACGACCACGAGAAAGGGGACCAGGAAGATCCGAAGCAGCGTCAGGGCGTTGGGAAGGTTGATCTTCAAGGTCTCAAGGGAAACTATACCGTCCCTGTGTCCCTCGGCGGTCGCGGCTCCCGCATAATAGACGGGTGAACGTCCCCTGCCCGACACACGCCGGACGGCGGGCCCACAAGAGCTGCCATTTCTGTCGCAAGCCGATCTGCCGCATGTGCGAGGTCCGCATGCGCGGGCACCTGTACTGCTCGACGCGCTGCGCCCGCGACGACGGACGTCACGCCGCGTGGAGGGCCGTTCGCGCCGTTCTCGCAAGACCGGTGCCGGCGCGCCTGGCCGTCGCCGTTGTGATGCTCGCGGCCGCGGCTCCGGTGATCCTCGCTCTGAAGACGGTCAAGGAGCTCGACCGGCTGAACGCTTCGACTCCTCTGGCGCGGCCGCGGCGCGAGACGCCCTCGGCGCGGCTGGACTCCATCGTCGAGACGCCGGGCGGCGCCGTGCTGGAGGGAACCGCATCCGAGGCGAGCGCCGTTTTCCTCTTCGCCGCCGGCCGCTTCGTGGGTAGCGTTCCGTCCTCGAAGGGCCGCTTCCGCTTCGAGGGCGTCCGCGAGGCCGGACCGTATCGGGTTGGAGCGATGAGCCTGTCGGGCGAGGCGCCGATCGTGGCGGCGGAGGTCCCGGTTCCCGCCTCGAAACTCCCGGCCCCGTCCGCTCCGGCTCCCGCTCCGGCGCCGATCGCGCCGCCGATGCCGAAGATCGTGTCGCGGCAGTCCGCAACCGCGTCTGCCCCCGCTCCCCTGCCGCCGAGCGGCACCGTCGTGCCGGACCTGACGCGCGGCCCTTCGGATCGCCGCGAGGTGCTGGTGTCCTTCGACGGCGGGTCGTCGGACCGCGGGGCCGGCGCGATCCTCGAAGCCCTGGCGCGCCGGGGGATTCGGACCACGATCTTCCTGACGGGCGAATTCATCCGGCGCTATCCCGACGTCGTACGGCGCATCGCCGCCGACGGACACGAAGTCGGCAATCACACCGACACCCATCCGCACCTGACGACCTATGCCGCCGACGGCCGGCAGGCCACGCGGGCCGGCGTCACCCGGGAGTTCCTCGCCGGCGAGCTCGCGCGGACGGCGCGGCTTTACCGCGAGGCGACCGGGCGCGAGATGGCGCCGGTCTGGCGCGCGCCCTTCGGCGAGCACAATGCCGAGATCCGGCGCTGGGCCGCCGAGCAGGGCTACTGGCATGTGGGCTGGACCGGTGGCCGCTTCGGCCTCGACGGCATGGACTGGGTTACCGATCCGCGCTCGCGCGCCTACCAGCCGGCGCCGCTCCTGCTGTCGCGGCTCGTGGGCCGTGTCGAGAGCGGCGGCATCGTGCTGCTGCACCTCGGCAGCGACCGGGAAGAGCCGGTGTCCGCGCGCATCGACGTTCTGCTCGACGGTCTCCAGCAGCGCGGCTTCCGCTTCGCCCGCGCGACCGAGTTCCTGCAGCGTCAGGGCTACGACGCCGAGCGCCTCGCCCTGTACCGAACCGGCGCTTCCGCCGGAACGCCGCGGAACCGTTGACGATCGCGTTCGGCACCGACGGGTGGCGCGGCGTCATCGCCGCCGACTGCACCTTCGCGCAGATCCGGCGCATCGCCGCGGCTGCCGCGCGGTGGTACGTCTCCGCGGAAGGGCCCGGTGATCGCGGGCGCGTCGTCGTCGGCCACGACACGCGGTTCCTGTCGCCCGAGTTCGCCCGCGCCGCGGCCGACGTCTTCGCCGAGGCCGGCGTGGATGCCATCCTGACCGATCGGCCGATTCCCACGCCCGCGGTGTCGTACCACGTTCGGAGGCTCGGTCTCGGCGCCGGCATCGCGATCACTGCGAGCCACAACCCGGGTCACTACAACGGCTTCAAGGTCAAAGCCCACTTCGGAGGCAGCGCGCCGCCCGACGACTACGCCGCGATCGCGGCCGAAGCGGACCGGCCTCTGCCGCGGCCCAAGCGGACGGGAACCGTCGAGGTCGTGGACCTCTGGTCGGGTTATCGCGACCGACTCGCGAGCCTCGTGGATCTCCAAGCGATCCGCGCCTCGAAGCTCTCGGTCCTGGCTGACGCGATGCACGGCGCCGCGGGCCATCTCGTGCCCGACGTACTGGACGGAGGCACCCTGCGCGTCGAAGCGTTCCGCGCCCAGCGCGACGCGCTCTTCGGCGGCGTGCATCCCGAGCCCATCGGCGCCAACCTCGGCGCCGCGGCCGAGCGTCTTCGCCGCGGGGGGTTCGGCCTCTGCGTCGCCCAGGACGGGGACGCCGATCGTCTCGGGGTCCTCGATGCGGAGGGGCGATTCGTGTCCCCGCACCAGATCCTCGCCCTACTGCTCCTTCACGTCTTCCGCCACCGGGGCGTACGCGGCGGAATCGCAAAGACCTTTTCGACGTCCTTCCAGGTGAACCGGATCGCCCGCGCGCTCGGAGCGCCATTGATCGAGACCGGCATCGGCTTCAAGTACGTCGCCGAGCTGATGAACCGTGGCGAGGCGGTCGCGGGGGGCGAGGAGAGCGGAGGCTACGCCTTCGCGTTCCACCTGCCCGAGCGCGACGGCGTCCTCTCCGCGCTGCTCTTGATCGAGAGCCTCGCGGTCACGGGACGCACGCTGGAAAAGGCGCTGTCGGATCTCGCCGGCGAGTTCGGACGCTTCGAGTACGGCCGGCGGGACGTCGCGCTGCCGTTGGAGCTCGGCCGCCGTTACATCGAATCCGTGCACGGTACGCCGCCTGACACCGTCGCGGGAGAAAAGGTCACGGGCGTCGAAGACCGCGACGGCGTGAAGTACTTCTTCGGTGAGCGGGGTTGGCTCCTCCACCGGGTCTCGGGCACGGAGCCCCTCGTACGGCTCTACTGCGAGCACGCCGACGGCGCGAGGATGGAGAAGATTCTGGACGAGGCGGAGACGCGGCTGACCGAATTCGTCCGGGAGAGTCGGGGCTAGGACCGCCTCGAGTCGACCGGGCGGTCCTGGTCGGCCGCGCGGCGACGGGGCCGCGGCGGCTCCGTCAGAACCGTTCCCTCGCCCTCGAACCGCACCTTGGGCGGGCAGGCCACGTCGGGCTGCATGACTTCCTCGAGGAACTCGTCGTCGAGAACGGAAGCCACGAGATCTCCCGACCATGCGACGAGATCCCGCGAGGAGATCGAGAGCGGAAACTCCGCCGAAACCTCGTGCGCGAGCACGGGCCCGCCGACCGAGAAGACCACGCTCCCCTTGCCCTGGACACGCAGGACGTCGACTCTCCGGTTACGGCGGAAGTCGTGGATCGCGTCCAGGCGAAACGTGAGCCCGTGGTCGAGGGCCAGGAGCCGGCTGCCCTCGACATAAAGCGCCTGGTTCGAGAGGTCTCGGCGGTAGGCGCGGCGGCCGGGATCATTGATCAGGAGCGTCCCGGGACCGGTCGCGCGCAGAATTTTCTCCAGGGAAGTTCCGCGGAACGCCACCTCGGGCGCGAAGCGCATCTTGCCGCTGTACCAGGCCACGCAGCCCTTGCGCACGAAGACCGTGCCGCGACAGGCGACCTCAAGGCTTCCCTCGGGGCGGATCTTGAAGAGGGGGCGGGCCTCGGGAGCCGCGACGGGAATCGGCGCGGTGCGGTCCGGCGCGTCGGGAAACGCCGGCGCATATTCGACGGCCTCCGGCGCGGGCGATATCGCGGGCGCCGCCGCGGAAGTTTTCGCAGGCGCCGACGCCGAAGCCTCGGTCTGGGGAAGCCGCAGCGTCGGCGCCGTGTCCGAGAGCGACGGCTTGGCGCCGTCCCGTCCCGGGCGACGGAGCGCTTCCTCGACTTCCACGACGCGACGCCGCGCACCCGCGATGCGAAGGTGCTCGACGGCGAGTCCGAGCTTGCCGCGCATCTGATACAGCAGGCCCAGGTACAGGTGGCTCCGCAGGTGTCCGGGCCGCAGCTCCAGCGCTTTGCGCAGCTCCAGCTCCGCCTCGGTGAGGAATCCCGCCTTGAAGAGGATCAGGCCCAGGTTCGCCCGCAGGACTTCCGAATTGGGGTTGTCCCCGAGCAGGGTGCGTGCCGCGTTGGCCGCCTCGTTGTAGTGGCCGCGCTTGAACTCCAGAAGCGAGACGAGGTTCAACACGTCCTCGTCGCGAGGCCGCATCGTCCGCGCCTGCTCGAGATTTTCCCAGGCCTCTTCGAGACGGTTCTCGCGCACTCCCTTTCGCGCGCGATTCAGGTGCAGGAGAAACAGTCCCTGGTCGACGGGCGGGTTCTCCTCGGGAACGCTCGACACGGCCAAGGCTCCGTACCTATCCGAGCCGGCGCGTGGCCGGACGGCTCTTGGTCGTGAGGATCACGCGATTGGTCGTCGCGTCGCGCATCCAGCGCACGGGCTTCCCCTGGGAGGATGGGATCCCGCGGTAGGTCTCTGCCGAGGGCTTGCCGAAGCCTCCTCCCAGCGTCGACTTGCCGTAGTAGGCCGCGAGCGTCTTGCGCACGTAGAGCTGCGTCTCGTCGTACGGCGGCACACCGTCATAGCGGTCCACCGCCGCCTCCCCGGCGTTGTACGCCGCCAGCGACTTGATGAGGTCGCCGCGGTACGTCAGCAGCAGGCGCGCGAGCATCGCCGTGCCCGCCCGGATGTTCTGCTTCGGGTCGTGGGGGTCCGACACGCCGTGCTCGGCCGCGACGTCGGGCATCAGCTGCATCAGACCGCGGGCGCCCTTCTTCGAGATCGCCGCCGGGTTGAACCCCGACTCGACAAGCATCACGGACTTCACGAGCTTCGGATCCAGATCGTTCTCGAGCGCGGCGCGGTCGATGAGGGAGTCGTACGCCGACGCCTGACGCACGCGCGTCGCCAGCCACTCGTCGCTGGCGCCGATCTTGGCGGGGCCGTCGTTGTAGATCACGCGTTTTCCGTCGCGGACGGACACGCGCACTTCGGCGGCCGCCGCGCACGCGACGACCGCGAGGAGCCCCGTGAGGACGAGCGCTCGCAGTTTCATGGAATTGAGTGGAGGAAATTATAGCCCGACGGTCCGAGGACCGCCGCAATGCCCCCCGCGGCGAGCGACTCAGCGCCGACGCGGCGATGTGACCGGGAGCACAGAAGTGCCCGGATCAACCGGCGGGTACGGGCTCCGCGAGCAGGTCCCGCACAGCCTCGCCGGCGGCTTTCAATCCGGCAGGCAGCTCGGCCGCGCTCTTGCCTCCGGCCTGCGCCAGGTCGGGCTTCCCGCCCCCGCTGCCGCCGAGCGCCTTGCCCACGCGCGTTGCGATCTGCGAAGCCGGAAGGCGGCGCGTCAGATCGGGCGTGACGGCCACGATGACCGAGGTCTTGCCTCCTTCGCCCGTCGTCCCGACCACCACCACTCCGCTCTTGAGCTTCGCCCGCAGGGTGTCGGAGAGGTTGCGGAGCTCCGGGATCGAGAGTCCTTCGACGATGCGCGTCACGATCGGTACTCCGCCGACCTCGATGCGGTCTCCGGCCGTCCCCGTGTCTCCCGAGGCGAGTTTGAGCTTGAGCGACGCGACCTCCCGCTCCAGGGCCTTGATCCGGTCTTCGCGTTCCTCCCAGCGCGCTGACAGGGCCTCGCGGCCGGTCTGGGCCGCGCCCGCGAGCGTGTTGAGGATCTGCTCGTCCTGCGAGAGGAGCTCCACGGCGCCGAGGGACGTCACGGCTTCGAGCCGGCGCACGCCCGCTTGGAGCCCACGGTCCGACACGATCTTGAACGCTCCGATCTCTCCCGTCCGGGGGACGTGGCAGCCCCCGCAGAGCTCGGTCGAAAACCCGGGCACTTCCACCACCCGGACCCGTTCGCCGTACTTCTCGCCGAAGAACATGTCGGCGCCCTTGCGCCGAGCCTCGTCCATCGCGACGATCTCCTTGGTCACGATACGGTCGCGGAGGACCTCTTCGTTGACCAGCCGCTCGACCTCGGCGATCTGCTCGGGCGTGGGAGGCGCCGCCGCAGCGTAGTCGAACCGCAGCCGCTCCGGCTCCACCAGTGAGCCCATCTGTCGGGCCGACGATCCCAGCACCTTGCGGAGCGCCGCGTGCAGCAGGTGCGTTCCGGTGTGGTTGGCCTGCGTGCGGCGGCGCGTCCACTCCGGCACGCTCATGTCGACCGAGGCTCCGACCCCCAGGTGCCCGCGCCTCACGGTGACGCGATGCGCGATCACTCCGGGAACCGGCTTCTGCACGTCCGTGACCTCCGCCTCGCCTCCGTCCCAGTTCCAGGTTCCCTTGTCAGCAACCTGGCCTCCGCCTTCCGGATAGAAGACGGTGCGGTCGGTGACCACGTCGCCCGTCTCGCCCTGCCCGAGGCGCGAAATCTCGCGGCCGCCCTGGACGATGGCCAGGACCTGCGCGCCCGAGAGCGATACGAAGTCCAACTCGGGATAGCCTCGAAAGACCGAGTGCGGCGACGGCAGCTCCAGCCTCTCGTAGACCGTCACATCGGCGGCTCCGAACTTCTGCGACGCGCGCGAGGTCTCGCGCTGGCGCTCGAGCGCCTCCTCGAACCCCGCGCGATCGACGGCTACGCCCTCGTCGCCGGCGATCTCCTCGATGACCTCGAGCGGAATCCCATACGTGTCGTAGAAGCGAAACACGGTATCCCCGGACAGCGCCGTCGCGCCCTCACGGCGGAGCCGCTCGATCGCCTCGCCGACCCGGTCAGCGCCCTCGGAGAGGGTCTTGCCGAAGCGCTCTTCCTCGGGCTTGAGCACGCCCGCGACCGAGCGCGACACGCTCGCGACGGACGAAGGCTCGAAGAACACTCCCGCGAATCCCTCAACCACCGACGGCGCGAGGGCATGGAGAAACGGTTTCTCGAGGCCGAGCCTCCGGCCGTACCGCATCGCCCGGCGCAGGATCCGGCGCAGGACGTAGCCGCGTCCCTCGTTGGACGGAAGCGCTCCGTCAGCGATCAGCATCGTCGCGGCGCGCACGTGATCGGCGATCACGCGGAAAGGCGCGTCTTCGGGCGCCATGCCGCCCCGATACGCCCGACCCGAGAGCTCCCCGATCCGCGCCAGGATCGGGCCGAAGAGATCCGTGTCGAAGTTGTTGTTGACGCCCTGGAGGATCGCCGTGATCCGTTCGAGCCCGGCGCCGGTGTCGACCGAGGGCTTCGGCAGCGGCGTCATCACGCCGGAGGCGCTCCTCTCGAACTGCATGAACACGAGGTTCCAGATCTCGAGCGTGTCGTCCCCGGGTCCGTTGACGAGGTCGGCTGTGTTTCGAGAGAGATCCTCGCCCCGGAAGTAGTGGAGCTCGGAGCACGGCCCGCAGGGACCGGTGTCCCCCATCGCCCAGAAGTTCTCCTTCTCGCCGAAGCGGAGGATGCGGGAGGCCGGGAGGTGTTTCTCCCAGAGCTTCGCGGCTTCGTCGTCCTCGGTGTAGACGGTCGCCCAGAGCCTCTGCGGATCCAGCCCGTAGCCCCGGGCCCGGTCGGTGACCAGCTCCCACGCGAAGGGAATCGCCGCGGCCTTGAAGTAATCGCCGAAGGAGAAGTTGCCCAGCATCTCGAAGAACGTGTGGTGGCGTCCCGTGTACCCGACGTTGTCGAGATCGTTGTGCTTGCCTCCCGCCCGGACGCACTTCTGCGCCGACGTCGCCCGCGCGTACTCCCGTGTCTCGCGGCCCGTGAAGACGTCCTTGAACTGGTTCATCCCGGCGTTGGTGAAGAGCAGCGTCGGGTCCTGGGCGGGGATCAGCGACGAGGAGGGCACGCGGCGATGGCCACGCTCCTCGAAGTACTTCAGGAATCGCTCTCTAACCTCGGTCGATTTCATACCAGCCCCGGATGATCTCAGAAATCTTCTCCGCCGGAAAACCGCGTCGGGTCAGCGCGTCGAACACCCGCCGACGGCGCAGCGGCGGCGCCAGGTTCGCGCGCGCGGTCCAGAGCTTCTCGAAGGCTTTCCGAAGGGCTTCGTCTTCCCGCTCCGATCCGCTCTCGGCCTGGAACGCGGCGGCGATCGTCTCCCGCGAAAACCCCCGCACTTTCAGCTCGCGCTCGACGCGCGACCGTCCGTACCGGCCCCCCCGCGCGCGCACCGCCGAGCGCGCCGCCGAAAGGTCGTCGAGCAGGCCGTCTTTCTCCAGGCCCGCGAGGGCGTCGGCCGCCGCGTCCCGGCTGAATCCCCGGTCGTTCAAAGCGCGCGCGAGCTCCTCCCGGCCCCGGGGCTTGATCGTCAGGAGGCGCAGGGCCCGCTCTCTCGCCGATGAAGCGGAGAGGGGCTCTGCGGGAGGAGACCGGCGTTTCGTCTAGGTGCGCCCCGGAGGAACCTGGTTGGAGAAGTCGAACGGGGACTCTTCCTGGAGCGGGTTGAAGTCGGACGGGACCTCGAGCGCCGCGTCCATCTCTTCGCGCGCCATGTCCGCCGTGGACTGGATGCCCTGGATCTTGAGCTTGAACTCGTTGGGGTTGGTCGCGCGCTTCAGGGCTTCCTCCAGCGTGATCAGGCCCGACTTGTACAGGCTGTAGAGCGACTGGTCGAAGGTCTGCATCCCGTACTGCGACGTGCCCTGCTGGATCGCGTCCTTGATGTACTTGGTCTTTTCCTTGTTCTCGATGCACTCGCGCACGTAGTTGGTGCGGATCAGGATCTCGGCGGCCGGCACGCGGCCGAGGCCGTCGGCGCGGGGCATCAGGCGCAGCGAAATCGCGGCCTTGAGCACGGCGCCCAGCTGCAGCCGGATCTGCTTCTGCTGGTGCGGGGGGAAGACCGCGATGATGCGGTTGACCGTCTCGGTGGCGTCGAGGGTGTGCAGCGTCGAGAACACCAGGTGGCCCGTCTCGGCCGCCGTCAGCGCGGTCTCGATCGTTTCGTAGTCGCGCATTTCGCCGACGAGGATGACGTCGGGGTCCTGGCGCAGGGCGCTGCGCAGCGCCAGCGAGAATCCCTTGGTGTCGACGTCGACTTCGCGCTGGTTGACGATCGACTTCTTGTCCCGGTGCAGGAACTCGATCGGGTCCTCGACGGTCATGATGTGCTCATTGCGGGTCGAGTTGATGTGGTCGATCATGGCCGCGAGCGTCGTCGACTTTCCCGAGCCCGTGGTTCCGGTGCAAAGGACGAGGCCGCGCTGCTCCTGGCAGATCTTCTCGAGCACCGGGGGCAGGAGCAGGTCGCGGATCGACAGGATCTTGGCCGGGATGACGCGCAGGACCAGGCCGACGGTTCCCCGCTGCTGGAAGATGTTGCAGCGGAACCGTCCCAGGTTGGGCACGTTGTAGGCGATGTCGATCTCGAAATTGTTCTTGAACTTCTCTTTCTGCCGGGCCGACATGATCGAGAAGGCCATCGCGATCGTGTCTTCCTGCATGAGCCGGCGCATATCGGCCAGCGGAATCAGCGTTCCGTCGATGCGGATGACGGGAAACGCGCCGACTTTCAGGTGGAGGTCGGACGCCTTCCGCTCGACCGCAATCTTCAGCAGATCGTTGATATGCATGGTTTTCTTGTCCTCGGTTGCGGCTAGATTACGCTCGTTGCTGCCCGATTGGAAGCGACAGGCTCCGGCGGGGTCCTCCCCGGCGGCCGCGGTCGGTAAGGGGCAAGCTCCGCCGCTGCAGGGTTTAGGTCAAACCCGCGCTTCGACGGGCAACGGTGTCAGCCACCCGTACCGGTCTTCCACGTCGCCGTGGATGAGGGCGAAGAAGTCCTTCTGGATCCGCTCGGTGATCGGGCCACGCCGGCCCGCGCCGACGACGATGCGGTCGACCGAACGGATCGGAGTGATCTCCGCGGCCGTTCCGGTGAAGAAGATCTCTTCGGCGATGTAGAGCATCTCCCGGGCGATCTGCTGCTCGACGACGGTGTAGCCGGCGTCCCGGGCCAGACGCATGATCGAGTCCCGCGTGATGCCCGGCAGGATCGTCCCCGCCAGAGGGGGCGTGAGAATGCGGCCACCGTAGACGATGAAGATGTTCTCCCCGCTCCCCTCCGAGACGCGGCCCGCGTTGTCGAGGGCGATCCCCTCGGTGTAGCCGTTGACGATCGCCTCCATCTTGATCAGGGCCGAGTTCAGGTAGTTGCCGGTGGCCTTGGCCATGGCCGGGAAAGTATTGGGAGCCATACGGTTCCACGACGACACGCAAACGTCGACGCCGTTTTCGACGGCCTCTTCTCCGAGGTATCTGCCCCATTTCCAGACGGCGATCATCACCTCGACCGGGCTGTTGAAGGGATTCACACCCAGCGCGCCCATGCCTCGATAGACCACCGGCCGGATGTAGCAGGCCTCGAAGCCGTTGGCGCGGATCGTGTCGAAGATCCCATCCCGAAACTCCTTGACCGTGTACGGGATCTCCATGCGGTAGACCTTGCACGAGTCGTAGAGGCGCTTGATGTGCTCGTCGATGCGGAAGGCCGCCGGACCCTGCTTGGTCTTGTACACCCGCGCGCCCTCGAACATCGCGGAACCGTAGTGAAAGATGTGCGAGAAGGCGTGGATCTTCGCGTCGGCGAAATCCACGAGCCGTCCGTTCATCCAGACTTTCGTGACGTCCTCGTAGGACATGCGCCCTCCGGCTTCGCGTTGTCGTCGGCCGCCCGAGTATTCTCCGCTCGGACGGGAGAGTCAATGCGGAATCCGTCTTGCCAACGCCGCCCTCGCGAGGATGAGGCCGGCGACCACCGCCGTCTCGGTCCTAACTTTTCCCGAAGGTAGCGACGCCGGCTTCCATCCGGCGGAAAGCGCGGCGCGGCGCTCCGCGTCGGTCCAGCCTCCTTCGGGCCCCACGAGCAGGCTCGCGCCTCCCGACTGGAGAGTGTCGGGAAACGCATCGCCGACCGGATCGAGGAGGAGTCGATGCGGCGTCGATTCGCCCGCGATCGCGTCGGCGAAAGTCGTCGGGCCCGCGATCGACGGCCATCGCGCCGACTCCGCCTGCTTGGCGGCTTCGCGCGCTACGCGCTCCAACCTCGCGCGCGCCGCGTCGCTCGACCGAAAGCGTTGCGTTCGATCGCTTTCGACGAGCACGATGCCTTCCACTCCCAGCTCCGTGGCCTTCTCCGCGATCCAGGCCAGGCGTTCGGCGCGCACGGATGCCACGAGCAGCCGGAGCTGGGGAGCGGCACCCCTTTCGCTTCGACGGACCGCGTCGACGAGCACGTCCGCGCCTCCGCGATCGAAGCGTTCGAGGCGGCCGTGAGCCTCCCCGCCGCTGCCGTCCACGAGGACGACGGGATCTCCCGGAGCGAGGCGGCGCGCCCGCGCGTGGCGGGTCTGCTCCCCGTCCAGGCGGATCCGGTCGCCCGCGGAGGGCAGCTTGGAGACGATCAGGCGCGCGCCAGGCACAGGCAGGCCCACTCGTTCTCGCTCCGCCGGGACGCGAGCTTCCAGCGCCCCGTGCGCATCTTCCCCAGCAGCGCGTGCTCGCGATCGCGCGTGACTCCCGACAGGAGGACCTTCCCTCTGCGGCCGGCGCGCGCCAGGATCCGGCGCGCCTCCGGAAGGATCTCGTCGGCGAGCATGTTCGCGGCGACCACGTCGAACTCGCCGCTGCAGGCGGAGAGAGGCCCGGCATAGAGGCGCACCCGGGAACCGAAGGCGTGCCGGCGCACGTTCTCGCGCGCCACGAAGACCGCCTCGGCGTCGGTGTCGAGTCCGACTGCCGACCTCGCGCCGAACGCGGCCGCCGCGAGCGCGAGAACGCCGGATCCGGTCCCGACGTCGAGGAATGTCCGTCCTTCCAGGTCCTCTTCCTCCAGAGCGAGCAAGGCGAGGCGCGTGGAGGCGTGCTCACCGGTGCCGAAGGCGCGCGAGGCCGGAAGCGCGAGACCAATCCTTCCCTCCGGCGCCTTCCGATTCGTGGCCTCTCCGGGTTCTATCCAGAGCCGCCGTCCGACCGAGAACGGACGCGACATCGCCCTGTAGGTCTCGAGCGGGTCGCCTTCGGGGATGTCCGTCGTCAGTGTGTGGCGTACGGTCCGTCGCCGCAGGTCGTCGGACGCGCGCCGTGCCGCCGCGGAGTCCCGGAAGAAGGCCACGAGATCCCGTCCGGTCTGTTCGAAGCCGAGCGGCTCGTGGAGCGAGAGGAGCCCGAGCACGGCATCGTCGCCGGCCCGGCGAGGCACGTGGAGGCGGCTGTAGCGGGAGCGGCGCACGCTCCCCTAGCCCGCACTATTCATGATCGACTCCGGGCGCCGCTCCGATCTTTTCCGCCGATACTGCGTCATCGCTCCTCGGCGATGCATTTCAGCATCGCCGTCGTCGCGCTTCCTTGTCTCGACGAAAAATCTCTGTCGCGGGCAAGCTCTCGCGTCGCCACCGGATTCCCTTCCGGATCGGTCCATCCAGGCGCCGGCTGCTCACCGGGCTCCGCCCGGGTGATCACGAATAGTTCGGGCTACGAGAATATCTTCTTCGCCTTCCCGAAGACGCCCTTGCCGCCGCCGACGGGCGCCCCGATCAGCTCGGCGTACTTGCGGAGCAGCTCCTTCTCTTCCTTCGACGGCTTCTCCGGAACGCGCACGCCGACGCGGGCGATCAGATCCCCCCGGCCGCTCCGGCCCAGGCGCCCGACGCCTTTCCCGCGCATGCGCAGCTCCGCGCCGACCGCAGTTCCCGCCGGGATCGTCAACGTTTCTTCTCCGTCGAGGGTCGGCACACCGACCTCCCCGCCGAGAACGAGCGTCGGAAACGGAAGGTCGAGCCGCACGACGACGTCGTCGCCCTCGCGCACGAAGACCTCGTCCTCGGCGACGGTGAGGACGACGTAGAGATCTCCGGCCGGACCTCCGTTGGGGCCCGCGTCGCCTTCGCCGGTCAGGCGAAGCCGCGATCCCGACTCCACCCCCGCCGGAATCTTGATCGTCAGGTCCTTCTTGCCCCGGACCCGTCCCTCGCCGCGGCACGGCTTGCACGGCTTCTCGATGACGCGTCCTTCGCCCCGGCACACGGTGCAGGTGCGTGTGACCATCAGGAAGCCCTGCTGCAGCCGCTGGCGCCCGCTGCCGCGGCAGCCCGGACACGTCTTGGGACGCGTCCCGGCCTCCGCGCCGGCTCCGGCGCAGTCTTCGCAGCGCTCCAGGCGCGAGATCGAGATCGGCGCATCGACGCCGAAGGCCGCGTCGCGGAAGGAGATCTCCATGCGGTAGACGAGATCGCTGCCCGCCATCGGTCCCGGCGATCCCCCGCCGAACCCGCCGCCGGACGCGAAGCCGAAGATCCCGTTGAAGAGATCCGACAGGTCTCCGAATCCCGCGGCGTCGAAGCCGGGGAAACCGCCGAAGCCCCCGGCGCCCGCGCCCACGCCGGCATGCCCGAAACGGTCGTACCGCGCGCGTTTGTCGGGATCGCAGAGCACGGCGTAAGCCTCGGAGGCCTCCTTGAACCGTTCGGCGGCATGGGGGTCGCTGGGGTTGCGGTCCGGATGGTGGGCCAGCGCGAGCTTCCGATAGGCCGACTTCAGCTGCGCGTCGTCCGCGTTCCGGGGGACTCCGAGGATCTCGTAGTAATCGCGTTTGCTCATGGACCGTCGAGGAATCGTTTCGGGATTCGAGAACCGACCGCTAGCTCGCCGCCGCGCCGCCGCCGGCGCGGGCGAGCATGACGCGCGTGAGGACCTTCGAGACGCCCTGCATGTCGAAGATCGCCTCGTTGAACGCGTCGCGCGACTCGCCCGCCGCGATCTCGCGCGAGCGTTTGAGCGTCTCTTCGATGCGCTGACGCTCGTCCTCGCCGAGCGCCGACCCGAACTCCCCGAGAACGCGCTCGTTGGAGGCGATCATTCCCTCCAGGCGGTTCTTGATCGCGGCGATCTCGCGGCGCTCATGATCGGCCTCCGCGAACGCCGAGGCCTCCTTGATGATCTTGTCGATCTCGACCTGGGACAGTCCGCCCGCCGGGTTGATCTGCATGCCCTGGGCCTTCCCCGTCGCCAGGTCGCGCGCGGAGACGTTGACGATGCCGTTGGAGTCGATAGCGAACGTCACCTCGATCTGAGGTACGCCGCGGGGCGCCGACGGGATTCCGACGAGCTCGAACCGGCCCAGCGACTTGTTGTCCTTGGCGATCTCGCGCTCGCCCTGCAGGACGTGGATCTCGACCACCGACTGGTTGTCGGCGACCGTGGTGAAGACCTTCGTGTTCTTGGTCGGAATCGTGGAGTTTCTCTCGATGAGCTTCTCGAAGACGCCGCCGTGCATCTCGATGCCCAGCGACAGCGGCGTCACGTCGAGCAGGACGACGTCCTTGATCTCGCCTTTGAGGACGCCTCCCTGGATCGCGGCCCCGATGGCCACGACCTCATCGGGATTGATGTCGCGGTTGGGCTCGCGTCCGAAGAGCTCCGCGACCATCCTCTGGACCTTGGGCGTGCGCGTCTGTCCGCCGACCAGGATGACCTGGTCCACGTCCGACGGCTTCAGGCCCGCCGCAGAGAGGGCGTCCAGACACGGCGCCGCCGTCCGGTCGATCAGGTCCGCCACGAGGCTCTCGAACCGTTCGCGGGTCAGCGTCCGGTTGATGTGCTTGGGACCCGACGCGTCGGCCGAGATGAACGGGAGCGTGATCGTCGTCTCGGTGGCCGTCGAGAGCTCGCACTTGGCCTTCTCGGCCGCTTCCTTCAGGCGCTGGAGCGCCATGCGATCCTGGCGCAGATCGATGCCCGTCGCCTTGCGGAAGTCGTCGAGCAGCCAGTCCATGATCTTCTTGTCGAAGTCCTCGCCGCCGAGGTAGGTGTCGCCAGCGGTGGCCTTGACCTCGTAGATCCCGTCGCCGAGCTGCAGGATCGAGATATCGAACGTGCCTCCGCCGAGGTCGTAGACGGCGACGGTCTCGCTGCCCTTGCGGTCGAGGCCGTAGGCGAGGGAGGCCGCCGTGGGCTCGTTGATGATGCGGAGGACCTCGAGGCCGGCGATCCTCCCGGCGTCGCGCGTAGCCTGGCGCTGGGCGTCGTCGAAATACGCCGGCACCGTGATGATCGCCTCGCTGATCTCCTCGCCCAGAGCCTCTTCCGAGAATTCCTTGATCTCCGAGAGGATGAAGGCCGAGATTTCCTCGGGGCTGTACTCGCGGCCGCGGGCCCGGATCTTCACGTCGCCATTGACCGCCCGCACGATTTCGTAGGGCAGGACCTCGCGGGCGTGCTGCGTCTCCTCGGAGTCGTACTTGCGCCCGACCAGGCGCTTGACCGCGAAGACCGTGTTCATCGGGTTCGTGATCGACTGCCGCTTGGCGATCTGGCCGACCAGGCGCTCGCCGTCCTCGGTGAAACCCACGATCGAGGGAGTCGTGCGGCTTCCCTCGCGGTTGTTCAGCACCTGCGGTGTGGCGCCCTCGACCACCGAGACACAGCAGTTGGTGGTCCCGAGGTCGATGCCGAGGATCTTGCCCACGCGGTGGCCTCCTACTCCGAGTCCGGCTTCGACGGGCCCTCGGCGCCGTCGTCCGTCCGAACCGCGACCTTCACGAACGCCGGTCGAATCAACCGGTCGTTGAGGAAGTATCCCTTCTGGAGCTCCTGGACGATGGTGTTCGGAGGCACGGCGTTGGTCTTCTCCGTCGCCACGGCCTCGTGGAGGTTGGGATCGAAGCCGCCCGAGGTGTCGATCGGGATCAGGCCGTACCGCTTCCAGAGCTCGCCGAGTTGCTTGGCGATGATCGCGATGCCCTGGCCGAAGTCGCTGGTCAGGTCCTCGGCCCGAGCGTGCTCGAAAGCGCGCTCGAAGTTGTCGAGGATCGGAAGGAAGTCGTGGGCGAACCCGGCCAGCGCGATCTTGAAGTACTCCTGCCGCTCGCGCTCGCTCCTCTTCTTGTGGTTCTCGAACTCGGCGAGCTTGCGGATGTGCCGGTCCTTCAGGTCCGCCAGATCCTTCTGGATCGACCGAAGCTTGTCCTCGGTCGCGGCCAGGGCGTTCTCTTCCTCCTCGCCCAGGGCCGACTCGAGAGACTCGCCCGTGTCGCTGACCTCCAGGAGATCCTTCTCGGGGCCCGGGCGGTCGCGGTTCCGATCGTTCACTCGGAACCCTCCCCCCGAACGCGCTCTTCGCGACGGTCGAGCCGCTCCGACACGGCCCGGCCCAGCAGGTCCACGACCGGGATGACCCGGGTGTACTCCCGCCGCGCCGGTCCGATGACGCCTAGCATTCCCGTCAGTGTCTCTCCCGTTCCGTAAGAGGTCAAGACGGCCGACAGGCTCGGGTCCACGGAGTGGTCGTCCTCGGAGCCCAGCACCACGCTGGTTCCCCGCGCGTCGAGGTATCGGGAGACCAGGTCGAGAACGCGGGCCTTTTCGTCGAAAGCCTGGAAGATCCGGCGCACGGAGTCTAAGTCGGCGAACTCCGGCTTCTCCAGCAGGCGCGCCGTTCCGTCGTAGAAGAGGCGGTCTTCGCCGTCCTTCTTCTCCAGGGCGCTTCGCGCCAGAGCCGCCGCGCGTCCCAGGATCCGGTCGGCCTCGGCCCTCTCGCGCGCCATCGCCGCCGCCAGTCGCCGGCGCACCTCGTGGAGCGTGAGTCCTCCGTATTCGCGGGTCAGCCGCTCCGAGAGAGCGTCGAGCTCGGCCGGGGTGTAGGCCGCGTCGGTCTCCAGCACGCGAGAGAGAACGACGTCGGGCTCGTTGACCTGGACGACGAGGATCTTGCCGGGAGCCACCGGAAGAAAGCGCAGGCTCTTCACGACGGTGTGCAAGTCGTCGGGCGCGACCACGAAGCCGATCTCACCGGAGAGCTGCGAGAGAAGGCGCGAGGCCGCGGTGAAGAGACGCGAGACGTCGGCCCCGGCGGATTCGAGGTCCGAGTCGACCTGCTCGCGCACGTCGTCGCCGACCTTGCGCTGCCGCATCAGCTCGTCGATGTAGAGG
This sequence comes from Acidobacteriota bacterium, assembly GCA_046724475.1. Lineage (GTDB taxonomy): Bacteria > Acidobacteriota > Thermoanaerobaculia > UBA5066 > Gp7-AA6 > DAHUXD01. The sequence continues at coordinate 14,209 of JBKOVK010000194.1, read as the reverse complement.
CGGTAGGCCCGATCCGTGGGAACGCGGCCGGCCGAGGTGTGGGGCTGCGCGAGGTAGCCGCCGTCAGTCAGGTCCGCCATGATGTTGCGGATCGAGGCCGGCGAGAGCTCGAAGCGGTTGGACTTGAACAGCGTCCGCGAAGACACGGGGAGCCCGGTGTCGACGTGGACACGGATAATCTCCTTGAGGATGCCCCGACTTCGAGGGTCGAGGCCCTTCATGGCTAGCACTCTCATACCGAGAGTGCTAATGATACCAGACCCGGGCGTTAAGCTCACGCGCGTGTCCGAGATCCTCGGCACCCGCGTGGCGCTGGCCGGGCCCGGCCGGGCGGGCCGCGCCTTCGCGCGCTCGTGGACGCGAGCGGGAGGACGCATCGCGACCGTGATTCGCCGAAAGCCGGAGGCGTCGGAGCCTCCGGAGCTCGCGGGCGCGGCCGCGGCGTCCCTCTCGGAGAGTCGCTTTCCCGACTGCGACATCCTCGTCCTGGCGGTTCCCGACGACGCGATCGAGGATGTGGCCGCATCTCTCGCCCCTCGCATCGCGTGCCGCCTGGCGTTTCACCTCTCCGGCGCGCTTCCGAGCGACGCCCTCGCCGCTCTCCGCGCCCGGGGCGCGAGCGTGGCTTCTCTCCATCCTGTGCGTCCGTTCACCGGAGCGTCCGACGAAGACTGGGCCGGGACTCACGTCGCCGTGGAAGGCGATTCCGCAGCGTCGGCGGCCGGCGAGGAGCTCGCCCGCTTCGTCGGAGCGAAGCCGTTCCGGCTGACCGCCGAAGCCAAACCGATCTACCACGCGTCCGCGTCACTCGCTGCCGGAGGCGCCGTCGCCGTGCTCGCGGTGGCAGTGAGAGGCTGGATGGCCGCGGGGATCCCGGAACACGTAGCTCGCGAGGCGCTTTCGGACCTCTCCTCCCGCGCGACGGCCGCGGCGGGACACCAGCCCTTCGCGCAGGCTCTGACGGGAGCGGTCGCTCGACGTGATATCGGCACCATCCGATCCCATGCGGCCGCGCTCGCGGGGTTTCCCGAGGCTCTCGCTCTCTATCGCGCTCTTGCGGAAGAGATTCTTCGCGTCACCGAGGGCCGGGGTCGCGAGGATCTCGTTCGCGACGCCCTTCGCTCCGGACCCGATTGATTGAATCGAAGAGAGCGCCGAGGCCGTGTAAACACTTCCCGGTGCTACAATTTGCGTTGCCCCGATCGCCCTCGCGCGCCGGCGCAACAAATTCATGGTTTTCTTCAACTACGCCACGATGCAAATGGCGGCCAAGGTCGTTTACTACGGCCCGGGCCTGTGCGGAAAGACGACCAACCTCCACCACATCTACGGGAGGACCGCTCCCGGCTCGCGCGGCGAGATGGTGTCGCTGGAGACGGAGACGGACCGGACGCTGTTCTTCGACCTGCTTCCCCTGGACGTGGGCGTGATCGGCGGCTTCAAGACCCGCGTCCAGCTCTACACGGTTCCGGGCCAGGTCTTCTACAACACCACGCGCAAGCTGGTGCTCAAAGGGGTCGACGGAATCGTCTTCGTAGCGGACTCGCAGCGGGCGATGAAGGATGCCAACGTCGAGTCGCTCGCCAACCTGAAGACGAACCTGGCGGAGATCGGAATCAAGATCGAAGACATTCCTCTGGTCTTCCAGTACAACAAGCGCGACCTCGCCAACATCCTTTCGCTCGAAGAGCTCGAGCAGAGCCTGAATGCGACCAAGTCCTGCGAGAGCTACGAAGCGTGCGCCGTGCTCGGCCAGGGAGTGTTCGAGACGCTCAAGGCCATCTCGCGTCTCACGCTGCGATCTTTGAAGAAGCGCATGCTCGGCGAGGAGAAGCCCGCGGCCGCCGCGAAGATCACGGCGAGGCAGGCGCCGCCCACCGCCCCGGTGACGCCGCCGCCGGCCGCCGCGGCCGCGCCTTCGGCGAAACCCGCGTCGAAAGCCGCCAAGGCTCCGGCAGCTCCTCCTCCGCCGCCTCCCGCACCCGAGCCCGTGAACCTGGAAGAAGCCCTCGACGTCGAGCCGGGGACGTTCTCCGAGAGGTCGGCCGCGCCGGCGCAGGCCTACGAACTCAATCAACCTCCGGCGACGTTCGACGCCACGGATTCCGAGACGGTCCAGGAGTTCGAGCAGGCCCTCGATTCGCTCGACGCGCCTCTGCCCGAGGCTCCTCCAGCCGCCGCCGCGAGGCCGAAGACTCAGCCGCTCCCGGCGCCGCCGCCCGAAGCCGAGATCTCCGACGTCTCCTTCGCGGAAGCTCCTGAGCCCGAGCCCGAGAAGGCGATCAACGAAGAAGTGCGGCACGTCAAGGTCCGCTCCAACATCGACATCCTCGCCGAGCTCGAGCGTCTGCGGAAGACCTCCACGGCCACTCCGCCCGCCGCCGTCGAGCCCGAGAAACCGGCGCGCCGCGTGGCGACGGGAATCTCGGTGGACGACCTGCTCGCCTCGAGCCTGAACCATCGCAAGGAACTGTCCAAGGTCTTCGAGGTCCAGGTCCCGAAGCGGCAGCTCACGCACGGACACCAGGTCACCGTCGGTCTGCGCTTCGAGGACCGCGAGGGCAAGGAGATCGGCGACCCGCAGAACTTTGCCATCGAGCTCCAGACGCGCAGCGACATCGAGAAGCTGCTTCTGTCGCTCAAGTTCCACATCCTGGGAAAGTGACCGCGAAGCCGCCGCGCACGCGACGGCGAAAGCGGTCATCCCGAGGGCCGCAGGCACGAGGATCCCGAGTTTGATCGCCAGCAAATGTTTCCGTCACGGGATCCCTCGTCGCTCCGCTCCTCGGGATGACGCCAGCAGGCCGAAAGTGATCCGGCGCACCGGCGTTTGATCCTCGGCTGTCCTCGCCTCCGGACACGACACCAAAAGGCTTTGCTTTTCCGGACGATCGCGGTTTACCCTTTTTTCATGCGACGGACCCGACGCATCGCGGGCGGAGGCTTTGCCGTTTTTGCCGCCGCCCTGGCGCTCGGGTGCGCATCGACTCCTTCCAAGCCGCACGCTCCGGAGGCGGCTGCCGCGCCGGCTCCGGATCCCGACGCCCCGAAGATCGCGGCCGCGAACGAAGCCTTCGCGCAGGGCCGCGAATCCGCCCTGGCCGGAGATTTCGCGTGCGCGCGTTACTACTTCGCCGAAGCAGTCGACGCGGTGCAGCCCGAGACCGGTCCCGCGCAATCGCCCGACGTGCTCGCATACTCCTTCGAGCTTTACGAGAACATTCAGCGCTACGAGGCGCTCGCCGGCGCGACCGAAGAGGCCGGCACCTCGCACGGCGACGTCTCTCCCGAGCTCGCGGCCGAGATCGAAGCTCCCGAGGTGAGCCCCGAGGCCGTCGCGACGGCCCGCGAAGCGGTGGCCTCTGAGACCGCGGTCGTCTCGGACGTTCCCATCGTCATCAACGACTCCGTCCTGCGCGTCGTCGCGGCGTTCCAGAGCGACGCGCTGCACGACAAGATCAGCGCGGGACTGTCCCGGTCCGGCCGCTACGTTCCGATGATTCATCGCGTCTTCGCCGAGGAAGGCCTACCGACCGACCTCGCGATGATCGCGATGATCGAGTCCGCCTTCCTCCCCCACGCCCGCTCGCCGCGCTCGGCGCACGGCATCTGGCAGTTCATGCCGCGGACCGGCCGGCAGTACGGCTTGAGGTCCAACGGGATCGTCGACGAGCGGCGCGATCCCGAGAAGGCCACGCGCGCGGCCGCGAAGTATCTCTCCTATCTCTACGAGCTCTTCGACGACTGGTACCTCGTGATGGCGGCGTACAACGCGGGCGAAGGCAAGATCATGCGCGGCATGCAGAAGACCGGGGCGCGCGACTTCTGGGGCCTCGCCGCAAATCCGCGCGCGATACGCAACCAGACTCGGAACTACGTTCCGGCGTTCATCGCCGCGCTCCTGATCTCGAAGAATCCGGAGCACTACGGCTTCGAGTACACGCTGGATCCCTCGCTCGCGTACGAGACGATCGTCCTCGACCGGTCGATCGATCTCGAGAACCTCGCGAAAGGTTCCTCGATCCCTCTCGACGACCTCGTCGCACTGAACCCCGAGCTGCGCACCCAGGTCACTCCGCACCAGCCCGAGGGCTACGAATTGAAGATCCCGAGCGGCTCGCGCGAGACCGTCCTGCTGGCCTACGCCTCCGCGCCGACGCAGAAGCCCCCGTCCTACAAGACGTACGTCGCGCGCAAGGGCGACACGCTGCCCCGCATCGCGCGCAAGTACGGCGTCTCTGTCTCCTCGCTCGCCGCGGCCAACTCTCTGTCCACGCGGTCGAAGGTCGCGCGCGGCCAGGAGATCATGGTTCCGGAAAAGGTCGCCTCGGCAAAGACGGCGAGGGCGAAAGCCCCCTCGAAGGCGAAGGCGCCGAAAACCCAGACCGCGCAGGTGTCGTCGCAGAAGGCGCCCGGCCCCACGAGCTACCGGGTCAAGAGCGGCGACACGCTCTATCAGATCGCCCTGCGGCACGGCGTCTCGGTCGCCGAGATCCTGGCCATCAACAGCCTTGGCGGCGGTTCGATCAAGCCCGGCGACAAGCTGAAGATCCCGCCCAAGACCGACTGACTCCGCGGCCCTGGTGCTGCTAGAATCCGCTCCGTCCTCATCGGATCAGGCACTCCTCGGACCCGAGGAGGCCCGATGCTCGCCCGGATCCACTCCGCCGCCACCCTGGCACTGGAAGCCTGCGTCCTGGACGTCGAGGTCGATGCCTCGCACGGTTTCCCCCGCTTCACGATCGTGGGTCTGCCCGATACGACCGTGCGCGAGGCGCGCGACCGCGTCCGCTCGGCCCTGAAGAACTCGGGATACCCGATGCCCGAGGGCGCCGTCACCGTCAACCTCGCGCCGGCCGGCTTCCGGAAGTGCGGGGCGGCCCTCGATCTGCCGGTGGCGATCGGGCTCCTGTCGATCTGCGGCGTGCGGCCCACTTCGCCGGCGCGCCGCGTCTTCGTGGGAGAGCTCGGTCTCTCCGGCGAGGTCCGAAGCCTCCGAGGGGCGCTCCCACTCACTCTGGCCGCGCGCGACGCCGGGTTCGACGAGATCGTGCTTCCCGCAGCCAACGCCGCCGAGGCGGCCACGGTCGAGGGGATCCGCGTGATCCCCGTGTCCCATCTGACGACCGTCGTCGAGCATCTGCTGGAGACTCGGATCGTTCCTCCGGCGCAAGCCGCGGCTTCGCCGCCGCACGCCGCCGGTCCCGACTTCGCCGACGTCCGGGGACAGGCGATCGCCCGCCGCGCCGCCGAGATCGCCGCGGCGGGCGGCCACCACCTGCTCCTCTCGGGCCCGCCCGGCGCCGGCAAGACGATGCTGGCGCGGCGCATGCCGGGGATCCTGCCCGCCCTGTCACGAGAGGAAGCCATCGAAGCCACGCGCATCCATTCCGTCGCCGGTGTCCTTCCCGCCGGAGCCGGACTCCTCTCTTCGCGGCCCTTCCGGGCGCCGCACCACGGCATCTCCGCCGCGGGGCTGCTGGGCGGCGGATCCGTTCCTGCTCCCGGCGAAATCTCGCTGGCGCACCGCGGCGTCCTCTTCCTCGACGAGCTGCCGGAATTCCGGCGCGATGTCCTCGAAGGCATTCGACAGCCCCTCGAAGAGAGGCGCGTCTCGGTCGTCCGCGTCGGCGGAGCGCGCGTCTTTCCGTGCGACGTTCTGCTGGTGGCCGCGATGAATCCGTGCCCGTGCGGGTTTCTCGGAGATCCGAGGCGGCCGTGCGTCTGCGACCCGCGTCTGCGCACGCGCTACGCGCGCCGCATCTCGGGTCCGCTGCTCGACCGCATCGACCTGTCCATCCCGATGGCCGCGGTGCCCTGGAAGGACCTCGACACGACGATCCCCGGCGAGGCGTCGGCCGTCGTTCGGGAACGGGTTTCGCGCGCCCGCCGCCGCGCCGCGAGGCGTCGTCCCCGAGCCGCCGGGTTTCGCAACGCCGAGCTCTCCGCGCCGGAGCTGGCGCGCGCGTGCGAGCTCGACGTCGAGGGCTCGCGCGTGCTCGCCTCGGCCGTCGGGAAACTCGGACTCTCGGTGCGCGCGCTCCATCGAGCGCTGCGCGTAGCCCGTACGATCGCCGATCTCGAAGAGTGCGATCGCGTGCGCGCCGTCCATCTCTCCGAGGCGCTCTCGTTTCGCGCCTGTCCTTCCTTCCACGAGACACTGCCCGGTCGAGCAGGTTGACAGTGATCGCCGGCCCCCATACGATTTCCTACACTTCCGGGGAGAGACCCCGGTCAGAAAAAACACTCTCCGAGAACGGGTCCTGCTGGCGTACACGCGCGTAGCCTGCCCGCGGGAGAAGGGAACGCGAGAGCCGGTGAAGAAGTACAACACGATCATTTTCGTGCCGCACGCGCGGGCACGGTTCCGCAAGCTCACCATCTCCACCCGGTTTCTCGGTTTCGCCGCCGCCGGCGCCGCGGGCCTCCTCGTGGCGTCGGTCGCGTTCGGATGGGCCTTCTTCGCCTCGACGCGCCGGGACGCCCAGTACCGTCAGGCCGTGGCCGAGAACGCCCGTCTCCGCTCGACGGCGGCGGCGCTGCACCAGCGTCTCGACGGCGTCTCGAAACAGCTCTCGGAGTTCGAGGCGCGCACGCGGAGGCTCGCCATCGTGGCCGGCCTCTCCGACAAGGTCTCCAACGGCATGGGCGGCCCGGGTGTTCCGCTGGACACCAGCGCTCTCGTCAGCTCGCGGTTGTCGCTGCTGGAGGGCGAGTTCTCCAAGCGGACGGCGCGGATCGCCTCGACGCCCACCGTCTGGCCGGTCCATGGCGTCGTCACCTCGAGCTTCGGCGTGCGCTCGGACCCGTTCACGGGCGGCTCCGCCTACCACGAGGGAATCGACATCTCGACCTCGCGCGGCGAGCCGGTGCTCGCCACCGCCGACGGCGTCGTGCTTCTCTCCGGCTGGGCCGGCGAGTACGGCCGGGCCATCGAGATCGTGCACAACGACCACTACACGACGCTCTACGGCCACCTGGAGAAGACTCTCGTGGAAGAGGGTCAGCAGATTCGGCGCGGCGACCGCGTCGGCCTGGTCGGATCGACCGGGCGATCCACGGCCCCCCACCTCCACTACGAAGTCCATCTCGACGGCCGGACGGTCAACCCGCTGGAGTTCATCCTCGAATCCCGCTGACTCCGCCCTCCGCCTCGCTCGCCTCTTCCCTAACTCACTGATCCGAAATAAACTCCCGGCCTTCTGGTGTTAACGCCCTAATCATGATTGACCGCATGCTCGCCCGCGTCTTCGGGACGCAGCACGAACGCGACATCAAGAAGCTCGCGCCGCGCGTGGCCAGGATCAACGCGCTCGAGCCGGCCATGAAGGCGCTCTCCGACGATGAGCTGAAGGCCAAGACCGACGAGTTCCGGCAAAAGATCGCGAAGGCGCTCGAAGGCCTGCACGAAGAGGATCTCAAGGCCGCGCGGGACGCGGTCCTGGACGAGCTCCTCGAGGAGGCGTTCGCCGTCGCGCGCGAGGCCTCTGTCCGCACTCTGGGGATGAGGCCCTTCGACGTGCAGCTGATCGGCGGCATGGTCCTGCACCAGGGCAAGATCGCAGAGATGAAGACGGGCGAGGGCAAGACCCTCGTCGCCACGATGCCCGTCTACTTGAACGCGCTGACCGGCCGCGGGGTCCACGTCGTGACCGTCAACGACTACCTGGCCCGGCGCGACGCCGAGTGGATGGGCCGCATCTACAAGTTCCTGGGCCTGTCGGTCGGCTGCATCCAGAACAACCTCCTCGACGACGAGCGCCAGAAGGCCTACGGGTGCGACGTCACCTACGGGACCAACAACGAGTTCGGCTTCGACTACCTGCGCGACAACATGAAGTTCGAGCTCGAGTCGATGGTCCAGCGGGGGCACGTCTACGCGATCGTCGACGAGGTGGACTCGATCCTCATCGACGAGGCGCGCACGCCCCTGATCATCTCGGGCCCGTCGGAAGAGAACACCGAGATCTACTACCGCTGCAACCGGGTCATCCCCCACCTCGTGAAGGGCTCCGAGGAGAAGGACAAGCACGGCAACAAGACCACGACGGGCGATTTCCTGGTCGACGAGAAGTCGCGCACCGCGGTGCTGACCGAGGAGGGCGTCTTCAAGGCCGAGAAGTACCTCGGCATCGGCAACATGTACGACCTGACCAACATCGATCTGCTCCACGGAGTCGAGCAGGCCCTGCGCGCCCACGCCCTCTACAAGAAAGACGTCGACTACATGATCCGGGACGGCCAGGTCCTGATCGTCGACGAGTTCACCGGACGCGTGCTGCCGGGACGCCGGTGGTCCGACGGACTCCACCAGGCCGTCGAGGCCAAGGAGAACGTCAAGATCGAGCGCGAGAACCAGACCCTCGCGACGATCACTCTCCAGAACTATTTCCGCCTCTACGAAAAGCTCGCCGGCATGACCGGAACCGCCGACACCGAGGCCGCCGAGTTCCACCAGATCTACAAGCTCGACGTGGTCGTCATCCCGACCAACATGCCGATGATCCGCGCCGACCACCAGGACGTCGTCTACGCCTCGGAGCGCGAGAAGTACGACGCGGTCGCCGAGGAGATCGTGAACCTGAGGGAGAGGGGCCAGCCGGTGCTCGTCGGCACCGTCTCGATCGAGAAGTCCGAGCGCCTCTCCGAGCTCCTCAAGAAGAAAAAGGTCCCCCACGTCGTCTTGAACGCCAAGTTCCACGAGAAGGAGGCCGAGATCGTGGTCCAGGCCGGCCGGTCGGGATCGGTGACGATCGCGACCAACATGGCCGGCCGTGGAACTGACATCGTCCTCGGCGGCAATCCGGACGCTGTGGCCCAGCACGAGCTCAAGAACATCGAGGACCCGGCCGAGTTCGAGAAGCGGCTGGCGCAGCTGCGCGAGGTCTGCACCGCCGACCGGGAGCGGGTCCTGAAGGCCGGCGGCCTCCACATCATCGGCACCGAGCGCCACGAATCCCGGCGTGTCGACAACCAGCTTCGCGGCCGGTCGGGTCGCCAGGGGGACCCCGGATCCTCCCGCTTCTATCTCTCGCTCGAAGACGACCTCATGCGCATCTTCGGCTCGGACCGCCTGCAGAACATCATGCGGCGGCTGGGCATGGAAGAGGGCGTCCCGATCGAGCACGGGATGGTGAGCCGCTCGATCGAACGGGCGCAGAAGCAGGTCGAGGCGCGCAACTTCGAGACGCGCAAGCACCTGCTCGAGTACGACGACGTGATGAACCGGCAGCGCGAAGAGATCTACGGCATGCGCCGCGGGATCCTCAAGGGCGAGCTCGCCCGGGAGCACGTCCTCGGGCTCGCCGAAACGATCCTCGACTACATCCTCGGCCGCCACGTCTCCGAAGACAAGAGCGCCGCCGAGTGGGATATGGGCGCCCTCGACGCCGACCTCCAGGAGTACTTCGGGCTCAAGCTCGGCTCCATCCCCTACGAGGGCAAGGACCGGGACACGATCCGCGAAGATGTCCTGAAGGCGCTGCACGCCATCTACGAGCGCAAGACCGGGATCCTCGGCAACGAGATGATGGCGACCCACGAGAAGTTCGTGATGCTCCAGGTCGTGGACCAGCAGTGGAAGGACCACCTCCTCGCCATCGACCACCTCAAGGAAGGCATCGGCCTGCGGGGCTACGGGCAGCGCGACCCGCTGATCGAGTACAAGAAGGAGTCCTTCGAGCTCTTCACGCTGATGAAGGAGCGCATCGAGGACCAGATCGTCCAGTACCTCTTCAAGCTGCAGCCGGTCGTGCGCGAAGAGGCTGGCGAAGAGGTCAACGCCGAGGCGACCCGCCGCCGGGCGCCGGTCCCGATGCCGGCACGCCGCGCCCCGTCGAACGTGAACTACTCCTACGGAGCGGCCGCCTCCGGCGGCCAGGACGCCAAGGTCGAGACCGTCCAGCGCAACCAGCCCAAGGTCGGGCGCAACGACCCTTGTCCGTGCGGGTCCGGCAAGAAGTACAAGAAATGCCACGGCGCCGCGGCGGCGGGAGCGTAATGGCGGCGCCGCGTAAGCCGAAGCTGCGCGCGCCGGACGCCGAGATCCCCCTCGCACTGACGTTTGACGACGTCCTGCTGCTGCCGGCGCACTCCGAGGTCCATCCGCGCGAAGTCGACCTCTCCACGCGCCTGACGGGCGAGATCGGGCTGAACATCCCCCTGATGTCGGCTGCCATGGACACGGTCACCGAGTCGCGCCTGGCCATCGCCATGGCGCAGCAGGGAGGCCTCGGCGTCATCCACAAGAACCTGTCGATCGAGGCGCAGGCCGCCGAGGTCGACAAGGTCAAGCGCTCCGAGTCGGGAATGATCGTGGACCCGGTCACCTGCCGCCCCCAGCAGACCATCGCCGAGGCGCTGGAAGTCATGTCGCGCTACAAGATCTCGGGCGTTCCGGTCGTGGACGACCGCGGCAAGCTGGTCGGCATCCTGACCAACCGCGACCTCCGCTTCGAGACCCGGACCGACCGCCCGATCTCCTCGCGCATGACGAAGAAGAACCTGATCACGACACCCGTCGGCACGACGCTCGAGCAGGCCAAGGAGCTCCTTCACAAGTACCGCATCGAGAAGCTCCTCGTGGTGGACCGCTCCGGAAACCTCAAGGGCCTCATCACCGTCAAGGACATCCAGAAGGCGATCAAGTACCCCCTCGCGGCCAAGGACACGCTGGGCCGCCTGCGCGTGGGCGGCGCCATCGGCGTGACCCGCGACATCCTCGACCGGGCCCGCGAGCTCGTGCGCGCCAAGGTCGACGTGCTGGTGCTGGACTCCTCCCACGGCCACAGTCAGGGAGTCCTGGACGCTCTGACGCTGGTCCGCAAGCGTTTCCCTTCGACGCCGATCGTCGCCGGCAACGTCGCCACCGAGGACGGCGCCCGGGACCTCGTCAAGCGTGGCGCGGACGCCGTCAAGGTCGGCATCGGGCCGGGCTCGATCTGCACGACGCGCGTGGTCACGGGGGCGGGAGTTCCGCAGATCCACGCGATTCGAGAGTGCGCCCGCGCAACTCGCGGGACCCGCATCCCGCTCATCGCCGACGGCGGCATCAAGTTCTCCGGCGACATCACCAAGGCGATCGCGGCCGGCGCGGACCTGGTGATGATCGGTTCGCTGCTCGCGGGAACCGAGGAGTCTCCCGGCGAAACGATCCTCTACCAGGGACGCACCTTCAAGGCGTACCGCGGGATGGGCTCACTCGGGGCGATGCGCTCGGGCTCATCGGACCGTTACTTCCAGGAGTCCATGGAGGGAGGAGCTCCTCCTTCCCGTAACGGCGGCAGCCTCTCCAAGCTGGTGCCCGAAGGCATCGAGGGCATGGTCCCGTACAAGGGAAGTGTGGAGGGCCTGGTCCTGCAGCTGACCGGAGGCGTGCGCAGCGGAATGGGTCTGTCCGGCTGCCGCACGATCGAAGAGCTGCGCACCAAATCCCGGCTGATCCGGATCACGTCGGCGGGCCTCAAAGAGTCCCACGCCCACGACGTGATCATCACGAAGGAAGCGCCGAACTACCGCCGGGAAGACGTCTAACTTCTGGACGGTTCCTCGCCGGACCCGCGGGCCCGGCTTTTCTTGCGCTTCTCTTTCTCCTCGGCCTCGCGGGCCCACTTCTCCTGCCGGAGCTTCAGGACCGCCTCCAGGCGGCGCGACAGCTCCGCCTCCTCGCCCGACTTTCGCGGACGGTAGTAGCGCCGGCCGCGCAGCGAATCCGGAAGACACTCGATTCCGCCCACGCCTTCGGGCTCGGCGTGCGCGTAGCGATATCCCTTCCCATAGCCGACCTCGCGCATCAGCTTCGTGACGGCGTTGCGGATGACGGCGGGCACGGGCTCGGCCGGCTGCTCGGCGACGTCGCGCTTGGCCTCGTTCTCGGCTTCGTAGACCGCGTTGGACTTGGGCGCGAGGGCGCAGTACACCGCGGCCTCGGCGAGAGCGAGCGAGCCTTCGGGCATCCCCAGGAAGTCGTACGCGTCCTTGGCGTCGAGCGAAATTCGCAGCGCCCGGGGGTCGGCCAGACCGATGTCCTCGGAAGCGAAGCGCACGATTCGCCGCGCCACGTAGAGCGGATCCTCGCCCGCCTCCAGCATCCGCACCAGCCAGTAGACGGTGGCGTCGGGATCCGACTCCCGCATGGACTTGTGCAAGGCCGAGATGAGGTTGTAGTGCTCCTCCCCCGCTTTGTCGTACAGGAGGACCTTGCGCTGGAGGAGGTCGCGCAGGCGCGTGACGTCGATGCGCTTGACCTTGTCGGCTTCGGCGTCGGCGGCGGCGGCCTCGATCAGGTTCAGCGCCCGGCGCGCGTCGCCGCCAGCCGCCTGAGCGACGAACGACAGCGCGTCGTCGTCGAGCTGGAAGTCGCGAGCGCCCAGGCCCCGGGGGATGTCTCGCAGCGCGCGCTGGACGATGCGCGCGATCGCCTCGGGCGCCAGCGGCTCGAGGACGACAACCTTGCAGCGGGAGAGAAGTGCCCCGTTCAGTTCGAAGGACGGGTTCTCGGTCGTGGCGCCGATCAAGACGACGTCTCCGGCCTCGACGTACGGGAGGAAGACGTCCTGCTGGGACCGATTGAACCGGTGGATCTCGTCCAGAAACAGGATCGTGCGCTTGCCGTGCCGCGTGCGGAGCTGCTGGGCTTCCTCGAGGACCTCCCGCATCTCCTTCACTCCGGTCGCGACGGCCGAGTAGGAGAGGAACAACGAAGAGGTCTGCGACGCGATCAGCCGCGCCAGCGTCGTCTTTCCGACGCCCGGAGGTCCCCACAGGATGAGCGACGGGACGCGGTCTTCGCTGATCGACCGCCGCAGGAACCCATTGGCGCCCACGACCTCCTCGGGACCCTCCACCTCGTCGAGGGACCGCGGCCGCATCCGGTCCGCGAGCGGCGTGGACGGCGAGAACTCCCCGTCCGTCCCTCGCCGGGAAGGCTCCGTGTCGAAGAGGCGCCCCGTCATCCCGCGGCCTCGAGCCGGTTCCGGCATTTCTCGGAGCAGACCGGAACGATCTCGCCTCCTCGCCGAGCCGACAGGGCCAGACCCCGGTCGATCCAGGTTCCGCAGACGGGATCCCGGACCATCTCGGCCTCTCGCACGCCTCCCTTTCGGGGGAATGACCCGGGCCGCGATCCGCGAAAGTAGGCGTTCCAGAATATGCGCATGCCGCGGAGGACCGTCAGAAGCAGGAACAGGAGAAAGGCGTAGAGAAAGATCCGCGCCATCACGTTCCCGCGCGCAGGCCCGAGATCTGGGCCTGGATCCGGTCGAGGTTGGGGACCTGGGGGAACTGGCGCTTCAGATCGTCCAGCGCCTTCTGCGCGGCCGCCGCGTCCTTGCGATCGAAGGCCTCCACGAGGACCTCGTTCAAGATTGCCTGCCATTGCTCGGGGTTCGCCTCCCGCGCCTTCCGGAAGTACGAGACGGCCAGCTTGAATTCCCCTCGATTCCGGTGCGCGGCGCCCAGATCCGAAAGAAGAGCGGCGTTCTTCGGCGCCTTGCGCCGGGCCTTCTCGTAGAGCTGGATCGCGCGGTCCCACTCCTGTCGGTCGTAATGCAGGTTGCCCAGCTGCGTGAGCAGATCGGGATTCTCGGGGTCCCTTTCCACCTCGCGCTGGAGCGACGCCATCCGATCCCCCTCGGGTGCGGACGAGGCGCGGGACGGCGGCGCCTGTGGCCGCCCTCCCCCTCCGGCGAAGTAACCCGCCCCGAACCCGAGGAGCGCTCCGACGGCCAGCGCGATGACCGTCTGCGTCTTGGCCGAGCGCGCCGGGCGTTCCGTCTCCATGCCGGGCATTGTCTCAAAAACAAAACGGGGCGGCTCGAAGCCGCCCCGAACGATTCGAACCCGGGAAGGCCGTTGTCAGTGTGAAGCTGCGCGGCTCGACGCCGAACGGGCGAGGGCCTTGTCGACCTGCCGCTCGACTTCCTTCTCGTCGAGATTGTTGATGACCGCGATCTCCGAGACGATCAGGTACTTGGCGCGCTCGTACATCTTCTTCTCGCGGAAAGACAGCGTCTTGCGCGAGGAGATGTAGTTGAGCGTCTTGAGGACTTCGGCGATCTCCGAGAGCTCGCCCGACTTCATCTTGTCGAGGTTCTGTTTGTAGCGCCCCTTCCAGTCGCCCGTCGCGGAGAACCGGCCATCACCCAGGGTCTTCATCAGCCCGGTGATGTCCTTGCGCTGGGTGAGCCGCCGCAGGCCGATCAGACTGGTG
>JBKOVK010000008.1:0-3795 GCA_046724475.1 Acidobacteriota bacterium | reverse complement strand
AGGGAGTGCGATGACGCTCGCGGCGGGCTCGAAGCTGGGGCCCTACGAGATCGTCAGTCCGATCGGTGCGGGTGGCATGGGCGAGGTCTACCGAGCGCGCGACCCCCGACTCGGCCGCGAAGTGGCGATCAAGGTCCTGCCGGCGTCCTTCTCGGCCGACGCCGATCGCCTCCGCCGATTCGAGCAGGAGGCGAAGGCCGCGGGGGTCCTCAACCATCCCAATATCACCGCCGTCTACGACATCGGCAGTCACGAGGGCTCGCCGTACGTCGTCCAGGAGCTCCTCGAGGGCGACACTCTGCGCTCGGCCCTGGCGAGCGGAAAGCTCCCGCCGCGCAAGTCGATCGACTACGCCCTTCAAACGGCGCACGGGCTCGCCGCCGCTCACGCGAAGGGCATCGTCCACAGAGACCTGAAGCCCGAGAATCTGTTCGTCACGCGAGACGGCCGCGTCAAGATCCTCGATTTCGGCCTCGCCAAGCTCACGCAGACCGACGGCGCCGCCTCGACCGCGACGAGCCTGCCCACGGAGACGCGCGGCACGGAGCCCGGCGTCGTTCTCGGCACGCTCGGCTACATGTCGCCCGAGCAGGTCCGCGGAAAGGCGGCGGACGCCCGAAGCGACATCTTCTCCTTCGGCGCGATCTTCTACGAGATGCTCTCGGGCAACCGTGCGTTCCGGGGGGACTCGGCCGCGGACACGATGTCGGCGATCCTGAAGGAGGATCCGCCGGAGCTTTCCGTCACGAACCAGGCGATCTCGCCGGGACTCGAACGGATCGTCCGTCACTGCCTCGAGAAGAATCCGGAGCAGCGATTCCACTCCGCCCACGACGTCGCCTTCGCACTCGAGGAGCTCTCGGGCGCGTCGGTCCCAGGCATGGTGCCGCCCCCTCCGGCTCGCCCGCGCCGCCGGCCGCTGCTCGGCGCCGGTATCGTCGCCGCCGCCCTCCTCGGGCTCCTCGTCGGCTGGCTTATTCATCGTCAAACCGCTCGAGTCGGGCCCGGACTCGGGTCCTTTCAGCAGCTGACCGTCTTGCCGGGGCATGAAAACACGCCTGCGCTTTCTCCCGACGGGCAGACATTCGCCTACACCCGTTTTTCGGAAGCGAGCGGCGAGGATGTCTGGACCCAGCGCGTCGGCGGTCAGGCCACGACGAACCTGACGAAAGATTGCGCGCGAGACGACAATTTCGGTGTCTTCTCGCCTGACGGCTCGCTCATCGCCTACCGCTCGAACTGCAAGGGCGGAGGGATCTTCCTGATGGGAGCGACGGGTGAAAACGCGCGCCGTCTCGCGAACTTCGGTTTCAATCCGGACTGGTTCCCCGACGGAAGCAAGGTCGTCTTCTCGACGGAAATCTCCTGGAACGGACCCGAGAGGCCCAGCGGCCACGCGGAGCTCTGGACGGCCGAGGTGGCTTCGGGCAAGACGGAGAAACTCTTCGAAGGCGATGCGGTCGAGCCGAGCGTCTCGCCGCACGCTCTACGGATCGCTTTCTGGGCGGTTCCCGAGGGGGGCTCCCAGCGGGACATCTGGACGATTCCGGCCCGAGGTCTGAGAAAGGGCGAAAAACCCGTGCCCGTCACACAGGACGCCGCGATCGATTGGAACCCGATCTGGTCCGCGGACGGCCGGTTCATCTATTTTCTCAGTGACCGCAACGGCACGCTGAACCTCTGGCGGATACCGATCGATGAAGCGAGCGGGCGTCCGCGCGGCAACCCCGAGCCTGTCACGCTTCCGGCCCGCGCGGTCATGCAGTTTCGCCTCTCCCGCGACGGCCGGAGAATCATCTACATGCAGCGGGAGTGGTCGTACCATCTCGTACGCTTCGCGGTCGACCCCCGCGTGGGCATCTCGAGCGAGGGCGAGGAGCTTTGGAGCGGAACGATGGTCACGGACGATCTGACCATCTCCGGCGACGGACAGTGGCTCGCCTTCGGATCGACCGGCAAGCAGGAGGACATCTACCTCATTCGGTCCGACGGGTCCGGACTGAAGAAGCTGACGGATGACGCCTGGCGCGATCGCCATCCGACTTTTTCGCCGGACGGCCAGACCATCGTCTTCCAGTCCGACCGCAGCGGGCGCTGGGAGCTCTGGACGATCGGTGTGGATGGGAGCGCGCCCGCGCAGCTGACGAAGACTTCGGGAGCAGGCCCGACTTCCCCGTTCTGGTCTCCGAACGGCGCCTTCATCGCCTTCAACCGAGGCCAGGTGATCCAGCTGCTTCCAATGGCCGAGGGGAAGCCCTCGGGCCCGCTCGTGTCCCTGCCGCCGCTCGAAGGGACATTCTCGCTCGACGCCGCGGGCTGGACGCCCGACAGCCAACGGCTCCTCTGCCTGACGAGACAAAGCATCGAGGATTCCAAGCCGAAGTTCGTCTTGTACGTCCTCGCGTCCAAGTCTTACGAAAGAGTCCCGGTCGACGACACTCCGAGGGAAACCTTGAAGCTCGCGGCCCTCCGCGACGGCCAGCACATTCTCGCCCGCGACAATCCGCGCCACGGCATTGCGCTCCTCGACCGTCGCACCGGCGAGAGCAAGCCGTGGTTTCCCCGGTCCAAGGCCGGGTTCATACAGACGTTGGCGATCTCTCCTGACGAGGCATTTTTCTACGTCAGCCGCGCAAACTCGGAGGCCGACATCTGGCTGGCGACGCTCGAGACGCCCGAGTGATGACTTCGAGATGAGGGGAGCATCCATCGCATGGCCTTAGAGCGCGCGCTCAAGACCCGGGACATCGTCCTCTTCAACGTCGCCGCGATCGTCGGCATGCGGTGGATCGCGCTGGCCGCGGCCAACGGCCCCTCCTCCCTATTCCTCTGGGTCATGGCGGCCATCTGCTTCTTCATCCCGCAGGGCTTCGCGGTCATCGCGCTTTCCTCCTCGATTCCGGAGGAGGGCGGCCTCTACGTCTGGGCCTCGCGCGCGTTCGGTCAGCGGCAGGGATTCCTCGCGGGCTGGCTCTACTGGGCGTCGAACATCACGTACTTCCCGACGCTGACGCTCTCGACAGTCGTCTTCGCGCTTTACGTGTTCGGGACCCGCTTCGCGCACCTCGAGCAGAGCCCGGCGTACGCGGCTGGCGCCTCTCTGGTTCTGCTCGGGATCGCGCTCGTCTTCAACATCGTCGGCATGAAGACCGGCAAGTGGGTGCAGAACATCGGCGGGCTCGCCCAGTGGATCCCGTCCGCGGCCCTCCTCCTCGTCGGCCTAATCGCTTTGACGATGTCCGGATCCGCGACGCCGATGCCGCCGTCCTCTCTGATCCCCAACTTCGCCGCATTGCCGACCGTGCTGTTCTTCGCGAACCTGTGCTTCGGCTTCGCCGGT
This sequence comes from Acidobacteriota bacterium, assembly GCA_046724475.1. GTDB lineage: Bacteria > Acidobacteriota > Thermoanaerobaculia > UBA5066 > Gp7-AA6 > DAHUXD01. The sequence goes on along the minus strand of JBKOVK010000008.1, from coordinate 455 downwards.
CTCGAGCTCGCGCCGACGATGGCGGGCGAGGTCGTCGAGCCCCGAAAGACGTTCCCGCGCGCGATCGTGATTTCGGGGCTGTCGATCGCCGCCGTCTACCTGACCGGAACGATCTCGCTGCTCTGGTCGCTGCCTCCGAAAGAAGTCTCGATCATCTCCGGCGTCAACCAGGCGATTACCAAGGCCGGCGCGGCGCACGGCATGCCGTGGCTCGGCTCGCCGATCGCGCTACTCATGACGCTGGCCGGCCTCGGGGGCGTCGGCGCGTGGCTGATCGCGACCGCGCGCCTTCTCTTCGTCGGCGGGCTCGACCGGTACCTGCCTCCCATCTTCGGCAGGACGCACCCGAAGTGGAAGACGCCGTGGTTCGCGATGCTCTTCCAGGCCGTTTTCTCCGCGCTCTTCATCGTCGCGGCGCAGTGGGGCGGAACCGTCAAGGACGCCTATTTGAAGCT
>JBKOVK010000308.1:0-5811 GCA_046724475.1 Acidobacteriota bacterium | reverse complement strand
CACCTTCTCCCGGCGAAGCACCCGCGCGACCTCGTCGTTGGCCGAGGCCGTGTAGTGCGAGACGCCGATGTAACGGACGCGTCCTTCCTCCTTCCACGATCGCAGCGTCTCCAGCTGCGTGTCGACGTCGAGGAGGTTGTGGACCTGCAGGAGATCGATCGTCGGCGCGCGCAGCCGCCGCGCGGATCGCACGATCTGCGCGAGGCCGGCCCGCTTACCGGTCGTCCACACCTTGGTCGCCAGGAAGAGCCGGTCCCGGAGGCAGAGACGTTCCGCGATCTCGCCCACGACTTCCTCGGATCGCCCGTACATGGGCGAGGAGTCGACGAGCTTTCCGCCGAGGTCCACGAATCGGGACATGATCTCCTCGAGCGGCTGGAGCTCCGCCTCGCTCTTTCCGACGTCGAAGGTCTGCCAGGTTCCGAGGCCGATGACCGGCAGTTCCTCGCCCGAGGACGGGATCGGACGGGTCTCCATCGTGGCGCTCGTCACCGGCCGGGATTGTGAATCAGATGCTGCAAACGTTTTCGGGCGGGGACCGGCGTCGCCGTTCCCGCTATGTCCCTATCTCCCGGCCTCTCTTTGCTTTAAACTGTTCGAAGCGTTCCCCGAACGCAACCCATGTCCAGCCAGCCGCCCAACCGCGAGCTCGAGGAAGCCATCCTCGAGTTGCAGCAGTACTTGTCCGACAGCGTCCCGCCGCTGGTCGTCGCCGACTCGATCCAGATCCTCATGAAGTACCCGCCCCAGGCGGTCATGCCCACGATCCGCACGTGGACGGCGGCCCAGTACCGCGGAGCGGGTTCCAGCGTGCCGGTTTCGGACTACCTCTTCCATGCGCTGAAGAAGATCCACCTGATGGGCGAGTTCAAGCTCGTGGCGCGGGAGCCCCTGGCGGCGTACATCGAGACCCTCAAACCCGTCGTCCTGTCGATCTGCCCCGAGGAAGACCGGGAGATGTTGCGCGAGAACCTGGGGCGTCTCGGCGAGACCGCGGGGGCGTCCACCGTTTCGCAGGTGCAGACGATCTTCCGGCAGGAGGGATCGGGCGGCGCCCCGACGGCCTCGGCTTCCGCCGCGGCTGCGAGAGCCGCGGGGGGCGCGGGCTCGGGCGCCTCGGCCGGCGCGAGCGGAGCCGGTGCGGGCGCTGGAGGTTCCGGCGCCGACGCGGGAGTCGCCGGGGAGGCGCTCCAAGGAATCCGTCGATTCTCGATGTTGCTCGAGCGGCTCGAGGCGCGTGGCGCCTTCGCCGGCGGAGGTGGAGGATCGGGTGCGCCCGCATCCTCCGCGGCGCTCGCGGCGGGAGTCGTCGCCGCGGCGGGAAGCGCGGCGTCGGGTGCGAGTGTTTCCCCGGCGTCCCAGGCGCTGGCCTTCGCGGCGCGAAGCTCGCACTCGGGAGCCGAGCTCGAACAGAATCTCGCGCGACTCAGAGAGATGGGTCTCGAGACCGGCACCCAGACGGTCTTTCAAGCCCTTTCGCAGAGCCTGCCCGGCTGGGTCGTGCCGATGATCCCGGCTGGGGCCGGCGCCGCCGCCGCTCCCGCGATGGAAACGGGAGCGCTCGGGGCGATGCGCCGGATCATCACCGAAGCCGAGGACCCCTCCGAAGCCGGCAAGCGCTTCCACGAAATGGTCAAGACGGGGATCGAGCGCTTCAACGAGGGCTCGCTTCCCCAGGCCGTCCAGATGTTCGAGCTCGCCGATCGACTCGTCTCGGAACGGAAGGTGGACGCCGGAAACGCCGAGATCGCGCGCCGCAAGCTCGGGGAATCCCTCGACTGGGACCAGCTCAAGAAATTCGCCGAGCAATCCGATCAGCACGCGATGCTGCGCAAGGCACTGCGGTTCTTCACCGACCTCACACCCGAGGGAATCCTCGAGGCGCTGCCCGGTGAACCCAAGCGCGACCGCCGGCGCCTGATGCTCCTCCTGCTCGAGGTGCACGGCGCCGCGGCGCGGACGGCTGCCTTCGAGCGTCTCACGCACTCGCTGGGCCCCGCGGTCGGAGAGGAGGAGTGGTTCTTCCGCCGCAACCTGCTTTACGTCCTGCGGCGGATTCCGCGCTCACCCGACGGTCCCTCCCTCGACTCCGAGATCGACATCGTGCTCCAGCACGCCCGACTGGGTCTGCCCCTGCTGGTGGTCAAGGAGGCGATCGCGGCGCTCGGCCAGCTCAAGGATGAGAAGTCGGAAGTCGGCCTCTCCCAGCTGATGGCGGATCTGGAAGGAGTGCTGATCAAGCCCGGCGATGCTCCGCCCTACGAGGCCAAGGACCTGCGCGGCCTGCTGGACCGCGTGGCGGCTACGCTCGCGCGCCTGCCCTCGCGGCCGGCGCGCCGGGCGCTGCTCGACCATGCGGGCAAGAAGCAGGTCCAGCTCGGCGACACGACGGAACGGCTCGCCGAGCTCGGGAGCCAGAATCTCTCCGACGATTCGGAGACGCTCGACCAGCTCTTCGCTCTGGTCAAGGCCAACCTGCCGTTCAAGCTTCTGGGCATTCCGCTGCGGCAGAACGACCAGAACCTGGTGCACCTGATCGAGGCGCTCTCGGGAACGCCCTCGCCGGCCGTGCGAAAGACGCTCGAGGACGTCGCCGAGCGATTCAAGGGCCAGGAGGCGGGACGGTCCGCTTCCCGTGCTCTGGCCGCGTTCGACCGTCCGGCGACGGCTTCCGCGGTGCTGCGGTCGGGCACCAGCGGAACGTTCGCGGCGCTGGATGTTCCGACACCCGCCGCGCCAGCTCCCGAAGAGCCCGCCGCCAGCCTCCAAGGAGACCTCGCCGTGTTCGGGCTTCCGGCGCTCCTACAGAGCCTGGGGGACTCGTCGGCTACGGGCACCCTGACGCTGCGTCCACTCAGGGGCGGCGAGGCCTTCGGTGTGATCACGCTCCGCGAGGGAAAGCTTCTCGAGATCCAGCGTGGACGCTTGCGCGGGGAAGACGCCTTCTACCAGCTCTTCGAACGCCCAAGCCCGGGCCAGTTTGCCTTCGTGAAGGGCCCGGTCGCCGGGGCCCAGGCGACCCCGCGGGAGATTCTGCCCCTCACGCTCGAGGCGATGCGGCGCTACGACGAGCTGCAGGAGACCACGGCGATCGTTCCCGACGCGATGGGCATCGAGATCACCGGCGCGCGGCCGACCGCGCATCCCAACGAGAAGGACGGCGGTTTCCTGAAGGTGCTGTGGGACCGAGTCCGCCAGGGCGGAACCACGCTCGAGATCGAACAGGCGGTCGCGTCGGATTCCTATCGGATCCGACGCGCTCTCGCGCACTGGCTCGAGGAGGGGTCCGTGAGGGAGCGCCGGACAGGGTCGAAGGTCGAAGGTCCCAGGTCTCAGGTCACCTGAGCTCGGACCTGCGACCTGGGACCTGGAGCCTGGGACTTTAAAGAGCCCCCGCCCGCCGGCAGGAAGAACGGGGCAAATCGACGCGGCCGGCGTTTGTACGGCGGACGGGGGCAAATCATCGGGGTCAGTCGATCGAGACCGGAGTGGCGTCGTAAACGCGCTTGAAGGTCATCTCGGGCATGTCTCCGTGCGCGTCGACGTGCGTCTGGATGGTTAGCTTGTTGTCGGACACCGAGTATGTCTCCGTGCGGGCGGGACCGCGCTCGGGCTTCGCGTCGACGATCATCTGGCCGTTCTCCCAGCGCGCATGGACCTCGGCGGCGCCTCGCGGGCCGTTCTCGGTGATCAGGCGGCCGTCGGTATAGAGGATCCGCTCACGCCATCCGTTCTTCAGGACGATGCGGTCGCCCGATTGCTGAATGGTCAGCGTGCCGAACGCCTTCTGGAAGTCCATCTTTCCGTGGTGGCCGCCGTTCTTCTCCGTGTCGGAAGGCGCGCTCTCCGCCGGAGGCTGGGAGGTCTGCGACTTCCAGGCCTGCATCCTCTCGGGCGGTTTGTCGCTCAAGTCCTTGTTCAGCGTCCAGGTGCCCGACAGGTTCGCGGGCTCCGCCGCGACGAGTACCGAAGCGAGCAGGAATCCGGAGCATACCCATCGCATCAGATTCAGCCGAAAGAAACGGGAACGGGTGGGATCCATCTTTGGTCTCCTTTCGCGGACTCTACGAGCGGGAATCGATAGAGGGCGCGGTTTTGTCCCGACAGGGAGGATTTCCGGCGCGAGCAGTCGTCCGCGCGGAAGAGCCGTCCGTGCGGCCCTTTGCGGCCCGGAGACGGCGATCCTCCGCGCTGGAGGCGTCTGCCGGGCCTTCGGGGGCGCCTTTCCGACGGCTCGGGCCTCGTTCGCTCCGGGCGGGAGCCGGGGGCCGCTAGAGTTACGAGCGGGCGCTAGAATCGGCCGCGGTGGCCGGTCGCGATCGCGTCCGCGCCATGCGAGTGATGCCGCAGCAGCCCGCGCCTTCCTCCGCAAGCCCGTGGTCCCGAGCGGGCCTCCTCGCCGTGCTCTGGGCGACGCTGGGCCTCGCGGGGGTCAGCCAGTTCTACTTCGTGAGGTCGGATCTCGGGGAACGGGCGGATCTCCTGCATGCCTTCCTGTGGCCTCCGGTCCTCGACTGGTACCTGTGGCTCCTCTTCATTCCGATCGTGGTCCTCGTGGCTTCACGCTGTCCGCTCGACCGCAGCTCCTGGCCGGTCACGCTCGCGGCGCACCTGGTGGCTCTGCTGGTGCTGGCGTGGGCGCACAGGACGCTCTCGGTCTGGGCCGTGGAACGGATCCGCGAGATCCCTTCGCTCGCCCCGATCGACCTGAGGCCGCCGCGTCCCGGCCCGCCGCGCGGAATGGGCCCCGGCTCGCTTCTGCGGGGTGTGGCTCCGTACATCGCCATCTCAGGCGCCTACTACCTCCTCGACTACTACCGCAAGTACCGCGACCGCGAGCTCAAGACCGCCGAGCTCGAACGGGAGCTCGCCCGCGCCGAGCTCTCGGCCCTGCAGATGCAGCTCCAACCGCACTTCCTGTTCAATACGCTCCACGTCATCGGCGTGTTGATGCACACGGAGCCCGAGACCGCCCATCGCATGATCGCGCAGCTCTCGGATCTTCTGCGGATGTCGCTGGATGGAATGGCGGAGCCCGAGATCCCGCTCCAGCGGGAGCTGGCGTTCGTCGAGCGCTACCTCGCGATCCAGCAGGTGCGTTTCCGCGATCGTCTCTCCGTGCGGTACGCGGTGGGAGAAGACGTCCGGGGAGCGCTCGTGCCCAACCTCATCCTGCAGCCGCTGGTCGAGAACGCGATCCAGCACGGGATCGCACCCCTGGCCCGGGGCGGCGCAATCGAGATCGGCGCTCAGCGGCGTGACGGTTTCCTGGAGATCCGCGTCCGCAACGACGGGCGGCCGCTGTCGGGGGCGTCGTCGAGCGGGTCGGGCATCGGTCTGGAGAACACGCGCCGGCGACTCACGCGGCTCTATGGGCCCTCCGCCGGCATCGATCTGGAAAACGCCCCCGAAGGAGGGGTCGAGGCTCGCGTGCGGATTCCGCTGCGCGAGGCCGCGACTGCCCGAAAGACGAAGGAGGAACGCTCCGATGCCTAGGATTCGAACGCTCTTGGTCGACGACGAGCCGATCGCGCGGGACTGGCTGCGCACGCTGCTCTCCGAGGATCCCGACGTCAAGCTCGTGGGAGAGGCCGCCAACGGCGCGGAAGCGGTCGCGGCCGCGGTCCGCGAGCAGCCCGACCTGATCTTCCTCGACGTCCAGATGCCCGAGAGAGACGGGTTCCAGGTCCTCGAGGATCTCGGGACCGAGCGGGCGCCCGTGATCGTCTTCGTCACGGCCCACGACCAGTACGCGGTGCGGGCCTTCGACGTGGACGCGGTGGACTACCTCTTGAAACCGTTCGACCGGGG
>JBKOVK010000048.1:0-7378 GCA_046724475.1 Acidobacteriota bacterium | reverse complement strand
CGCGGAAGGCTGGACCGTGGCCACCTTTCGCGCGCCGGATCCGCCGTAGTAGCCGAGACGGTAGATGTCGATGCGGTAGTCGGTGGCGTCGGTGTCGACCTTGAAGTGAACCGTGGTGCCGTGGTTGACACTGATGTCGGTGGCGAAACCCTGGATCGAAGGATCGCCGGCGCCCGACACGTCCCATTCGGTCGAGGGGTTGCCGGGCTTGGTGTTCTCGCACAGGATCGGGTTGGTGATGGGGGGATCGCAGGGAGCGGCGATCAGCGTGACGGGCAGCAGGAGAAGGGGAACCAGAAGACCGCCGGTTCGCAGACGAGGCTTTCCCCTTCGATACGCCCCGAAGTCGAGTCTTCTGTCCATCTTTTTCTCCGCTGGGCCGCGCTGACCACCGGGGGAGATGCCGGGGACGCCGCTGCGGCAGCCGCGAGTTCCCGGCGGGCCATGTTGCGCTTCGTGGTGAAGTGCCTAGCTGTGCTTCGTGGTGAGGGAAGCGGAGGGTACACCGGCGAAAAGGCCCCACAGGTAGGTCTTTGGACCGTTACGGCGTGAGAATTCGACTTAGGACTTTAGACGGATTTAACGTTCTCTAGGGCCACGGGTCGATAGGGACGCCGCAACCTTTCGCCGCACCGGCGGGTTGATGAACTCGGGAGGTACGGCGATGGGCGATCGACTCGCTCCTGTTCTCTTTTCGCTCGATCCCGGCATTCGTTACGTCGCCGTGAATCAGGGCGGCGCGATCCGCGAGATGGTGCAGCGGGCGGATTATCCGACGCTCAACTCGCACGAAACGGATCGCATGGAGGAGCTGATCGTCAACCCGATCGTCCTCGAGGCAACCCGCAGGCGCGGGAACCTCGACATGGACGGCGTCCGACACGTGACCATCCGCTACGGAACGCTATACACCGTGATCTTCCCGCACGATGACGGTCACGTCTCGGTCGGCATTCAGCTCGGCACCGACGTCGAGGCGATCGCCGAAAGGATCTCCGAAGCTCTGTCGCCCCGGCCGGCCACCGGACCGATGGAAAGGGCCTTGCGCCTCGCCCTCCCCCGCGGCTTCCAATAGGAGGGATGTCCCTTACGGGGCCACCGACGGACAGTCGCCGATCGGCACTGCCCGCGGAACGCCCGAGGGCGTTTGCACCGGGAACGGCTTTGAGCACACTGGGGACTGTCCATCGCCTCGATACACCCAAAACGCGTATGTGCCCTCGGTCGGCTCCGGCTCCCAGAGCGGAGCAAGCCAAATCGCTACCCATTTCCTCGCGAATCGCTCGTCGGCCGTGGGCGCGTGGCGGATCAGAGAGATAAAGTTGAATCCGTAGTCGTCGTCGGGCACCCCGTTGACCTGCCGAACCTTCCAGACGCTCCCATCCCAAACGAGCATCCTCACGTGGCGAGCCGCGGTTCGGTCGAGCTCGACCGTGGTTGAATCCAAAAACATCGATCCATCCCACAGTCCTACGCCGCAGTCTTCGTTGGAAGGGGTGTCTGGACGCGTCTGACATTCCGTCCACTCGAAGAAAGGAAGGTGCCGGTCGGGGATGCCGGGTTCGCTCGTAACGATCGATTCGAGCTCTTCATCGTCAGACACCCGCTCATCGCCCACGAATGAAAGCCCAAACGATTCGTCCGGCAACGCGAGCTGTCTGTATTCTTCCTCGTTGACGATCCGAGACGACTGATTCGGTTTCGCGTTCCACGCGGACTCTATGAGACATCCCAGAAATGGACCTTCGCTCGGGCCCCAGACGGTCGACGCGCCCATGTAATCCTGGGCGGCGTATTCCCACGGACTCGCCGTATACCCGCTGTAGTCGTTCGCAAGACCGATGATCTCGAGTTGCCACCTCTTATCAATGTCAATGCCAAGCGCCTCGCGGATGTGGAAGGCCTGCGCCGTGCTCATCTCGACGGGCAGCGCGGCGAGACCGAAATCGCCGAGCCTGGCCACGACGACTTCCGGACGCCTCGAGAACTTGTACGGCGCCTCTCCCCATGCGCTCAATTTGACGCCGCGAAGAAGCTGAGAATCGAGAGCGGGAAGCTTGGGGCCCTGACCATTGAGCGCGCGGTCGCGAACTCCTTCCCGCCATCCGAGCGAATAGAGGACGGTATGGTCGTCTTCGCCTCCCCCGAGCGCAGCCACGCCCATGAGCGGTGCGGTGGCGAGCTCCGGCGGTTTCGGAACCTTCGGGTTCGCAGGATCCGGAACGGCGAAATCGGGACAAGGAGGCACAACCCCTTGCCCGGTGCGAACAACGGTGATCGGTGGATCCGTGATTGCTTTCACGGCGGTGCTGCCGAGTGCAGCGTCGAGACCGCAAACCATGCGACCCGCCACGTCGAGAACGTCCCTCAGGTCCCGGCTCGTCCGCCGTGCGGTAACGTCTCCCTCGGGCCCGTTGAAGAACCCGACCACGACCGCAGGCGGTCCCGGTCTGGCACGCTCCATCGCGGAGACAGCGGCACCCACGAAATCCGAGCTGTAGAGTGGAGCGTTGTCGGCCATCACAGTCGGATGCGAGGCGAAGAAGACCATGATGCCGACCGTAGTTCCGCAGCCTTGAACCGTGGTGGCCTTTATCTCCACGACCGTCGCGCGTCGATCCACGGCGCGAAGGCGCGGGCACCCTGAGAGCGTCCATGCGTCTTCGGGCTCGCTCTCCCACCTCTCCTCCTCGCATTTAGCGATTTTCGGATTGAGGTTCATGATGTCCGCGGCGTCATGATTCAAGAGAAACACGCGTGGCGACCGGCTTCGGACGACGTCGACGAGCGAGCCGACGTGGATGTCGAGCTCGAAGTCGGTCGCTGCCGTGTCCGCGTGCTGCGTGTTCTCGATCGCCTCGACAATGCCGCACGTGATGCGATCGACAAGGAAGTCGAAGAGCCTCTGGGAAAAACCCGGCCACTTCGAGCCGTACTCGTTGTAGAGCTCCGCCGTCATGAAGTTGCCGGGGCTCTGATGTGTGTGCGTGGCGGCAAGTATGAGCGCCTCGGGCGGCACCGACACTGACACCTTGAGCTTCGCAGCCTTGATGGCGACTTCTCGAGCCACGAGTTGCTGGAGTCCGGCCGGGATCGCGAAGAGGTCGCAGGACACCAGAATCAGAACATGTCCGCACTTGTCTTCGAAGAAAAACGTGCGCGCGTAGAGTCTGGACCAGTAACCCCGAGCGAGACTCCCCGCTGGACCATGCCCGCCTGTCGGAAACCCCGGCGGTGGCGTGATGTCGACCTTGCTGACGCCGACCCATGAGTATCCGACGGGGTTTGGTGCCGGCACCGAATACGACTGGATCAAGACCGTGGTAGTGCACCCTGTGAGCGAGGCCATCAGCAGGGCCAGGCCCAGACGCGCATGACAACCGGTTGTCGGGATTCTCATCGAACCGACCGTCTGCAGAGTTTCGAGGCCAATCGAGACTGAACGGCTTCTGCTGCCGGAGAATATGCCCCGAGCGCGGGCAATCGCAACACGGGAGGAGCCGGTGTCGCAGCGAGTCCGCCTTCGGCCTTCGCCCCTCCGGCCCGACAGGGCTTCCGCGTTCTGGCTCAAATCTTGCTGCCACTCCCGCAGGGGGCGATTGCCGTGGTCTTGCGGAACCGCCGGGAGGCGGGCCGGCTGCTGGCGCGTGAGCTCCAGCGATACGCCAATCGATCCGACGTAGTCGTCCTCGGGCTCCCGAGGGGAGGCGTTCCCGTCGCCTACGAGGTGGCGAAGGCGTTGAACGTCCCTCTCGACGTCTTCGTGGTACGCAAGCTCGGGCTGCCCGGTCACGAGGAGTTCGCGATCGGAGCGCTCGCCAGCGGCGGTCTGAGGGTCTTGAACGTCCCGGTGATCCGCGCTTACGGAATCTCCGAGGACGAACTGGCAACGGCTATCGAGAGGGAGCAGAAGGAGCTCGAGCGCCGCGAGCGGGCGTACCGGGAGGACCGCAAGCCTCCGGATCTCTACGGCAAAACCGTGATCCTGGTGGATGACGGTCTGGCAACCGGCTCCTCGATGCAGGCGGCCGTCATGGCCCTGAAGAAGGCGCAGCCCGATCGCGTGATCGTGGCGGTGCCCGTGGCTCCGAGGGAGACGTGCGATGCGCTTCGAGAGATCGCTGACGAGGTCGTTTGCGCGCTGACTCCGGAGCCGTTTCGGGCCGTTGGCCTTTGGTATCAGGACTTCGACCAGACGTCCGACGAGGAGGTCACGAAGCTCCTCGAGTCGGCGCGCTCGGTCAAAACGGAGCCGGCAAACGCGCGCTGAGGCGCCTTCGACCCACCCGATCCGGCTGGCCCGAATCTTGCGGCGACTTTTCCGGAGGCGTTCTTGCGCCCGGAAACCGGGATGGATCTCTTAGAGACCTTGCGTTCGGCCGCACGCCCGCTCGAGGGCGGACGGGCCGACTTCGACGCGCTGCTGGATCGGATCGGAGATTCCCGCTTCGTCTTCCTCGGCGAGGCGTCGCACGGAAGCCATGAGTTCTACAGGACCCGCGCGGAGATCACGCGGCGGCTCATTTCCGAGAAAGGCTTCCACGCCGTGGCGGTCGAAGGAGACTGGCCGTCGGCCTATCGCGTCAACCGCTTCGTCAAGGGCAACGACGCGATCGAGGATGCCGAGGAGGCCCTGTCGGAATTCCGGCGGTTCCCGACCTGGATGTGGCGCAACGCCGACGTCCTCGACTTCGTGGGCTGGCTCCGCGAATCCAACGCGGGCCGGGCGCCGTCGGAGCGGACTGGCTTCTATGGCCTGGACCTCTACAGCATGCACGAGTCGATCGCCGCGGTTCTGGAGCACCTCGACTCGACCGATCGAGAGGCCGCGGAGCGCGCCCGGAAGCGCTACTCCTGCTTCGACCACTTCGGAGGAGATCCGCAGGCCTACGGCTACGCCGCCGCCGCCGGAATGACCGAGTCCTGCGAGGACGCCGTCGTGGCGCAGCTGACGGAGCTGCGCCAGCGCACGCTCTCCTCCGCGCTGGCGCGCAACGAGGAAATCTTCTCCGCCGAGCAGAACGCGCGGCTCGTCCGCAACGCCGAGGAGTATTACCGCGCCATGTTCCGCGGGCGCGTCTCGTCGTGGAACCTGAGGGACCGGCACATGTTCGAGACGCTCGAAGCGCTCGAGCGGTACCTCGGCGCTCCGCGAACGGCGCCCAGGATCGTCGTCTGGGCCCACAACTCCCACGTGGGCGACGCGCGGGCGACGCAGATGGGACAGTCGGGCGAACTCAACATCGGGCAGCTCGCGCGCGAGCGCTGGGGCAGGGAGGTCACGCTCGTCGGATTCACGACGCACCATGGCACGGTCATGGCGGCGTCCGAGTGGGACGCGCCTGCCGAGCGCAAGCGCGTCCGGCCCTCCGCCCCGCGAAGCTACGAGGCCCTGTTTCACGCTGTCGGGATCGAACGCTTCTTCCTCGACGTCTCGGGCAACCGGGACGTCGCCGCGGCGCTGCGCGAGGCGCGGCTCGAGCGGGCGATCGGGGTCATCTACCGGCCCGAGACCGAGATGGAGAGTCACTACTTCTTCGCGCAGCTGTCGGAACAATTCGACGCGGTGATCCACTACGACGTCACGCGTGCGGTCGAGCCGCTGGAGCGCTTTGCGCCGGTCCCTGCCGGCGAGCTTCCGGAAACGTACCCATCGGGAGTCTGATCGAAAGAGGAGGAAACATGGCCACCCGCGACATTCCCCGCGAATCCTGGAAGGAGTTCTTCGACGGCTTCTCCCGCCGTCACCAGGGCTGGCTCGTCGACGTCGAGGTGTTGGGCGCCGACATCGGCGCACAGCTCGAGGCCGAGGACCTTCCTCTCGAGGGGATCTCGGCCGACCACCAGAACAAGGACATCTCGATCGCGCTCCTGCGCGACGGAAAGGTGATCGAGCACTTCGTGACGAAGCCCGAACGCGTCCGGGTCGAGGAAGAGGGTGGCGCGGAGGTCGCGATCGAAATCGACTCTTCCTCTGGGCCCACGACGATCGTCACCTTCCGGGCGGCCGCTTCGCCGGAGGAGGTCGACGGCCTGCTCCCGGAACAGGCGCGGAAGTGAGCGCGCGAGGCGTCCTCGTCGAGCCCGTGCGGCTGCCGACCGCGGGGGCAATGCTCGACGGAGACCTCGCGCTCCCGGAGAATCCGGCCGGCCTCGTCGTCTTCGCGCATGGAAGCGGAAGCGGCCGCCACAGCCCGCGTAACCGGTACGTCGCGGCGACGCTTCAGAACGTGGGATTGGGAACGCTCCTGCTCGATCTGCTGGCCCCGGCGGAGGAGGAGTTGGACCGGAAGAGCGCCCGGTTCCGGTTCGACGTCCGACTCCTGGCCTCCCGACTCCTCGGCGTCACCGAAGACCTCGCGGCCGACGGACGGGTCGGCTCGCTGCCCATCGGCTTCTTCGGCGCCTCGACGGGAGCGGGGGCGGCGCTGCTCGCGTCTGCGGCGTGGCCCGAGGCGCTGCGCGCCGTCGTGTCGCGCGGCGGACGCCCGGATCTGGCCGGAGGGGCACTCGCACGCGTCCGCGCGCCGACGCTCCTGATCGTGGGAGGCGCCGACGTGACGGTCCTGGAGCTCAACCGCGAGGCCCTCCAGCGCATCGGGGCGTCCCAGAAGGAGCTCCGCGTCATCCCGGGAGCCAGCCATCTCTTTCCGGAGCCCGGCGCCCTCGAGGAGGTCTCCCGCCTCGCCGCCGAGTGGTTCCGGACGTACCTCGTGATCTCGGACACTCAGTCGCGCGCGATGTAGGTTTCGACTTCCGGTTTCCGAGTTCCGGGTTCGTATCCGTTCTGGCACACTCGAGCGCACGAAGGAGGGCTTCCGCCATGACGCTCCTCCCGGCCGCGCTCTTCATCGCAGCGACTCTCGCCCCCCCGACGGGAACGCCTCCCGCCACGGCCTCCGGCAAGTTCAAGGACCAGAAGTGGACGGTCCCGATCGCCGGCGCGTACGCCTTCCGCGGCAAGACGGGGGGCTTCGGCGACGACGAGGTGATCCGCGTGGCCGTCTCGAACACGAAGTTCGTGCCGGAGGCCGTCGACTGGCACTACGACCGCGAGCACGCGATCAACACGTACTTCATCGACGACGAGACCAAGGTCGTCTACTTCGAGTTCGACGACTCGGGCAAGTACCACGGTCTCTCCTACTACTTCGAATCCGGAGACGGCTGCGGCTACTGCTTCGACTCGAAGGTCAAGTCGACCGTGCGCGCCGCCGACGGACGGCTCAAGGGAGATCTCACCTACAAAGGCGACGACCGCGAGTTTCAGATCACGCTCGACGTGCCGGTCCCTCCGAAGACCTGGGGCGAAAAGCTCCCTCCCGACGGCGGCGCGCCCGGCAAGGCGTACCTGGCCTATCACCAGGCGCTCGAGAAA
>JBKOVK010000123.1:0-6184 GCA_046724475.1 Acidobacteriota bacterium | reverse complement strand
GTCTGGTTCGAGCGGGGCGCCGTGAAGATCCACCTGGGGGTCGAGGCGGAGTTCCGCGCGGCGCGAAAGGCGCATCCGGCGTTCCTCGTGCACGACCTCGCGGGGCTGGTGCGGCGCCTGCGCGAGGCCGGAGTCGAAGTGGTGGACGACGGGCTTCTTCCGCGCCACGCGCGCGTCTACGTCGCGGACCCGTTCGGGAATCGCATCGAGCTGATGGAGCGGACGGATGAAGCCCGACCGCCACGGCCGTAGGATGCGCGCGGCCTCGGCGGCGGTCGTGTCGGCGGTCCTGACGCTGGGCTGCGGGAGGCCGGAATCGAAGGCATCTCGCGTTGTCGTGCGAAACCCGGACTACGTCGTGGTGCGGCCGATCCGGCGCGAAGCGGACGCGGAGCACACGCTTCGCGTCGAGCTGCCTCATGCGGGAGGCGGCTACGGGTTCGCGTCGGCCACGCCGCTCCTCGATCTGAGTTCCTTCGACGTCGCTGCCGCCAGTTTCGCGGGAGGCCGGACGAGCATCGTCGGCGAGGCGACGATCTGGCTGCCTCTTACGGCGGAGGGTTCGCGTCGCCTGGAGGCGTGGTCGAACAGTCCCGGCGAGCATCGGCTCGGCATTTTCCTGAAGGGCGAGCTGGTGGCGGCGCCTCAGATCAAAGGCGCGATCGGAGGTGGAATCCCTCTTCCCGTGGCGGGGAAGGCTCAGGGAGACCGGGTCTTGAAAGAGCTGCGCAACGGCGGCGTGGCGGAATCACAAGCACCGAGGTAAGACGTCATTTTCCCGTCGCCGGCGCGGGCGGAAGCGGCGTTCTCGAGTACATGCCCATCGGATGGCCGGAGGGATCCGTGAACAGGCCGATGGCTCCGGTGCGGTCCGGCAGATTGAACGGGAACCCGGGCACGACCTTCGCCCCGAGGTCCGCCGCTTTCTTGCAGCTGGCCTGTATGTCGGTGACCTGCACGTAGACCACTCCGTTGAACGGGCTGATCGCGCCCTCGGCGCCACGAATCGTACCGATCGGCGTGCCGCCCGCAACGATCTCCGCCGCCTGATCGCTTCCCTGGACCGGATTGAACTGCCAGCCGAAGAGCTTGCCGTAGAACTCCTTCGCCTGCGCCAGGTTCGTCGTGCTGATGTCGAACCAGGCGATGCGGCCGGCTCCGATGTCGGCCGGCAGATTCTTCTTGGGCATGGACCACGTCATCGCGCTGCCGAGAACCAGAATCCCCATAGACGCCAGAATCGCTCTTCGCATCGTCCCTCCTTCGTCACGCATCCGGTCCGATGGACGCATGCTAGTGTTTGACCCCCGGCGCGACAAGGTGACCGGAGCGTCGAGGAGCTCACATGCCGCTGGTGCGTATCGACGTTCTCGAGCAATACACCACCGAACAGAAGGCCGCGCTGGGCGACGGGGTGCACCAGGCCCTGGTCGAGGCGATCGGGATTCCGCCGCTGGATCGGTTCCAGGTCATCGCGAGCCACGCTCCCGGCGGCCTCGTCTTCGATCCGACGTACCTCGGCATCCCTCGCACGGCCGCGGTGGTCTTCGTTCAGATCACGATGAGCGCCGGGCGCACGCTCGAGCAGAAACGGGCCCTCTTCAAGGCCATTGCACGGAACCTGGCGGAGCGGCCGGGTGTGCGGCCGGAAGACGTCTTCGTCAACCTCGTCGAGATCGCGAAAGAGAACTGGTCGTTCGGCAACGGCGTTGCGCAGTATGCGCAGTAGCTGATCGCGTCGGGCGCCGGGAACAAACGGACGAGCATGCAGGCTCTCGACCGCGTCCTCGCGAGCCTCGCCGACAAGGGGCTTCTCCTCAAGCAGGACAAGGAGCTTCCAAGCGTGGTCGGACTCGTCACCGGAGAGTCGCTTCGCACCTCATGGTGGAGCCATCCCAAAGGCCGGCTCATCTTCGCCGTTCTGTCGGAGCTCGCCGACAATCCGGACGTGCTGTTCACGAAGCTCCTCCTCCGCAAGGACACGCTGGTGCACCGGTCGTTGTTTCCCGCGGTCCTCGCCGTCGGCCGCGCGCGAGACCGGTGGCAACTGTCCGGTCTGTCGCGCGAGGCGAAACGCCTGCTCGAGCGTGTCGACGGGGGAGAACAGGTCCGCGCATCCGGCGCACCGGTCAAGCAGCTCGAAGCGCGCCTTCTCGCCACGACCCGGCAGGTCCACACGGCGTCGGGCCGTCACGCGATCGCGCTGGAGTCCTGGAACGCCTGGTCGCGGCGGGTGCGTTGCCGGCCCGCCGCAACGGTTCCGCGTGCGAGGAAGATGCTCGAGGAAGCCGCGATCGCGCTCGGCGCTTCCCGCGAAGCACTTCCCTGGCACGGGGCGTAGTCACTTCCGGGAGGCGAATCATGGACGACGATCTGGTCGAGATGTCGCGCGACGAGTTGGTCGCGGAGGTTCGGAAGCTCCGGAGCGGCATCCGGCAGCACCGGGACAGCACGCTGCACGAGCTCTGCTGGCACCATCCGGCGCTCTGGGGTCTCCTGCCCGAGAAGACCGATCCGGTCCCGACCGTGCCGGAGTGGCCCCAGTTCCTGGAGGGGTGCATCCAGTATCGGAGATCGCTCGACGAGCAGGCGCCCGCCGCCCCGCGCAGCCGCCAGCCATACAAGAAGTGAGGTGGGCTTTGTCGAAACTGCGCGTCTATAGCTTCGCGATTTCGATCGACGGGTACGGAGCCGGGCCGAATCAGAGCCTCGAGAACCCGCTTGGCGTGAACGGGCCCGAATTGTTCGGGTGGTTCTTTCCGACGCGGACGTGGCAGAGGATGCACGGGGGTGAGGGCGGCGAGACCGGCGTGGACGACGACATTGCGGCGAAGGGGTTCGAATTCGGTGCCTGGATCCTGGGGCGGAACATGTTCGGCCCGATCCGTGGACCCTGGCCGGACGAGAGCTGGAAGGGCTGGTGGGGCGACGAGCCGCCGTATCACGTGCCCACGTTCGTGCTGACACATCACCCGCGGCCGCCCCTGCCGATGAAGGGCGGCACCGTGTTTCATTTCGTCACCGACGGCATCCAATCCGCGCTGGAGCAGGCGAAGGCTGGGGCGCAGGGCCGCGACGTCCGCGTCGGCGGCGGCGTCTCCACGATCCGCCAATATCTGAACGCCCGACTGATCGACGAGCTGCACCTGGTCGTCTCTCCTGTGCTGCTCGGGGAGGGGGAGAAACTGTTCGAAGGCATGGACCTGCGCGCGCTGGGCTACGAGTGCGTGGACCACAACCCCGGCAAGCGCGCGGCCGCGCACGTCTTTCTGAGGAAGCGGGAGTGAGCCTCGAAACATCATGATCTCCGCCGCCGGGACCTTTTGCTACGCGGGCATCGCTCCCGAGACGATCCAGGATCGCCGGAAGGGCTGGCCGCTCAACGAGCAGTCCGAGTCCCGCCGCGCGGACGACCCGGAGTACGACCGACTCTGCGACAACCGGCTCGTCGGGATCCGGCCGACGGTTCGAATTGACGGCCGCCGACTCATGATCGAAGCCCCGATCTCCGAGCGCGACCTCGCCGAGCACGGCGCCGCCGCTCTGGAGCTCGATCCGTGGTTGATCAACGCCATTCGAGGTGGCGACGTCCTCACCCTCGTTCGCAACGGCAACGGCGAGCTCGGGCTCTCTCTCGTGCGCGAAGGCCGGTTGGTGGCGGCGGCCGGAGCGGTTCGTTCGACTCCTCTCGGAGAGGGACTGACGGTGCGGGAGGGCCCCGAGGTCGATACGGAGCACATCTGGGAACCGCGTCCCGACGGTTGGATGGAGGTCTCGGTGTCCGGTGAGGTCCGCCGTCTGCGGGCCGGCGAGGAAGCGACCATCGGCGGCTACAGGTTCTCCGTCTTTCGTCTTTCGGAGTTCGGCTTCGATGGGGCGGACGAAATGCTGGCGATCTCGCTCGAGGACGGTTGCCCGCACGATGCGGTCCGGCGCTCGACGGAGTTGATGGCGACGGGAAAGAGCCTGACCCTCTTCGACTGATCGCCGGGCTCTCGACGCGTTGTGGTCAGTTCGCCTCGTCGGCGAGACGGCAGATGAATCCCCAGCCGCCGCCGAGCTCGCCCAACGCCAGCACGAGCTCGTTCTTCCCTTTCTTGAGCGGCAAATAGACCGCGTCGTTCTCCGGATTGACGATCCCGAGGAACCTGGGGTCGCGGAACGCCTGAGCGCTTCGGCCCCGCCACAGGATTTTCCCGTTGAGAAACACACTGACCTCGTCGCTGTAACCGATCTCGAGCTTGCGAACCTGATCGCGGTCGGAGTCGATGTTGGTCCGCGCGTACAGGACCTTCGTTCCGGGCTGAGGCTGGAGGCGCGTGGAGAAGTCCGTCTGAAACGTGACGCGCGGATGCGGAGCTTCGCGATATCGGTAGAGGACGACGAAGCCGGGCGGTTCGGCTTCGACGTCCTGCCACTGCATCGCGCGGGTTTCATCGGCGGAGAGCGGACGTTCGAGATTTCGCGCCAGCGCGTCGAGCGACGGCGAGATGCTCCACTTCGTCAGGGTCTCCGGAGGCATCGGCGGCGGGTGCCGCTCCCACCGCGCGTCGGGAGTGGGCCGGACTTCGAAATTGGAGAAGTAGGTCGCGCCCGTCAGGACTGCGAGGGCGACCTGGCCTTTCTGGACTCCGCTCTTCAGGTCGTCCATCACCAGAGCCGGCTTTTCCATGTCCTTGACGAAGAACTTTGCCTGCGCGCCTGTCACCTCGAGGCGGAGATGGAACCAGACGTCTCGCGGGATGTCGACGGCCGCGGTGAATCCGGGGCCGTTGTAGATCTGCCAGTTGAGCCCGGTCGAGAGGACGGGCGTGTACTGGATGGCGTCGGGGTAACCCGACTGGTGCTGCCGCAGATAGACCCATTCGGCGTCGTCGCCGGCGATCCGGAACCGGATTCCGAAGAATCCCCGTTTGGCCGGTGTCGCGACGTCCACGTCGACCACGCCGTCGCGCATCTCGAAGTCTTTCAGCGTCGCGGCGCCGCCGTCGAGGAGGAGACACTTGCGGCCCTGGTACTCGGCGGGCTTCGCCTCTCCCTCGAGCTCCCAGCGTGGAGAGTCCGGGGGCACGGAGAGAGTCTGCGCCGTTTGTGCGCGAACAGCCACACCGGCGAAGACTCCAAACACGAACGCAAGGCGCGTTCTCGTCCAGGCCGAGCCCGATGTTCTTCGCGTCATCGTCGAGACAGACGTGCCGAGGATTTCACAGATCGGCACGGGACGGCGGCACCGGGGTGCCGACGCCGACAGAGGAAGGACGAAGGCACCGCCCGCCGGGATGAAACGCCGCGGCGGTCTCGACTACTGTTAGGAGCCGTATGAGCGATGCCAAAGCGACCCCGATGTCGCCGCTCCTCACCTACCGGGGAGCGGTTTACCCATCCCAGTGCGACCACATGGGGCACATGAACGTCGCCTCTTACGTCGCCAAGTTCGACGAAGCGACCTGGCAGCTCTTCGCCGCCATCGGGCTGACGCCTTCACGCATGCGCGCGGAGCGCATCGGGATGGCCGGCGTCGAGCAGCACATCGAGTACAAGCGCGAGCTCTTCCCCGGAGAAGTCGTCTCGGTCACTTCGACCGTCCTGGAAATCCGGGACAAGGTGATCCGATTCGCCCACGAGATGACGAAGGACGAGACGGGCGAGGTGGCGGCGAGGATGGTCGTCGTCGCCGTCCACCTCGATACGTCCAGCCGGAAGGCGCGGGCGTTTCCGGCCGGTGTGCGCGAGCGGGCTGCTTCCATGATCGGCGGGACGCAGGGCTGATGCCGGACACGGAGATTCGCATCCGGCCAGTGGAGCGAGCAGACGCCGCGGCATGGCGGAAGATGCGGCACGCGCTTTGGCCCGAGGGATCCGCTGAGGAGCATGAGACGGAGATCGGCCGGTTCTTCGCGGGCGAGGCGCGCGAGCCCCTGGCGGTGCTGATCGCCGAGGACCCCGCGGGCCGGTCCCTAGGCTTCGCCGAGCTCTCGATCCGCGCCTACGCCGAGGACTGCTCGACCGACCGCGTGGCGTTTCTGGAAGGCTGGTTCGTGGTGCCGGAGGCGCGGCGCCGCGGAGTCGGCCGGCGCCTCGTCGCCGCTTCGGAAGACTGGGCGCGCAGACGGGGTTGCACCGAATTCGCGTCGGACGCCCTGCTCGAGAACGAAGTCAGCATCGCGGCCCACAGGGCGCTCGG
>JBKOVK010000163.1:0-7303 GCA_046724475.1 Acidobacteriota bacterium | reverse complement strand
GGAGTGCGTGTCGGCGTGCAGCTCGCGCTGGTTGACGAGGCACTTCTTGTGCCCGTGGAGAAACTCGATCGGGTCCTCGATCGTCACGATGTGGAGCTGCTTCTCGCGGTTGATCTTGTCGATCATCGCGGCCTGCGTCGTCGTCTTGCCCGAGCCCGTCGGGCCGCACACGAGGATCAGGCCGCGGGGCTTGTCGCACAGCAGCTCGACCACCGGCGGCAGCCCCAGCTCCTTGAAGCCCAGGATCTCGTACGGGATCTGCCGGTACACGCCGGCCGTGGCGCCGCGCTGCATGAAGTTGTTGGCGCGGAAGCGGGCGAGGCTCTTGACCCCGAAGGAAAAGTCGAGCTCGAGGTTTTCCTCGAAGCGGTGCTTCTGGGCGTCGGTCAGAACCGAGTACGCCAGCTGCTTGGTCTCGGGGACCGTCAGCGGCGGATAGGGAAGCGGGATCAGCTTGCCGTCGAGGCGGACCATCGGGGGAGAGTTGGTAGTCAGATGGAGGTCCGAGGCTCCCATCTCGACCATTTGCTTCAAAAGGCCATGGAGAGTGGCATCAGTCGCCATACACGGTCCCCCGATTTGAGTTTGGCCGTTAGTGTACGACGTCCGATGAGGGAAATAAAGGCGGTTCAGTGACTTCGCGTCAGTCCCAGGTCTCAGGTTGTGCCCGAAATCACTAGAGACCTGAGACTTGAGACTCGAGACTTGAGACCAGGAATTACAGGACGGTCTCGCGGAGCACTTCCTCCAGCGTCGTCGCGCCCTCCCGAATCTTCTGGAGGCCGGACATCCGCAGGCTGACCATGCCTTCCTCGATCGCCTTGCGCTTCAACTCGATCGAGGAAGCGCCCGAAAGGATCATGTCCCGGATCTCGTCGGTGAAGAGGAGTACCTCGAAGAGGCCGACCCGGCCCTTGTAGCCGGTGTTGTTGCAGCGCTCGCAGCCCCGCCCCCGCTTGATCTTCAGGGACTTGACCTCGTCGGGGGCGAACCCGACCTGGATGAGCATCTGGGGAGGCGTCTCGACTTCCTCCGGGCACTGGGAGCAGATCCGGCGCACGAGGCGCTGCGCGCAGATGCAGTTGACCGACGTCGCCACGAGGAAGGGCTCGATGCCCATGTTCATCAGGCGGTTGATCGTGGACGGGGCGTCGTTTGTGTGGAGGGTCGAGAGCACGAGATGGCCGGTCAGCGCCGCCTTCACCGCGATCTCGGCCGTCTCGAAGTCGCGGACCTCGCCCACGAGGATGATGTCGGGGTCCTGGCGCAGGAAGGACCGCAGCGCCGAGGCGAACGTCAGGCCGATCTGCTCCTTCATCTGGACCTGGTTGATCCCGGCGAGGTTGAACTCGATCGGATCCTCGGCCGTCATGATGTTGACGGTCGGGTCGTTGAGCGCCGCGATCGCGGAGTAGAGCGTGTTGGTCTTCCCCGAGCCCGTCGGACCCGTGACGAGCACGATTCCATAGGGGCGATCGATGGCGTCCTTGAAGCGGCGCAGCGGCTCCTGGTCGAAGCCGAGCTGCGTCATGTCCAGCTGCAGCTTCGACTTGTCGAGAAGGCGCATGACGACCTTCTCGCCGAAGTGCGTGGGCACCGAGGACACGCGCAGGTCGAGGTCGCGGGAGCGCTCCTCGACGCGCAGGCGGATCTTGATGCGGCCGTCCTGCGGCAGGCGCTTCTCGGAGATGTCCAGCTTGGCCATGATCTTCAGGCGCGAGATCAGGGGATCGCGCGTCCGCATCGGCAGCGCCATGATGTTGTGGAGAATTCCGTCGATCCGGAACCGGACGCGGAACTCCTTCTCGTAGGGCTCGACGTGGATGTCCGACGCGCCCGCCTTCAGGGCCTCGATCAGGATCAGGTTGGAGACCTTGATGATCGGCGCGGACTCCGACGACTTCGCGAGATCGGAGAGGTCGATCTCCTGGCCTTCCTCGCCCTTGACGACGTCGACGTCGGCGCCGGCGTCCATGCCGGTGATCTCGTCCATGTTGATCTCGCCGAGGCCGACGCTGGCCATGTCGTCCATCGTGAGAGCCGACGATGCCATGACGTCTTCGAGGCTCGACTCGGGTTGAAAGGTGGCGGCGGATGCCTTCGCGCGCTCCTTCAGGACGACCGAACGTGGAGTCCCGTAGTGCTTGTCGATCGCCTTCCGCAGGGCGATCTCCGAGGCCACGACCGGCTCGACGTTGTAGCCGGTCATGAACTTGATGTCGTCCATCGCGAAAACGTTGGTCGGATCACCCATCGCGATCGTCAGCGTCGCGCCCGTCTTGTTCACCGGGAGCACACCGTACTTGCGCGCGACCTCGCCGGGCACGACCTTGATGACGGCGGGATCGATCTCGAAGTGCGCCAGATCGATCGAGGGCACGCCGAACTGCTGCGAAAGCGTCTCGGTGATGTCCCCTTCGGACACCGCGCCGACGCGAACGAGGGCTTCGCCGATCTTGCCTCCCTCCTCGCGCTGGAGCTTGAGCGCAGCTTCCAGCTGCTCCTGCGTGATCAGCTTCTGCTTGAGGAGAAGGTCGCCGAGTTTGACTGCCATGGAGTGGAAAGATGGTAGGGGTTTAGGAGGCGGGTGTCAAAGGGGGGAAAGCATCTGCAACGTGCGCTCGAGCACCTTTTCATCGGAGACGCTGTGCATGGAAGCGACGACTCCGGTGCGATCCCGATAGGGTCCGTTGCGCGCCGGGTCGGTGGGACCAAAGAGCGCGAGCGTCTTCACACCGAGCGCGTCGGCCAGATGCAGAGGCCCCGTGTCCCCCGCGACGAACAGCGACGCCTCGCGGATGACGCGCGCCAGGCCCGCGAAATCGAGGCGCGGCATCGGCGAGCGCTTCGGGAGCAGAGCCCGAAGACGCTCGGCCCGCCGTTCGTCGCCGGGCCCCCAGGACACCACCGGAGCGATGCGGCGCTCCCGGATCAGCCCCCGCGCGACGTGCGCGAATCGCTCCTCGCCCCAGGCCTTCTCGGCGCGTCCGGCTCCCGGGTGAAAGAGCACCAGCGGGCGCTCGACGGCCGCGAGAAAAGTGTCGGCCTCCGGACTCGGGCGATCGGCCAGGTATCGGGCATCCGGCGCGCGCACGGCGACCGGAATCTGGGCGGGCTCCAGGAGCGCGAGGTTCTGGTCCACGACGTGCACCGCGTCCGCCGCGGGCGCGACCGGGAACGGACAGAGCAGCGCCGACGCGGGCTCCCGGCGCCAGGATCTCGCGAATCCGATCACGGGAGCTCCGGCGGCGCGGGCGGCGAGCGCCGACTTCCAGAGTCCCTGCGCGTCGATGGAGACCCGCGGGGCGAACGCGCGCAGCGCCGCGCGCAGCGATTTCGCGGCCTGAAGCGTCTCGGGCGCGAGCGGCCGCTTCCGCCACGCCTTCGTGTCGGCGACGAAGATCTTTGCCACGTCGGGGTTTCCCTCGAGCAGTCCCGCAAACTGCGGCTCGATCACCCATCCCACCTCCGCGCCGGCCTTCCGCGCGTTGGCCGCGCGCGGCAGCGCGTGGATGACGTCGCCCATCGAAGAGAGGCGGACAATCACGAGGCGGTTCGCAGAAGGAGAAGAGAGCGAAGCCCCGGGCCCGGTCACGACAGGAGGGCGCGATCCGCCTCGACGGCCGTCGTCAGCTCCTCCGGAGTCACGACCGCGGTGCCCATCTTCATCACCACGACGCCTCCGGCGAAGTTCGCGAGGAGGGCCGCCTCGAGCGGCGAGGCTCCCGCCGAGAGCGCCAGGGCGAACGTCGCGAGCACGGTGTCGCCGGCGCCGGTGACGTCGGCGACCTGGTCGGTCCCGTGCACGGGAATGCCGACCGGGGCGTCGCTGTCCGAGAAGAGCGACATTCCGCGCGAGCCGCGCGTGACGAGCAGACAGGCGCACCGCATGCGTTCGCGCAAGTCGGCGCCCGCCTTCGCCAGAGCCGCGTCGGAGTCCAGCGCGACGCCCGCGGACTCCGCCAGCTCCTCTTCGTTCGGCGTGGCCGCGTCGACGCCGCCGAATTCCGCGAGGCGGTGGCGAGAGTCCACGAAGATCCGGGCGCCCTCCGGCAGCGTCGCCCGCAGAGCCGCGACCGCCGCGGGCGCGATCGCGCCGTAACCGTAGTCGGAAAGGATGGCGCCGTCGGCGCCACGCGCCGCCTCTGCGAGCCGGTCGCGCAGCTGCGCCTCGCGCGCCGCGTCGTTCCCCAGTGGCTCTTCCACGTCGTATCGGACGATCTGCTGCTTGATCCCGTGCGCGGCGCCCCCGAGGATTCGCGTCTTGGTGGGGGTCCGATACCCCGCGACCTCCAGGAGACCTCCGGCGTCGATGCCGCGTGAGCGAAAGGCCTCGCGCAGCGCACGGCCTTCGGCGTCTGCCCCGACGACGCCGACCGGAAGGGGCACGCCGCCAAGCGATCGGACGTTGGCGGCCGTGTTGCCCCCGCCTCCCGGCAGCATCTCCTCCTTCCAGAAGCGGAGAATCAGAACCGGAGCTTCGCGGCTGACGCGCTTGGGGTGGCCGTAGACGAAGCGGTCGAGGACGAAGTCCCCGGCGACCACGACGCGGCGGCCCTGGAAACGCGGTATCAGCGAGAGGAGGCGCTGCCGCCCGACTGCGAAGGGCACTGCCGGCGGATTATAATGAGCGCCCCGAGTAACTCATGCTCGACTCCCAGGTGCTGGTCCTCAACCGCGTGTTCCAGGCCGTCCAGGTGACGTCGGTCCGGAAGGCGTTTTCGCTCTTCTACAAGGGCCACGTCAAGGCGGTTCTGCCCGACTACTCGACGTACGAGTTCGAGAACTGGTGCGACATCCCCGTGCAGCCGCAGGACGAGGTCGTGCTGACGCCTTCGATGGCCATCCGCGTCCCCCGCGTCATCGCCTTGAAGGACTTCGACCGGCTGCCCCGGCAGGACGTGAAGTTCTCCCGGCACAACATCTATCTGCGAGACGGAAATCGCTGCCAGTACTGCGGCCACCGGTTCTCCTCTTCCGAGCTGTCCCTGGACCACGTGATTCCGCTCTCGCGGGGAGGCAGCTCGACCTGGGAGAACGTCGTGTGCGCGTGCCTCTCGTGCAACGTCAAGAAGGGCAACCGGACGCCGCAGGAAGCGCACATGAAGCTGGTGGCCGCGCCGCGCAAGCCCCGGTGGCACCCGGTCGGCCAGTTCGGATCCAACAAGTTCCACCCGGCTTGGCGGAACTTCGTGGACGTGGCCTACTGGAACACGGAGCTGAAGTGACGCGCGGAGGAGCGTAGCGCCCGCCGCGCGTCATCCCGAGCGCAGCGAGGGATCCCGGACTAATCGAGCACGGGATCCCTCGTCGCACTCGCTCCTCGGGATGACAGGCTTGATCGAGGCGCGTAGCGCCCGCCGCGCGTCATCCCGAGCCCCTCGCCCTGCGTTGTCATCCCGAGCGAAGCGAGGGATCCCTTTCTCGGCTTCGAAAACCTCCTAGGTTCGGGGCAGGCTGCGCGAGGGATCCCGGACTAGTCGAGCACGGGATCCCTCGTCGCTGACGCTCCTCGGGATGACAGCTCGGTTGACCATCTCTTCGCACGCCCTCAACGCCATGTCGACCGTGATCTCGAGCATGCACTCGTGTCCGTACGGGCACGCGTCCCGATGGCAGGGGGAACAGAAGAGGTAGCGGTCGAGGACTTTGACGGGCGAGCCGACGCCGGCGGTGCGCCCCGGATCCGTCGGTCCGAAGAACGCCACGACCGGAGTTCCCACCGCCGCGGCCAGGTGCATCGGTCCGGAGTCATTGGAGATCAGCAGCCGCGCGCGCGAGAGCAGCGCCGCGAGCTCGATCGGATCCAGGTCCGCGCCGAGCACAGGCAGCGGCGTGCGCGCGGCCGCCGACACCCGTGAGCCCAGATCCGTCTCCTCGGGTCCGACCACGAGTCCGCACGGCCACCCCTGGAGGGCCAGGGCGTCTCCCAGCGCGGCGAAGCGTTCCGGGGGCCACCGCTTGGTCGAGGCCTTGGCGCTTCCCGGCGCGAGCAGGATCGGCCGGGAGCCCGCCGACCAGTCCGCGGCGGCGAGAGCACGGTCGGCGCGCGCGAGGGCTTCGGGTGGAATCGGCAGCCGCGGCGCGCCGGGGTCCGGTTCGATGCCGTGCGATCGCAGGAGCGCGTCGTAATCCCGGAGCTGATGATCGGTGCCGGACGGCGGCGGCAGAGGGTCGGTCAACAGCCACGTCCGGAAATCGGTCGCGTAACCGATCCGCCGCCGGGCTCCGCCGAGAAACGCGATCAACGCGGCGCGGAAGGAATTCGGCAGCAGCCACGCTTCGTCGAATCGTCCAGATCGGACGGTGCGCGCGTCGTCGCGGAGGCGCGCGGAGCGCTCCAGCACCTCGTCGGCCGTGGATTCGGAGCGATAGATGGCCGCGGGCCCCTTGCGGGCGAGTACGGCCAGCCGGTCTCCCGGATGCGCCGCGCGCAGCGCCCTCAGAAAAGGGAGGGACAGGACCGCGTCGCCGATCCAGTTGGGCGCGACCACGAGTCGGGCCGTCATCGGTCTTCGGGACGCGTGCGCCAGCGGTTGTGCATCCAGAGCCACGCTTCGGGCGCTTTTCGGATCGCGGCTTCGGTGACTTCCATGTATCGCGCGGTGAGCCGGCGGACCGACTCGTCGCGATCCTCGCCCGCGACGTCTTCGGATTCGATCGGCGTCTCGAACTCGAGGCGGTAGCGGCCGTCGCCTTCGGGCCAGGTGAAGACCGGCACGACCGGGGCGCCCGTCTTGCGCTGAAAAAGGGCGAGCGCCGGGGTCGTGGCCGCAGGCCGTCCGAAGAAGGGCACGAACACCGCCTCGCGCGCGAGCACGTTCTGGTCCACAAGGATCGCCACGGTCTCCCCGCGGCGAAGAGCCTTCAGGATATCGCGCGCGGCGTCGCGTTTGGCGATCGGCCGGTTGCCGAACCGCGTCCGGCGCCGGGCGAGCTCGCGCTCGAGTAAGGGATTGTCGAGCGGCCGGACCACGGGGGAGATCGGCTCGCCCAACATTCCCGCGCGGATCGCTCCGAGCTCCCAGCCTCCGATGTGCGCCGAGAGAAGGAAAACACCACGCCCGAGGCTGCGGGCGCGCCGGAGGTTCTCCTCCCCGACCACGCGGATCCGGCCCCGGATCTCGTCCTCGGACATCCCGGAGACCTCGAGGAACTCGACGAATCCAGCTCCGATCGACTCGACCGAGGCCCTCGCGATCGCCGAGATCTGATCCGGCGTCTTTTCGGGAAATGCGGCCGCCAGGTTCTCGAAGAGGATCCGCCGCCGGGGACGGCCGAAACGCAGGTAGAGCCGGCCCAG
>JBKOVK010000253.1:0-4324 GCA_046724475.1 Acidobacteriota bacterium | reverse complement strand
ACCGCGAACTCCATCGGGAGCTCCTTGAAGACGACCTTGCAGAAGCCGTTGACGATCATGTTGACCGCCTCCTCGGCCGAGATGCCGCGCTGTTGGAAATAGAAAACCTGATCTTCGCCGATCTTGGACGTCGAGGCCTCGTGCTCCATCTGCGCCGTGGAGTTGTTGACCTCGATGTACGGGAACGTGTGCGCGCCGCACTTGTCCCCGATCAGGAGCGAATCGCACTGCGAGTAGTTGCGGGCGCCGTCGGCCTTCCCGAGGATCTTGACCATGCCGCGGTACGTGTTCTGCCCGTGGCCGGCCGAGATGCCCTTGGAGACGATCGTGGACTTGGTGTTTTTCCCGATGTGGATCATCTTGGTTCCGGTGTCGGCCTGCTGCCGGTTGTTCGTCACCGCCACCGAATAGAACTCGCCGACCGAGTCGTCGCCCTGCAGGATGCAGCTGGGGTACTTCCACGTGATCGCGGATCCGGTTTCGACCTGCGTCCAGGAAATCTTGGAGCGCCTGCCCCGGCAGGCTCCGCGCTTGGTCACGAAGTTGTAGATGCCGCCCTTGCCGTCCTTGTCCCCGGGGTACCAGTTCTGGACGGTCGAGTACTTGATCTCGGCGTTCTCGAGGGCGACGAGCTCGACCACCGCGGCGTGCAGCTGGTTCTCATCGCGGATGGGCGCGGTGCAGCCCTCGAGATACGAGACGTACGCGCCTTCCTCCGCGACGATCAAGGTCCTCTCGAACTGTCCCGTGTTCGCGGAGTTGATGCGGAAGTAGGTCGAGAGCTCCATGGGGGAGCGCACGCCCTTCGGTATGAAGCAGAAGGATCCATCCGAGAACACCGCCGAGTTCAGCGTCGCGAAGAAGTTGTCCGTGTAGGGAACGACGGAGCCCAGGTACTTCTTGACGAGCTCGGAATGGTTCTGGACCGCCTCCGAGAAGGAGCAGAAGATGATGCCGACCTTGGCGAGCTGCTCGCGAAACGTCGTCGCGACGGAGACCGAGTCGAAGACGGCGTCGACGGCGACTCCGGCGAGCTTCGCGCGCTCGCGCAGCGGGATGCCCAGCTTCTCGTAGGTCTCGAGGAGCTTCGGATCCACCTCCTCGAGCGACTTGGGACCCTCGTTCTTCGACTTGGGCGCGGCGTAATAGACGATCTTCTGGTAGTCGATTGGCGGGTAATGGACGTTCTGCCAGGTCGGCTCCTTCATCGTGAGCCAGTGGCGATAGGCCTTCAGGCGCCACTCCAGCATCCAGTCGGGTTCGCCCTTCTTGGCCGAGATGAGTCGGATGACGTCCTCGGAGAGACCCGGCGGAATCGTCTCGGACTCGATGTCGGTGACGAAGCCCGCCTTGTACTCCCGATTGGTCAGCTCGAGGAGCGAGGCGTTGCTCTGAGCGGTTCGTTCCATTTCCCGAGCAGCATATGTGAATCTATACAAGAAAGTCAACTTAGGGTATTACATAAACACTGAAAACAAACGGCTTGTTAATGGCCCTTACCGAGGTCGGCTACGATTTCGCCGTGACCCCCGACGAGACGAGTCTCTCCACGCTCCTCGCGGTCGCGGGAGCGCCGGTGGCGGAGACAGCAGTGGCCGAGGCCGCAACCCTCTGCGGGATCGATTCGCACCGCATGAGGCTCCTGCTGAAGCGAAAGGGTCTGACGGTCCTCGCGAGAACGACGCGGTCGGCCGACGCCGTCCCCGTGTTGCGCAAAGCCGGCGTTCGCAGCGCGGCTCTCACGACCGACGAGATCCAGGATGCTCCTCGTCCCGCGCTTGCCGGAGGAGTGACCCGGGACGCGTCGGGCCGGGTCGTCCTTCGAGTCCACGGGAAACCGGCAGGACCTCCCGCGGGAGTCCCTCTTCTTCTGGTTTTCGGCGACCTGGCCGCGGTGCCCGAGGGCCCGTCGGTCATCTCGGCGAGGAAGCCCGACACCTTCGGGCAGCGGATTCTGCGGGCCGCGTTTCCCGTCGTCGACCTGGTGTGGGCGGAGGGCCGGATCCGGATCGGGCTCTCACGCATGACCTGGACGGGACTGCCCGGCCGCGGCTTCTCGCGAGCGGCGAATCTCCAGATGCTGCTGCGCATCCTGACCGAGCAGGCCGCCGGTGTCGTGCTCGACGACGGCTTCGAAGCGCAGGAGCTTTCTCTCGGGCCGCTTCTCGTGGCTGGCGAGAATCTCGAAGGCGCGGACCGCGAGCGCGTGGTGCGCTTCGAGCGTTACGCGCTGGCCGCGATCGCGGCGTGGAAGAGCCGGCTGTATCCCGAGGCGGGCCCGGGACAGATCGCGACGCTCGGAGGCGCGCCGACGCCCGCCGCCGAGTTCTTCTCGAGACGACCGATCCCCGCGGCGCCGATCCCGCTCCCCTGGATTCGCGGCGGAGGCCGATCCCGAGTCCGTTCCGGGATCTGGCCGTTCCTGCTCGGCATCCCGTTGCTCGGCGCCGTCTTCGACACGCACGGAGACGGCGCACCGGGCTTCGTGATCGCCGCACTGGTGATCGCGGGCGGCGGGGGGCTGGCGTACGGCCTTCGAGCGCTCCGGCGCCGGGAACGCCTCCGCTCGGTCCTGCCGGGTCGCATCCGCTCGATGGCCCTGGGAGCGGTGCAGCTGTCGGGGAAGGTCGTTCCGTGTTTCCCGTTGATGGCTCCCTACGCGCGCGTGCGCTGCGGGTGGTATCGGCTCGAGCTTCGCACTCGCGAGGAAGGAGAGTCCGACCAGGATTACTGGATCCGCTCGTCTGAACGGAGCGGTTCCGGCGACATGCCCTTCTGGCTCGAGGACTCGACCGCAGCCGTTCTCATCCAGCCCGCCGGGGCGGAAGTCGACGTCGAGCCCCAGCGCACGTCGGTCGACTCGCAAACCGAGGCCGTCGAGTGGATCCTGGCAGAGGGGCAGACCGTGTTCGTCCGCGGGTTCGCGCAGAGGCGCTCGACCGACACGGCTCCTGCTCCGCCGGTGCCGGGACGAAGCGTGCCCGAACGCGACGAGGTCTTCGTCGGAAGCGGACCGGACGAGCCCATCGTAATCACCGCGAGCTCGCGCGGCGGGGAGCGATCCGCGATGTCGCGGGACTTCTTCGTCGGAGTCGTCCTCGGCGGGTTGTACCTGCTGGGAGCGCTCGTCCTGCTGATCCAGCGCCTCTCCTCCTAGAATGAGGCCACGTTTTCAACGATGACGACGCCTTCCGTCGCCGTGTTCGTCGTGACCTTCGCGGTCCTCGTCGCCGGGGCCTGGTCGCTTGCCCTCTACAACGGTCTGGTCGCGGCGCGCCGTGAGTGCGACCGGGCGTGGTCCAACATCGACGTGCTGCTGAAGCAGAGGCACGACGAGCTTCCGCGTTTGGTCGAAGTCTGCCGGAGCCACGCCGCCTTCGAGCGGGGAACCCTCGAGGCCGTCGTCGCCGGCCGGTCGCGGGTCGCCGGCGCGCGGACGATGCCCGCCCAGGCCCAGGAATCGGCCAGTCTCTCGGCGGCGGTCCGCAACCTCCTGGCTACGGCCGAGAACTATCCGGCCTTGAAGGCGAGCGAGAGTTTTCTGCGCCTGCAGTCACGGATCACCGAGATCGAAGACCAGATCGCGGATCGCCGCGAGCTCTACAACGCGACGGCGACGGAGTGGAACACGCGTCTCGAGCAGATCCCGGACCTCTACCTCGCCAGAGCGGCCGGGATGCGGCCCCGGCCACTCTGGCGTGAGAGGAACGTCGCTTAGTCGGGCTTTGGCGTGGGCCGAGGCTTCGAGCGATCGTGGTTGGGTTTCGCCGTCGGTTTCTCCTCGGCTTTCTCGCGTCCCCGGTTCTCCTGGCTGCGGGCTTCTGGTTCGTTCCGGGGCTGCGCCCGCTCGGGCGGCGGCGGCGAGACCTGGCGATCCCGGGGCGGCGGCGGTTGGGAGACCGTGCGCGGAGTCGGCCGCGGTCCCCGCTCCGGCGTCGCGTACGACTGTCGTTCCTCGCGTGACCGGGCGTCGGGCGGAGGCGGCGTCGCTTCGCGGGGCGGACGGGTAACCCGCGGCGGCGGTGCTTCCCGCTCCTGCGACGGGCTCCGTTGCGAGCGCGTGTCCGGAGGCGGAGCCTCGCGATCCCGCTGCACCTCGCGAGCGGGAGGAGGAGTCGGGCGGCGCACGTCACGCTCGGGCGGCGGCGCCGGCCGTTCCTGAGGAGCCTCGCGCTGCACTTCGCGGGCCGGAGGCGCCTCGCGGACGGGCGACGCCTCGCGCTGGGGCTGCGCCTGACGGACCGGAGCCTGTGGCTCCGGCACCTCGCGGCGCGGCGCGTTCTGCCGGCCGCGCGCCTCCGCGGAAACGGGCGCTTCCGGAGCG
>JBKOVK010000223.1:0-5834 GCA_046724475.1 Acidobacteriota bacterium | reverse complement strand
TGCCTCTGCTGAAACGGGGGCCTGAGGTCTTTCCTCAGAGTCTCTTCGATTCGACGGCGGTGGATGTTCCCTGGACGGTCGCGCACACGCGCAGCCGGCAGGAAAAGGCGCTGGCCCGCCACCTCGAACCCCTCGGGGTCGCGTTCTACCTGCCCCAGTACGAGCGCCGGACGCGGCGCTCGGGGCGGGACTTCGCTTCGTTCATCCCTCTCTTCCCCGGTTATGTCTTCCTTCGGTGCAACGCGGGGGCGCGCGACGCCGTCTTCCGCAGCGGCCTCGTCGTGAGGCTGCTCGACGTCCGCGACCAGGCTCTTCTGGACGGGGAGCTCCGGCAGCTGAGGTCGCTCCAGCTGGCGGGCGCGTCGCTGGCTCCCTACGAGCGGCTGGTCCCGGGAGACCTGGTGACGATCGCCGACGGCCCGTTCCAGGGGCACCGCGGGCGCGTCGTGCGCGAACAGTCCGGATTGCGACTCATCGTCTCGATATCGATGCTGCGCCAGAGCGTGGCCGTCGAATTTGACCGGTCCTGTCTGAAGCGGGAGAGCCGCCCGACGGGAGCCGGAGAGGATCGCAGCGCCGTCGCTTAACCGAAGTCGCCGGCGCGACATGGTAATGGAAGCCTCCACGTCGGTGTGTACACCGAAGGGGGCGAAGCCCGCCGGGCCGATCCCGCGAGGCCGGAAGGAGTCGAATTGGCGATCGAAGTAATTGACGCAGCGGCGCACCTGAAGAAGAAGATCGACGACCGCTCCGCGGTGATCGGGATCGTCGGGCTGGGGTACGTCGGCCTGCCTCTGGCCCTGACCTTTTCCGAGAAGGGATTCTCCGTTCTCGGCTTCGACGTCGATTCCGGCAAGGTCGAGGCATTGAACGCGGGCCGCAATTACATTCGTCATCTCGACGGAACCCGGCTCACGCGCGCCATCGGGAATCGGATCTTCCAGGCCACCGCCGACTTCCGAAGGCTGGGGGAGCCCGACGCACTGATCATCTGCGTGCCCACGCCCTTGACCCCGCAGCGCGAGCCGGACATGAGCTACGTGGTCAACACCGTGCAGCAGGTGCGGGCGCGACTGCGACCCGGACAGCTCGTCGTCCTGGAATCCACGACCTATCCGGGCACGACCGACGAGCTGGTTCAGGGGATCCTGGAAGAGTCGGGTTTGAAGAGCGGCAGGGATTTCTATCTCGCGTTCTCGCCGGAGCGGGAGGACCCCGGCAACGGGAAGTTCTCGACGGCGACGATTCCCAAGATCGTCGGCGGCGTCGACCAAACCGGAGGAGACCTGGCGCAGAGTCTCTACGACCAGGTGGTCGTGCGGACGGTGCGCGTCGGGAACTCCCGCGAAGCCGAAGCCGCCAAGCTCGTCGAGAACATCTTCCGCGCGGTCAACATCGCTCTTGTCAACGAGCTGAAGATCGTGTTCGACCGGATGGGCATCGACATCTGGAGCGTGCTCGACGCCGCCGCGACCAAGCCGTTCGGCTTCATGCGATTCAATCCGGGGCCGGGTTGGGGCGGCCACTGCATTCCGCTGGACCCCTTCTACCTCTCGTGGAAGGCGCGCGAGTACGGCGTGACGCCGAAGTTCATCGAGCTCGCCGGCGAGGTCAACGTCCGGATGCCCGAGTACGTCATTGCCAAGCTCTCTCTGGCGTTGAACGACCGGCGCAAGGCCCCCCGCGGCAGCCGCATCCTCGTGCTCGGCATCGCCTACAAGAAGGACATCGACGATCCCCGCGAGAGCCCGGCCTTCGAAGTCATCGAGGGGCTTCTGAAACTGGGCGCCGAGGTCACGTATCACGATCCCTACGTGCCCAAGGCGCCGCGCATGCGGTCGTGGCCCGACCTGCCGCCGATGACTTCGGAGCCCCTGACTGAGGACGTCCTGAAATCCAAGGACGCGGTCGTCATCGTGACCGACCATTCCAACGTGGACTACCAGGCCGTGGCCCGCCACGCCAGCCTGGTGATCGATACCCGGGGTGTTTACCGGGCGTCCCTTCCCAACGTGGTCAAGGCCTGATTCGTGCAACGGTGCGGGCAGACGTCGAGGAGGACATCATGACGGATCGGGAACTCGTGCTCGTCACCGGTGCGGCCGGCTTCATCGGATCGCATCTCGTCGACGCTCTGCTGGCCCTGGGAAAAAGGGTGCGCGTGCTCGACAATCTGTCCAACGGCAAGCGCGCCAACCTCGAGCACTGCGCCGGCTCGATCGAGTTCGTCGAGGCGGACATCCGGGACGCCCGGGTCTGCCGCGACGCGTGCGCGGGCGCCACGACGGTGTTCCACCAGGCGGCTCTGGGCTCGGTGCCGCGCTCGATGAAGGACCCCGCGACGAGCATCGCGGTCAACGTCGGGGGAACCGCGAACGTCTTCGCAGGCGCCCGCGACGCCGGGGTCCGGCGGGTCGTCTACGCGTCGTCCTCGAGCGTCTACGGCGACAGCACACGGCTTCCGAAGAAAGAAGGCGAGGAGGGAACGCCACTCTCCCCGTACGCCCTCTCGAAAGTGATGAACGAGGAGCTGGCCGCCAACTTCGCGCGCTGCTACGGGCTGGAGCTCGTGGGCCTGCGCTACTTCAACGTCTTCGGTCCGCGGCAGGATCCCGACGGCCCGTACGCCGCCGTCATCCCGCGGTTCTTCAAGGCGTACCTCTCGGGCGACGCGCCGGTCATCTACGGAGACGGATCGCAGAGCCGCGACTTCACGTACGTGGCCGACGCCGTCGAGGCGAACCTCCGGGCTGCCGCGGCGCCGTCCTCGGCGTGCGGACGGGCCTACAACGTGGCCGGCGGCCGCCAGACCTCGGTCACCGATCTGGCGCGGGCCGTCCGCGAGGTCGTCGGCGACGGCATGCCCCCGCGTCACGAGGCGCCGCGGCCCGGCGACGTGCTGCACTCGGCCGCGGACCTCTCGCTTTCGGAGCGGGAGCTCGGCTTTCATCCCGGCGTGAGGCTGGCGGACGGGCTCGCGAAGTCTCTCGGCCATTACCAGTCCGTCGTCGGAGCGGGAGCCTGACAATGGGAAAAATCGCCGTCCGGGTCGAAGGGCTCTCCAAGGAATACCGGGTCGGTCTTCGCGCCGAGAAGTACAAGACGCTCCGCGACTCGCTCGCCTCCCTCGCCACGGCTCCGGCACGCATGTTCCAGCGCCGCGAACGCAAGCCCGAGGAGGATTGGATCTGGGCCCTCGAGAACGTCGACTTCGACGTCCATGCGGGCGAAGTGGTCGGCATCATCGGCCGCAACGGCGCGGGGAAGAGCACGCTGCTGAAGATCCTGGCCCGCATCACCGATCCGACTCATGGGTTCGTCGAGATTCACGGTCGCGTCGGCTCGCTCCTCGAGGTCGGAACCGGCTTTCACCCCGAGCTGACCGGGCGCGAGAACATCTACTTAAACGGCGCGATCCTGGGCATGCGCCGCGCCGAGATCGAGCGCAAGTTCGACGAGATCGTCGCATTTTCGGAGGTCGAGCAGTTCATCGACACTCCCGTCAAGCGCTACTCGAGCGGCATGTACCTGCGCCTGGCTTTCGCGGTCGCGGCACACCTGGAGCCGGAGATTCTCCTCGTCGACGAGGTGCTGGCGGTCGGGGACGCCGACTTCCAGAAGAAATGCCTGGGGAAGATGGGCGACGTGGCCCAGGAAGGCCGCACGGTTCTTTTCGTCAGCCACAACATGCCCGCGGTGCAGGCGCTTTGCGCCCGAGCGATCCTGCTGCGCAAGGGGAGGGTCGCGATCGACGGTCCGACGGGCGACGTGCTGCGGGAGTATCTCGGTCATCTGCAGGCCACCGCCGCCCACGCGTTCGAAGACAATCCCGAGAGGCGCGGCGACGGTACCGTCCGCTTGACGGCGGCGCGGGTGCTCGACGACCGGGGACTTCCCACGGAGCGCCCGGTTGCGGGCGCGCCGATGACGCTCGAGTTCGAATACGAGAACCGCATCGGCGCCGAGCGCGCCGACCTGATGCTGTCGATCTGGAACCATCTCGGCATCGCCGTCGCGCATATGAGCACGCGGATCTCCAGCGAGCCGATCCCCCTCGCGTCGAGAGGGGTCGTGTCGTGCCGCATTCCGAACCTGCCGCTGCCGCGAGGGGAATACCGCGTGGCCGTGGTCGTGAGATGCCAGACGCGGCTCGCCGACCACATCCCCAACGTCCTGGCATTCAGCGTGGAGAGCTCGGTTTTCTTCCCCACGGGTCGTATGCCTCAGATCGAGTACGGCGCCTGCTTGATGGCGCATCAATGGGGGCATCAGGCCGGAGCCCTGTCGGCGCCCGCAGCCGTCCGAGCGACGACACGGAGTTAGCTTCGCGGTCGCGATAACGGATCGACGATGAACATTCTTGTGGAATTCGGAAGCCGCGCGCTCAACAACGTCGGCGACGTCGCGATGCTTCAGGTCGCCGTGGGACGGCTGCGGTCGCTCTGGCCGGACGCCGACATCCGTGTCCTCTCGTCGTCGCCGGAATCGCTCGCGCGTCACTGTCCCGGGACGTCCTCCGTCCCGGTCAACGGCCGCCGGAAGTGGCTCGAGATGAGCTACCTGCCGGGAAGGTTTCACGTTCCGCGCGCAATGGGACGGCGTCTGGCCGCGACGAACCGGGCGTTTCGCGAACATTTTCCGGGGCTGAGCGATCGCCTCGCCGTCGAGAGGACCCGATCCCGACCGGAGGATCTGGCCGACCTGACGGCGTTCCTGGATGTCGCCAACAACGCGGATCTGCTCGTGCTGAGCGGGGGCGGTTATCTGACGGATGCGTTCGCGAGCCATGCGTGGGCCTGTCTCGACACACTCAACCGCCTCCAGCGCCGCGGGGTCATGACGGCCATGGTCGGGCAGGGAATCGGTCCTCTGCGCGATCCGGGGCTGCTCGCCTTCGCTCGCGAGACGTTCCCCCGAGTCGAGCTGATTGCACTCCGGGAGGGTCGGGCCGCTGTGCCGCTGCTCGAGTCCATCGGATTTCCCAGGGATCGGATCCGTGTCACCGGAGACGACGCGATCGAGCTCGCCTACGAGTCGCGCCTGGATCGACTCGGGACCTTCCTGGGCGCCAACGTCCGCGTCTCGGGGTATTCCAACGTCGGAGGGGACCACCTTCGCAACCTGCGATCGGCGATCGAGAAGGCGGCGGCGGGAGTCGGGGCGGGATTGCTTCCGGTGCCGATCTCGAGGGCGGCGGCGGACTCCGACGTGGAAGCATTTCGAGACCTTCTGCCCGAAGGCGCTCCAGACGCGACGGTTGACGGGATCGCCTCTCCGTACGATGTGATCCGCCGCGTGGGTCGGTGCCGGGTCGTCGTGACCGGCAGCTACCACGCCGGCGTCTTCGCGCTGTCACAGGGGATCCCGGTCGTGGGTCTGAGCCGTTCCGATTACTACACGGACAAGTTCATGGGCCTGGCGGATCAGTTCGGGATCGGCTGCCGCCTCGTTTCCGTCGACGCGCCGATGATGAGCGACTCTCTCGCGGCCCACGTTCGGGAGCTCTGGGGCGAGGCGGAGTCGCTTCGCCCCGAGCTGCTCGCGGCCGCGGAGCGGCAGGTCCGCGAAGGTTACGAAGCCTACGAGCTCCTCGGCGAACGGATCGGGCGGGCGGCGTCCCTCCCGAAGGCGGCGGCAAGGTCGGAAGTCCCGAGATGAATTCGCTCTCCCGCGGCGCTCAGGCCGGTCCCGCAGTCAGCGTCCTGATGGCCGTGTACAACGGGCAGAGACACGTCCGCGAAGCCATCGACGGCGTTCTCGCTCAGACCTTCCAGGACTTCGAGTTCGTGATCGTCGACGACGGATCCACCGACCGGACGCCGCAGATTCTGGAC
>JBKOVK010000294.1:0-3348 GCA_046724475.1 Acidobacteriota bacterium | reverse complement strand
GTTGGGGTCTCATCCGCGTGGCGCTGGCGGCGCCCCGGCCTGGCGGAAACGCCTGGACGGTCGTCGGCGCCGTCGCGGGCGGTCTCCTGTTCGGGGCCGTGCTGCTGATCATGAACCTGGGCCACTGGTACCTGGTCTCCCGATCCCTCCCGTTCAAGCTGCTGGCGCGCGGAGCGGCGCTCTTCGCGGGTCTCGCGGCGTTTCGGACGGCGTACCTGGCCGTGGCTGTGGTGGCGCACCGCGGCACCGAAGGGCTCTCGGCCCTTCTCTCCCTCGAGCATGACGCGCTGTTCTTTCTGTTCCGGGTGCTCTGGGGGATCGCAGGCCCGCTCGCGCTGTCCTACTTCATCTGGCGAACGGCGGAGATGAAGTCGAACCAGGCGGCCACCGGACTTCTCTACGTGGCGCTGGTCTTCGTGCTGATCGGCGAGCTGCTGTCCTCGTACCTGACGGTCGCGACCGGCTTCCCGGCCTAGCCCAGCGTGCGCGCCCGGCACTATTGCCCCGACTGCCTGACGCCTCGGGAGCACGGAGAAAACGAGTCCAGGACGTTCACCTGCGGGAAATGCAGCCGCGCCTACGAGGCGAGCTGGCCGGAAGCGCTCTCCTCCGAGGGCGTCGAGTCGTGCGCGTTCTGCGGAAACCGAACGTTCTTCCTCCAGAAGGACTTCGATCAGCGGTTGGGGTGCCTGATCATGGCGGCGTCCCTGGGTGTGGCGCTGTTGGTCGGCTGGCGGGTCGGCTGGATCTGGTTCACGCCCGTCCTGCTCGCGACGGTGCTGATCGACTGGGTGGTGGCCGCGCGGATCAAGCCGGTGACGATCTGCTATCGCTGCGACGCGGAGTACCGGGACGTTCCGATCCACCCCCGCCACAAGGGCTACGATCCGCACGTCGCGGAGCGGTTCGCGGAGAAGAAGACGCTGCGGCGGATGCGGTGAGGATCTACGACATCTCGCGGAAAATCTCGGAAGCGACACCCGTCTGGCCGGGCGACGTGCCTTTCTCGTGGCGGGAGACGGCGAGCCCATCCGGCGGAGCGCCGTGGGGCTCGACGTGTTTCACGATGAGTGCGCACTGCGGAACGCACGCCGACGCGCCGGCACACGTCTTCGCGGACGGGATGGGAATCGGCGAGGCGCCGCTCGCGGCCTACATCGGGACTGCGCGCGTGGTCGTGCTGCCGGGACTCGGGGAGGTCGGGCCTGATGCCTTGCCCCGCAAGTCGCTCGGCGTGCCGAGGGTTCTCTTCCGCAGCGGCGGCAAGGCCTCGCTCTCGCCGCTCGCGGCGATCCGTCTCGCAGAGAAGGGCGCCATGCTGGTCGGCACCGACGCCGCGTCGATCGACCCGGAGGACGCGGAGGATCTGCCGGCCCACCGCGCGCTTCTCTCGCGCGGTGTCGCGCTCCTCGAGGACCTGGACCTCTCCGAGGTGCCCGAAGGCGAGTACCGGCTGGTGGCGTTGCCCCTGCGCTTCGAGGACCTCGACGCCTCGCCCGTGCGGGCCATCCTGATCGAGGAGTAGGGCGGCCTCAAGGGCCGCCCCTACGACTCTGTAGGGGCGAAGCTCGTCCCGCCCGGTTTACGGGAACAGTCCCCGGATCCTCGTCGCCTCCTCGACGCGGCCGACTGCGAGGATCAGTGCGCCGGTGCGCAGATCCGTGTCGTGCCGCCGCGCGGTCTCAGCCACGTCGTCGTAAGAGCGCCGGATGGTGCGCTCGAGGTGGCTGCGCACCACGTCCGGATCCCAAAAGAACGAATAGAGGTCCTGGACCCACTCGAAGTACGACACAGTGACGCCGCCCGCGTTGGCCAGGATGTCCGGGATGACGACGGTGCCGGCGGAGCGCAGGATGTCGTCGGCGTCGGGCGTCGTCGGTCCGTTCGCCGCCTCGGCGACGATCTTCGCCTTGACGCGCGGCGCGTTCTCCCGGGTGATGACTCCCTCCAGCGCAGCGGGCACGAGGATGTCGACCGGAAGCTCGAGCAGCTCCTGGTTCGAGATCTTCTGGCCGCGCGAGGCCGTGACCGACCCCTTTTTCTCCTTGGCCGCGTTGACGAGGTCGACGCGCAGCCCCTTCTTGTCGTAGATACCGCCGCGGGAGTCCGAGACCGCCACCACGCGGACGCCGGCCTCCTCGAGGAACCGCGCCACGTTCATCCCGGCGTTGCCGTAACCCTGGACCGCGGCGGTCGCGCCTTTCAACGGCAGGCGCATGCGCTTGGCCGCTTCCTCGATCGCGACGAAGCAGCCCTCCGCGGTGGCCTCGTTGCGGCCGGCGGATCCGCCGAGCTGGATCGGCTTCCCGGTCACCACGCCCAGCGTCGAAAAGCCCTGGGTCATCGAGAAGGTATCCATGATCCAGGCCATGTGCTGCGGCGTCGTGTAGACGTCGGGGGCAGGGATGTCCTTGTCGTGCCCGAGCAGGATCGAGATCTCCGACGTGTAGCGGCGGGTCAGCCGTTCGTTCTCGGACTCCGACAGCTTCTTCGGATCGACGGTGATGCCCCCCTTCGCGCCGCCGAAGGGAATGTTGACGACCGCGCACTTCCAGGTCATCCACATGGCCAGGGCCTTGACCTCGTCGATCGTGACGCCGGGGTGGAAGCGGATGCCGCCCTTCGACGGTCCGCGGGCGATCGAGTGCTGGACTCGATGGCCGATGAAGACCTTGACCCTCTTGTTGTCCATCCGGACCGGGATCGAGACGGTCAGCTGCCGCTTGGGTTGGCGCAGGACGTCGCGAACCCCGGCGTCGAGCCCGAGATGGTCCGCCGCGCGGTCGAACTGCCGCTG
Source organism: Acidobacteriota bacterium (assembly GCA_046724475.1). GTDB lineage: Bacteria > Acidobacteriota > Thermoanaerobaculia > UBA5066 > Gp7-AA6 > DAHUXD01. Next base: position 551 of record JBKOVK010000294.1, on the reverse strand, counting down.
CGCGAATTCGAAAGGGTTGAGATTCTCGGGAGTCGCGGGGGGAGCGGGCGGCTTCGGCTTCTTTGACGCGGCCGGGACGGGTCTGCGCTTCGATGCCATTCGTCTCTCTCCTGCGCTATGCGCGGTTGGGGATTATCAGGAAAATCAGGGTCCGGCGAGCGGAAGAACTTCGGCGGCCCGACGCGCCACCTGCATCAGGTCGGTCGGGAAGATCCCGAGCGCGACGATGCCGATGGCGCACAGGGCGAGCGCGAGCCCGTCGGCGGGGGCGAGCGGCGGCGGCCCCAGGGCGTCGACGGGTTCCCGCATGTAGAGAACGTAGACCACCTTCAGGTAGTAACCGATCGACACGAGGCTGTTGGCGATGCCGATCAGGGCCAGGGCATAGAGGCCCTGCTCGAGGGCCGCCTTGAAGACGAAGAACTTGCCGATGAACCCTGCGGTCGCCGGAATGCCGGCGAGCGAGAAAAAGCACAGCGCCAGCACCGCCGACGCGAATCGCGCCCGGCGGCCCTCGCCGGCCAGCAAGGCCACGGGATGGGCCTTGGTCT
>JBKOVK010000056.1:0-10014 GCA_046724475.1 Acidobacteriota bacterium | reverse complement strand
TTCACCGAGCGAGCCGAGCGGCACGAAACCCGTGCAGCCGGCGGCGAGCATCTTCTCCAGGTGGCGCGGCAGGAAATCCATGTCCACCGAGAGGTCCTCGCGGAAAGGCGTGGTCACCGCCGGAAAGACCCCCTGCCACTTCATGCGGACTCCTCCATCGCGACGAGCTCTCCGAGCGACGCCGGCTTGACCGGCGGGCGTACCGTATCGGATTCCCAGCCGAAGAGGAACGCGAGGGCGGGTCCGCACACGCGGCCCTGGCACGGCCCCATCCCGGCGCGGGTGGAGAGCTTGGCTTCGCGCAGGCTCGCGCAGGCGGCAATCGAGCCGTGCGGCACGTCCTCGCACCGGCAGACGATCGTGTCCTCCCGGGCGAGGGCGGCGAGCTCCTGTCGGGGGCGGAACGCGCGGTTCATGACGGCTGCGAGCCGGCGGCCTCGCGAACGTGCAGACGCCAGGCGGCGCGCCTCGCGCGCCGGAATGGCTCCCCGCCCGGCTGCCGAGATCCCCGCGCGCGCCCCCTCCGCGATCGCAACCTCGACTCCGGCGACGCCGCAGGGCTCGCCGGCCGCGAAGACGCCGTCCACGCTGGTCGACTGTGTGTCTCCCGCCACGACCGCGCCGCCCCGGATCTCGCAGCCGAGAAGCCTCGCCAGCTCGACGTTGGGCGCGAGACCGAACCCGACCGCGGCCAAATCGCACTCGACCTGAAAACGTCCGCGGCCGTCCGTCAGGACGACGAACTCGAGCCTTTCCCGGCCTCCCGCCTCGACGATCCAGGTGCCCGTCCGGTACGGCGAGCCGGAGAAGGCGCGGCGGTATCCGGCGGCGTCGAGGAGCCTGTGCGGATGAAGGGCCAGCGCCGCACCGAAACGCGCGAGCGAAGCGAAGCTCGCCTGCTCTGCGACGAACTCGAGACTCGCACCCGCCTTCGAAAGCGACGCGGCGACCGGGAGAAGCAACGGGCCCGACCCGGCGACGACTGCCTTCCGGCCGGCGAACGAGGCGCCCGACTTCCAGAGCGCCTGTGCGCCGCCGGCTCCCATGACTCCGGGAAGCGTCCAGCCGGGGAACGGCAGAAAGAGCTCGCGGGCGCCCGTCGCGAGGACGAGGCGCCGGGTGCGGAGGCGGAGCGGTCCCTTCGGCGTGTGCGCGGCGATTCGAAAGCCTGACCCTTCGCGCTCGGCATCGAACACCGCTGATTCCGTCCGCACGGCCGCCCCCGACCGCGCGAGTCTCTCGAGCCAGCGGCGCGCGGCGGCAGGAGCGGGCACAGAGGGAAGATGTCGATGGATCTGGCCTCCCGGAGCCAGGCCCTCGTCGAGCAGGACCGTCGCCGCTCCGCGCTCGGCCGCCCGACATGCCGCCGCGATGCCCGCAGGCCCGGCCCCGATGACCGCGACCTCGCATTCCAACGTCTCTGCCGTCTCGACCTGGGACCTGGGACCTGGGACCTGGGACTTTCCCGTCTCGATCGCCATCCCATCCCGGACCATCTCCATGCACGCCCGGCGGTGCGGAATCCCGTCGATCGTGACGCGGCACTCGAAGCACACGCCCATTGCGCAGAGCGCGGCGCGCCGTTGACCGATGACGGAAGCGCGGCACGCCGCCAATCTCGAGTTCTCGAGCGCCGCGGCGACGGTGATCCCGCGCTCGGCCGCTGCCGGAAGGCCATCGACCGACAGCGCGGCAGTCTCAGGCATGGGCGGGCTGCGGGAAGGCGCGCATGGGCGCGTACGGAGAAGGATCGATCGCGCTCGGGCGCCCGACGATCGCGTCGGCGACGAGCTCTCCGGTGGCCAGCGCCGTCGTCACGCCGAGACCTTCGTGGCCCGCGGCGACGAAGAGATCCGGCGTCGCCTCCCAGCGGCCGATGAGCGGAAGGTTGTCGGGTGTCGCGGGCCGAAAGCCGACCCACGTCCGAATCGCCGACAGATCCGCGAGCTCGGGCATGAACTCGAGTCCGCGTCGGATCATCCGGGCCCGAATCCTCCGATTGATGGATCCGTCGAGACCCACGAACTCGCGCGAGGAGCCCAGCAGCATCTGGCCCGTCGCCCGGGGCTGCAGGTTGAACGCCACGGATTCCGGCGAGGGCGTGTGCGCGCTCTTCAGGTATCCGAGCTCGACGAGCTGGTGGCGGCAGAATTCCGGGTAGCGGTCGGTGATGACGAGGTGACCCTTGCGGGGAGCGATCGGAAGACCCGGCGTCAGAAGCGGCGCCGCGACTCCGGCCGCGTTGACGACGTACTTCGCGCTCCGGCTTCCCGCCGGCGTCTCGACGCGCCCGGGGCCGATCGAGGTCGCCTCGACGCCTTCCCGCCGCGAGGCGCCTCGCGCCTGGGCCTGTTCGAGGAGGAAGCGCGCCGCGTTGACCGGGTAGAGGACGCGATCGGCGGGAACGCGCAGGGCTCCGGCGAGCCCGCGCCGTAACCGGGGCTCGGCGGCGGCGAGAGCGGCGGCGTCGAGCTCCTCGACCTCGACCCCGCGCTCCCGATAGAAGGCCGCCTTGCGGCGCACGTGCGCCATCTCTTCCTCGTCGGCCGCGATCCAGAGCGTGCCGGTGCGCTCGTCCTCGCAGGCGCGAGGCAGATCCGCCGAGAGGTCCGTCCAGAGGCGGCGCGACCTCGCCGTCAGAGCGAACTGCGCCTCCGAGTCGTCCATGACCACGAGGTGGCCCATCGCCGCCGCCGTCGACCCGCTGCCGCAGAAGCGCGAATCGAGGACTTCGACCGAGAGACCTTCCGAGGCCAGAGCCCGCGCGCACGCCGCGCCGACGATGCCCGCGCCGACGATCAGGACGTCAGGCGACGGCATCTCGCACCGGCAGCCCGGCGCGGAACGGGTCGCGGGGATCGAAGAACAGCGTCGCGCGGCCGGTGACGAAGGCGCGACCCTGGATCCGCGGGTGGAGCTCACCCCGCTCCTCGTCGAGCCAGCCGGTGAAGAGGCTGCCGGTGATCGACTCCTGTCGAAACTGCCGGCCGACCGGGAGCTCTCCGCGGGCGTGGAGCGCGGCCATCTTCGCCGACGTGCCGGTGCCGCACGGAGAGCGGTCGTAGGCGCCGCCCGGACACATGACGTAGTTCTTGCTGTCGGCGTCGGCCCGCTGTGGAGGGCCATAGAGAATGACGTGGTCCACGAGTTCTCCGCGATCTCCGCGGATTCCGCCCTCGGCCAGCGCTTTCTGGATCGCGAGTGTCGTCGTGCGCAGCCTCTCGAGGTTCCGCGCGTCCACGGGCTGCTCCACTCCGCTCCGGACGAGGAAGAACCAGTTGCCGCCGTAAGCCACGTCTCCGACCACGGTTCCGAGTCCGGCCACCTTCACGGCCACGTCCCGGGCCATGCAGCGCGCGGGAACGTTGCGGATCGTGACGAGCCCGTCCGCCGATAGCTCCGCCCCCACGGTTCCGACCGGAGTGTCGAGGCGGATCGCGCCGGGCCCGATCGAGCCGAGATGCGCCAGCGTCTGGACTACGCCGATGGTGCCATGGCCGCACATCCACAGCGGCCCCACGTTGTCGAAGAACACCACGCCGGCCGAAGAACCCTCGGAGACCGGAGGCGTGAGCAGCGCACCGACCAGAGCGTCGTGGCCCCTGGGCTCCAGGACGACCGCGCGCCAGAGCGCGGCGTCGCGCTGCGCCAGCTCCATCCGCCGGCCCTCCATGGTCGGCGCCGAGAAGGCGGGCCAACCCGACACGACGACCCGCGTGGGCTCTCCTTCGGTGTGCGAGTCGACGACCTCGATCGACCCGGGAAGCTCCGACGTCACACCGGCTCGCGCGTGTACGCGCCGTCGACGAGCCTCCAGATGCCTTTTGGATTGGCGTCCTGCAGCTCTTCGGACAGCGAGCTCTGCGGGAAGTCCTGATAACAGACGGGCCTCGCGAAACGGAAGATCGCGGCAGTCCCGACGGAGGTCTCCCGCGAGGTCGTCGTCGCCGGGTAGGGGCCGCCGTGCTGCATCGCGTGCCCGACCTCGACCCCGGTCGGGAAGCCATTGAACACGAGGCGCCCGACTTTGCGCCGGAGGATGCCGATCAGCTCTCCGTACTCGGCGAGGTCCTTCTCCGTGCCGTGGATCGTGGCCGTCAGATGGCCCGAAAGCCGGCGCGCGAAGGCGAACAGCTCGAGCCGCGATGCGCAACGCACCGCGATCGTCGCGGGCCCGTACAGCTCCTCGGAGAGGCGCGGATGCCGCGCGAAGACGCGATCGTCCGTCAGGAGGAGGGCCGCGTGCACCTCGGTCTCCGGATGCGATCCGGCTCCCTGCGCGCGGGCGGCCACGCTGACGCCGGGCAGGCGCGCGATCTCGGCGACTCCCTCGTCGTAGGCGGCCTTGATCCCGGAGTGGACGGTGGTTCCGGCGGGCGCCGCGCCGAGCTTCTCCCCCGCCGCCTTCAGGAACGCGCTCGCCGCCGGCGAATCGACGACGACGGTCAGGCCGGGATTCGTGCAGAACTGCCCCGAGCCCAGCGTCACTGAGGCCGCGAGGCCGGCCGCGATCGCATCGCCCCTCTCGGCCAGCGCTCCCGGCAGCACGAAGACCGGGTTGGAGGAGCCCATCTCGGCGTAGACGGGAATCGGCTCCGGGCGCATCGCCGCGGCGTCGAAGAGCGTCCGGCCGGCGTTGAGCGATCCCGTGAAACCGGCCGCGCGGATCAAAGAGTGCGTCACCAGCGTGAGGCCGACCTCCGGAGACGAGCCGTGCAGCATCGCGAAAACGCCGTCGGGCATACCCGTCTCGCGGGCGGCGGTGCGGATCGCCGACGCGGCGAGCTCCGACGTGCCGGGATGCGCCGGGTGCGCCTTGACCACGACCGGGCACCCCGCCGCCAGGGCCGATACGGTGTCACCTCCGGCGACGGAAAACGCCAGCGGGAAGTTCGACGCGCCGAAGACCGCCACCGGGCCGATGGGGACGAGCATGCGCCGCAGGTCCGGCCGCGGCTGCGGTTTGCGATCCGGCACGGCGCGATCGATGCGGGCGCCCACCCACGAGCCCTCTTCGATGTACTCGGCGAAGAGGAGCGCCTGGGAGACGGTCCGCGCGCGCTCGCTCTCGAGGCGGGGCAGCGGGAGCGCGGTCTCCGCCGAGGCCCGTTCGAGGAGCCGATCGCCGAGCGCCGCGATCTGCTGCGCGATCGCCCGGAGGAACTCGGCGCGCCGCGCGGCGCTCAGGGCCGCGTAGGCGTCGAAGGCGCGATCGGCTGCCCTGGCCGCGGCGTCGATGTCGGCGACGGAGGCCTCGAAGAACTCGCCTTCGAGGACTTCGCCCGTGGCGGGGTTGCGGCCGCGGATGAGAGCGCGCGCGAAGCCGGGCGGGTCGGGAGGAGGCGCGGATCGGAGGCTCACAGGTCGCTTTGTCTCCTACGGGATCTGGCTGCGCCACCGGCGCCGAGCGACATGATCTAGCTGCCGGCGGACTGTACCGGCAGACCGTCGAGCTTCGTCTTCACCGCCGTCGTCAAGCTCTCGGAACGCTGCGAGGCGGGCAGTGACTCGTCGTATGCCTGGGCCTCCTGCAACGTGCGGCGCGCGGCCGGCACGTCGCCCTTGGCCCGGTAGATGTCGGCGCGCACGAGCCATACGCGAATCTTGCGCGGCCCGTAGACCTTGGCGAGGGCCGTGTCGCTGGCCGCCAGCGCCTCGTCGTAGCGTTTGAGCTGCAAATAGACGTACGCCAGCCGCGCCGGAGGGTTGTAGTCGTCGGGAAACGCCCGCGCGGACTTCTCGAGCATCGGAATCGCGAGCTCGATCTGTCCCGCAGCCTCGAAGGCGTTCAGGCGATTCGGATCCAGGGCCGTGAGCTGCTCGGGCGTGGCCGCCTTCGCGGCCTCGGCGTCGAGGTAGGCGACCCACTCGGCGGCCACCTTTTTCTGCCCCTCGAGGTCTTTGGCGTCCTCGCGCGCGTTCATCACCGACGCGTAGAGCGCCGACCGGTCGTCGGCCGCCATCGGCACGCGCGGATTCGCGATCAACGCGCGCGCTTCGGACTCGAGGGCCGCGATCGCTTCCGCGCGCCCGGGATCGCCTTCCGGCGTCTCCAGGGCGCAGTCCAGTCCGACTCCGGCGAGGTTGGCCGCGGACGGCCCCGTGCGCAGTTTCTCGAGCGCCTCCCGCGCGAACTGCGCGCACTCTTTCTTCTGTTTCGTCGTCGAGAGCGACCAGAGCAGTGCGTCGGCCGCGCGCGCGTAGTCCGGCGAGGCGACCGGCGTGCGTGCGAGAGCCTCGCGGTAGGCGGGCGCCGCCTCGGCATATTTTCCGGCGCTGTAGAAACCGTCCGCGCGGGCCAGCGACTCCGCGGCGCCCTTGCGGCCCCCGGTTCCGGCCCGCTCCGCCTGCGTGAAGAGCTTCTCGAGCTGGCCGACCGTCGCGCCGCCGACCCAGCGCATCGTGATTGTCTCGCTCTTGGGATCGATCACGTAGAAGGAGGGCCACACCTTGACGGGGTACTTCGCGGTGAAAGCCGCGTTCTGCTTCTTTTCGGTGTCGATTGAAAGCCAGACGAATCGGGACGCGTCCTTCGCGAGCGTCTTGTCGGTGAAAACGAAGGCGCGCATCGACCGGCACGTGTGGCACCAGGGCGCCCACGCCTCCGCGAAGATAGGCCTCTGCTTCGCGCGCGCCTCGGAGAGGGCACGGGCGTAGTCGTCCTCGATCCACGGCAGGACCGAAGTCTCCGCCGCGAGCGGAGCAACCGCCGCCATGACGGCGAGCGCCGACAGCGCGACGTGAAGACGCCTGAATCTCATGGTTTGCTGCCGGGCGCGGGCGGGTAAGTGTTGAACATCTTCGCCACTGCCTTGTCGATGTTCTCCTGCGAGACCTGGTCCTGGCTGGTGATCGTGTCGGTCGCCGTGCCGCGCCAGACCAGCGACTTCTTCTGGGCGTCCACCAGGTCCACGATCAGGGTTCCGACCGGAACTTCGCTGACCGTGGCAGTCGTGGTCGACCAGCCTCCCGGGCCCCAACCGTACCAGCCATACCAGCCGCCGTACCCGTAGGTGTTGTAGTTGACCTGCTGCTCCTTGCTGACCCGCACGTGGGTGTATACGAGCAGGTCGGGATTCTGGTTGTCCAGCCGCAGCCCCTTGGCCTGCAGCGTCGCAGCCAACGAGCGGTCGATTCGCTCCTGGATGAGGGGATTGTTGGCCTTGGTGCCTTCCCGAACCGCGTAAGTGCGGTACTTCGAGAAGTCGGCGGTGTGGTCCCAGTCGCTCGAGACCGTCAGGGTCGAGCACGCCGCCGTCATCACCGCGAGGATCAGGAGGCCCTTCAACACTTTCATCAGACTCCTCCCAAAGGAAGAACGATATCGCACCGGCATAGAATCGCCCATTCAAAGGAGGAGTGGAATGAGATACGTGCTTCGCGCCGTCGCTTGCGCCCTCGTTTTTGGGTGCGCGATCGGCCTGGCTGCCCAGGAGAAACCCAAGAAGAGTGCCGGTCCGCCCGATGAGAAAGCCATGATGGAAGCGATGCAGAAGGCGGCCACCCCCGGAGACGCCCACAGGAAGCTCGAGCCCCTCGTCGGCACGTTCGACACCAGCGTGCGGATGTGGATGGACCCCAGCAAGCCCCCCGAGGACTCGGCGGGAACCACAGTCAATAGCTGGGTGCTCGGAAACCGCTACGTCGAGCAGAAGTACGAAGGCACGTTCATGGGAGAGCCGTTCAGCGGCATCGGCTTCACGGGCTACGACAACGTCCAGAAGAAGTACGTCGGCGTGTGGATGGACACCCTGAGCACCGGAATGATGGACTCCACCGGAACTGCCGATCCGTCCGGCAAGGCGTTCGCGATGAAGTCGACGATGTGGGATCCGGCCACGGGCAAGCCGAACACCGTCGATACGAAGATGACGGTCGCCGACAACGATCACTTCACCTTCGAGATGTGGGCCAAGGCACCCGACGGCAAGAAGATGAAGATGATGGAGATCAAGTACACGCGGAAGAAGTGATCAACATGGGGAGGCTCGTCCTCCCCATGTTGTCATCCCGAGCCGCGCAGCGGCGAGGGATCCCGGACTTGATCGCCACTGCGGCTCGTCGAGCCCGGGATGAACGCCGCGCTTCGCGCGACGTTGCCTACTGCCGAGGGTCTGCCTTCGGTGGTCGGCTATCTCGCTGCGCTCGGGATGACGATGTGACGCCGGCCCGGCGCCACATCGTCACGTCTTCTCGATCTCTCTCACCTCGATCGTCCCTCCGTGCTTCAGGTGCGGGCAGGAGCGCGCGATCTCCATGGCGGCACCCCAGTCCTTCGCCGAGACGATGAAGTAGCCGCCCAGCGGCGCGTCGCCCGGGCTCGCCGATCCGAGGCGTCGGCCCTCGGGCTTGAGCTTCTCGCCGCGAATGTCCGCACCGGCCTTGCGCAGCCCGATCGCCCAGTTCCGATACTCGGAGACGCGCTCCTGCATCTGCGCGTCGCTCAGCTCCGGCTCCGACGGCGCGTCGTAGAGGAAGAGAACGAACCGGGGCCGCTCCGAGGAAGACGGCGCCTCCGGCCGGCGGTGTCCGAGGAACAGCCCCGCGCAAAACAATGCGACCCCCGCGGCGGCCGCGAGAAGCCAGGCGGCCTCGAAGCGCCGCGGCGTCGAGAGCAGGCCCCGTTCCCGAAGGCGCGCGACGGTCGCCCGCTCGAGCGCCGCCGGCGGCGCCTCCCCTTCCCCCAGGTTTCGCAATGCCCTCGCCTCCTCCGGCGTCAGCTCGTTCTCGTTCTCGCTCATGCGCTCCTCCCCGGCAGCCGCGCCCGCATCGCCCGGCGCGCGCGCGACAGCTGACTCTTGGACGTTCCGGCGTCGACTCCCGTCAGCGCCGCGATCTCCTCGTGCGTGTACCCGACGACGTCGTGCAGCAGGATCGCCTCACGGTATCCCGGCGCAAGCTGCGACAACGCCCGCTCCAGATCCACCGACGCGATCTCGTGGCGGACCGGCGGCGCTTCGGGAAGCCGGTCGTCGTCGAGCGGCGCGGCGGCCGGCGAGCGGCGGCGCTCGCGCCACGCGTTCAACGCGATTCCAGCGAGCCACGTCTTCAAAGACGACCTCCAGGCGAAAGCCTCGAGGCGTTCGACGCCGCGGACCCACGTTTCCTGCACCAGTTCTTCGGTCTCGGATGCGTTTCCCGACAGCGCCCGCAGGAACCGATGCAGAAACGGCGTGTGCCTGCGGTAGAGCGCCAGGAACGCGGCCTCGTCGCGCCGCGCGAGAAACGCCGCCACGAGCGCCCGGTCCTCGGCTTCGTTCACGGATGGGACTCCGGGCGACGCGTCTGGACGATTTCCTCCATCCATTTTTCTTTTCCGTCCTGATACCACGTCCAGCGCGACGTCATCCGGTCCGGACCTTCGAAGCGAAAGATCGCCTTGTCCATGTGCCCGCGGTCGCGGGTCGGGATGTTCCCTCCGTCCACGAACGTGAACACGACCGTTCGACCTTCGTCCTCGAACGAGGTCGCTTCGAGGCGCGGCTGGTTCTTCGCGACGCAGTAGTGCGTCAGCATCAGCCGATCGCCGTCCATGTGAAACGCGGTTGCCATCTGTTCGCCAGGATGCGCTTCGAAGGACGTCTCGAGGACGACCGAGCCCCCGGCGATGACCTGGTAGCGAAGTGTTTCGACCCATCCCTTCGTGGAGCGGCCTTCCCAGGTCCCGGCCAGCGATTTCAGTCGCTCGAAGACGGCCCGGGCTTTCTCCGGTGTCGAAGGCTCCGATCCGGGGATGGCCGGCGCCGCCAGGACGAGAACGGACGCGAGTGCGACGCTCGAAGCGCGCATGATCTTCCTCCTCTATCCGTGAGTGCGCCCGGAGGCGCCGGGGGTTGCACGGCCGGATTCGCGTGCCTGCCGCGATTCGACTCCGATATAGTCGCCCTCGCGCTTTCACCGGAGGTCCTCATGCCGAAGCTCCGGAAATTTGTTACAGGTGTCGCGGTCCTCGGGATCGGCGCTCTCGGCGGCTGCAAGAAGGCTGGTCCTCCCCCTCCTCCCCCGCCCCCGTCC
>JBKOVK010000328.1:0-5439 GCA_046724475.1 Acidobacteriota bacterium | reverse complement strand
GACGAGCTGACGCTGTCCGGGCTCGAGATGCTCGATCGTCCGCTCCGGCGCGACGTGTGTTTCGCCCATGAGCGCCAGCTCTTCGGCGGATTCGCGAGCGAGCGCCCGACGGTCGATCAGGCCCAGCGGCGTCTTCGGCTCGCGCGCCAGGAAGATGTTCTCGGCGGCCGAGAGGGTCGAGGCCAGCTGCAGCTCCTGCGGGATCACCGCAATGCCGGCCGCGATCGCTTCGCGCGGTGCGACGAACCGGCGCGGTGATCCGTCGACGCGCACTTCGCCTTCGAAGCCCGCGACTTCGCCGGTCAGGACCTTCACCAGCGTCGACTTGCCCGCGCCGTTCTCGCCGATCAGCGCGTGCACCTCGCCGGGCCGCACGTCGAAGTCCACTCCGTCCAGGGCGACGACGCCAGGAAAGCGCATCGAGACGCCGCGGGCCTCGAGGAGTGGGGTCATGAAAGCGGCTCGTCGAGTCCGGGATCCCTCGTCGTTCCGCTCCTCGGGATGACGGGCATCCCGAGCGAAGCGAGGGATTCCGTGCTTTTCGCCATCCTCACCCTCTCCTCCTCAGCCTCTTCATCAAGTCCGTGCCCCTCCCAAAGTGGTCGTGCAGCTCCAGCCAGTCTTTGTAGAGCTCGTCGTAGTGGGCGGCGGCGTCCGCGTCGAAGAGCACGCGCTCGTCCTTCAGGTGCGCCATCGCCTGCGCCGCCTCGGCAAACGAGCTGTGGCCTCCGCGCTCGGGACCCGCGGCGACGGCGCCGAGCATCGCAGCGCCCAGAGCCGACGCGTTGCCCGTCGCGGCCAGCGTGATCGGGAGTCGTGTCACGTCCGCGTAGATGTGGACGAGCAGCGGGCTCCTCTCGGCGAGACCGCCGACGGCGATGAGCTCCTCCACGGGGATTCCTTGCGCCGCGAAGGCGTCCAGGATCCGCCGCGTCGAGAAGGCCGTCGCCTCGATCAGCGCCCGGTAGATCTCGGCAGCCGTCGTCGCGAGGGTCAGGCCGACGATGGCACCGGAGAGATTCGCGTCGACTAAGACCGACCGGTTTCCATTCCACCAGTCCAGTGCGAGAAGCCCCCGCGATCCCGGCGGCACCTGCGCTGCCTCGTGCTCGAGCGCCGCGAAGTTGCCTTTCCCGGCGAGCTTCGCGAACCAGCCGAAGATGTCGCCGACGGCGGGCTGCCCCGCCTCGTAGCCGTAGAAGCCTTCGACGATGCCGTCCTTGACGATGCCCCCGATGCCCTCGACATTCGCGTGTCGCTCCGAGAGGAGCGTGTGGCAGGTGGATGTACCGAGCACCAGAACCATCCGCCCGGGCGCAACGACGGTCGCCGCAGGCGTGGCGCTGTGGGCGTCGATGATCGCAGCCCCGACCGGCGTGTCGGCGGCGAGGCCCAGGAGAGACGCCCGCTCCTGCGTCAGGCCTCCGATCGCGCGTCCCGGCGGAACGATCTCCCCGGACAGCTTCTCGGGCATGTCGGCGAACGCCGGAGACAGCGCCGCGAAGAAGTCGCGCGACGGAAAGCCGCGCTCGGCGCTCCAGAATCCCTTGTACCCGGCGGCGCAGGCGTTTCGGACGAAGCGGCCCGTCAGTTGCGAAACGATCCAGTCGCCGCCCTCGACGAATGCGGCGGTGGCGGCATAGACGTCGGGATCCTCCTCGAGAACCTGGAGGGCCTTGGCCACGAGCCACTCCGAAGACGTCTTGCCTCCGTAGTCCGCGAGGAAAGCCTCTGCCCGCTGTGCGGCGAGAGCGTTGATGCGGTCGGCCTGGGGCTGCGCCGCGTGATGCTTCCACAACTTCACCCACGCGTGCGGCCTCGCGGCCCACGCCGGATCAAGGCACAGCGGCTTCCCCGCGGAATCGACCGGCAGGATCGTGCACGAGGTGAAGTCCACACCCAGGCCGACGATCGCGTCGCGGTCCACGCCCGCCGCGGCGCGCGCTTGGGGCACGGCCTTCGCGATCGCCTCGAGCCAGTCGGCCGGGTGTTGGAGTGCCCAGTCCGACGGCAGGCGTGCGCCGGTTCCCGGCAGAGTCGCCTCGATCACGCCGTTGGGATACTCGGCGACCGCGGATCCGCGCTCCTTGCCGGTCCGGACCTCGACGACCAGCGCGCGGACCGAGGCGGTGCCGAAATCGAGCCCGAGCGCGCAGGGCTCCGTTCGCGACGCGGTCACGCGCGGTACTGCGCCGGCTGGTGCCGGTCCAGAGAGTCTTCCAGGTCGCCGCAGAGGTTGACGCGAATCCCCAGAGCGCGCGCCATCGAGGCCTTGCGCACCAGGGCGCGCGTGGCCGTGGCAGCGTCCGGACCGTAGGCCACTTGGATGTGGTTGGCCATGTGCTTGGCCATCATCTGGTCGCGCGTGATGCCATAGAGGACCGCGTGCATGATGGGCCACTGCGGTGTGGTCGCCTGCCAGCGTCGCTCTGTCTCCTCCGGCGACAGCTTGACCACGCCTCCGCGGCCGATGTCCATGTGGAGCGCGTGGTCCTTGACGTAGATCCGGGAAAAGACGATCTCGCCGGGTTTCGAGATGCCCTTGAGCGTCGATCCCCCCTTGGGGAAGTACATCGGAGGCTGGCGCTCGCCGCGCGCGCCGCCGTAGCCGTCGATGAAGTGCGAGGCCGGCGCCGCGCCCGAGATCTCGAAGACCCAGACGAAGGTCTTCACGCCGCGTTCCTCGACGGGCGCTCCCCACCGCACGTCGTGGAGCGTCGTCGAGGGATCGATGCCGAGATCGGTCCACACGCGGTTGGTCAGCAGCGCGTCCACACCCGCGCACTCGTCGACCTCGTTGAAGTGCGGGACCGCGAGGCCGTCGAAGAGCGGCTTTCCGTCGCCGCCCGGCACCGGAGGCCGGTCGGGATTGTTGAGCAATCCTTCGGCCAGATCCGAAGCCACACAGGTGTCCTTCAGGCCCTGCTGGTACTGGATTCCGACGGCGGCGCAGCCGAAGTCGTGCGCCATACGCACCGCCGCGTCGTACATCTTGAGGCCCTCGAGCACCTGGGCCTCGGTCAGCTCGGTCGCCTCGTCCCGGCCGAGGGCGAACGTCATCCCGCGCTTCGTCAGCCACGCGAAGTGGGAGCGCGCCGTCGCGTCCGGCACCTCGCGCATGGCCGCGTAGAGCATGGACTGCGACAACCTCTCCTTGAAGAGGCCCATCGCGTGCATGAGGTCATCGGGAACGATCGCGTTGTACATCCCCATGCAGCCCTCGTCGAAGACGCCCAGGATCGCCTGGTCTCTCCGAAGCGCTTCGCCCAGCTCGGCGCCCCGCGCGCGATCCGCGTCGTACTTCGGGCCGAATGTCCGGTCGTCCACGGCGCGGGCGTGGCTCTTGTCGTGATCGATCGTTCCGCTCCCGAGCCACCGGCGCAGCGCGTTGCGCGCGAAGCCGTCCTCGAAATCCTCGCTCCAGATCGAGCTGTACGGGATGCCGGCCTTCGTCAGGGACGCGTTGACGTTGAGCATGCCGACGAGTCCCGGCCACTCGCCGCTCCAGTTGGCGAGCGTGAGGATCGGACCCCGGTGCTTGGTCAGGCCCGCAAGGATGTGGCTCGTGTACTCCCAGACGGCCTCGGCCACGACCAGCGGCGCGCCCGGATCGATCTTGCGGAAGATCTGGATCCCTTTCGCCTGGCCGTCGATGAACCCGTGCTTCTTCTCGGCGTCGTACGGATGCCCGCGCGTGATCCGCGCGCCGAGCTCGCCGAACGCCTTCTCGACGGCTTTCTCGAGCGTCTGCTGCGCGGGCCAGCAGCGCTGGTTTGCGGACAGTCGCGAGTCGCCGCTGGCGACCAGGACGATCTCTTTCGCGCCGGGTTTGACGGTGCTCATGCGGCGGTCACTTCTCCTCGGCCGGGAAGACCGGCTTGTCCATGGGCTTGCCGCCGATGTAACGGGCCAGCCACTGCTGCACCTCGTAGTTCCAGTAGATCGAATTCTGCGCGGACAGCACCCAGTGGTTCTCGTTGGAATAGATCAGGAGGCGCGACGGAACCCCCATCGCCTGGAGCACACCGTAGAGCGACAGGCTGTTTCCGTACGGCACCCGGTAGTCGAGCTCGCCCGCGATCAGCAGCATCGGCGTCTTGAAGTTCGCGGCGTAGGTCATCGGGTTGTTGCGCTGCATCGCCTCGGTGTCTTTCCAGGGCGTGCCGCCCCAGACCGTCGCGTCGAACGCGTAATTCGTCGAATCGCTTCCGTACTCGGTGATGAAATCGTTGACGCCCGCGTGGTTGACGATGCAGCGGAAACGATCCGTGTGGCCGAGCAGCCAGGCCGCGAGGTAGCCGCCGTAGCTCGCGCCCGCCGCAGCGACTTTGGACCCGTCGATCGCCGGGACGTCGCGCACCAGGACGTCCGTCGCGTTCAGGATGTCCTCCGTCGGCTTCTCGCCCCAGTTGCCGTCGATCGATCCCAGAAACACCTCTCCGAATCCCGTCGAGCCGTGGCGGTTGACGCGCGCGACGACATATCCGGGAGCCGCGAAGACCTGGGAGTTCCAGCGGTACGAGAAGTCGTCGCGGACCATCGTGGCCGGGCCGCCGTGGAGGATCTGGACGAGCGGATACTTCTTCGCCGGGTCGAAACCTGGCGGGTACGTCACCCACATCTGCACCTTGTCGCCGCCGGCGCCGCTGAACTCCCGCGACTCCGTGCGGCCGAAGTCGAGCGTGGCGACCAGCGCGTCGTTGAAACGCGTGATTCGCCGCGCCGTCCCGCGCGCGGGATCGAGGGCGTGGATCTCTGCCGGCCGGCTGGAGTTCTCGTTGGTGAAGAGGATCGCGCCGCCGCGGACCGAGAGTCCCGACGAGCTTCCCTCGGCGTAGACGCGGGAGAGGCCGGACCCGTCGGCCGCGAGGCGGAAGATCGCGACGATGCCGCGGTCCTCGGAAGTCACCCATAGCGTCTTCGAGTCCGCCGAGAACGAGACGGGATCGAACGAGCGGTCGTAGGCCTGGGTCAACGTCGTGCTCGTCCCCGTCGCGAGGTCGATACGCGCGAGGCGCCGGTTTCCCGCGTTGTACTTGGCTTCGCGCAGGTAGTAGATGAACCGTCCGTCTGGCGAGAAGCGAGGCGCATCGTCCGTGAAGGGATTGTCGGCCGTCAGGTCGCGCATCGCGCCCGAGCCGTCAGTCGGGATCACGTACACGTCGAGGTTGGTTCGCTCGCGGTACGGCGGCGGCGTGGCGTTGACCGCCATCGCGATCGCCTTGCCGTCGGGCGACACGTCGAAGCCCGGCTCCATGACCGTCGAGAAGAGACGCTTCCAGCCGGGTGTGAGGTCCGTCAGCGCGCCGGTCTCGCCGTCCACGGCCACGAGCTTGTCGGCGACGCCTTCGGCCAGATTGCGATCCCAGAATCGGTACTGCCGGTCCTCGGTCGCTCGCCCCGTCATCGGAGAGTCCTTGCGCCGCTTCATCTCCTTGC
>JBKOVK010000219.1:0-17354 GCA_046724475.1 Acidobacteriota bacterium | reverse complement strand
ATCCGGAGAAGAGGGCAAAGTGAACGTTGCAGAGGGCGTTCCACCCGAACGCGATCCCGAACAAGACATGGTCCTTCCGCTTTCCGCTGTCGAGATACCTCAACAGGAACAGCAGGAGCAGGCAGAGGAACGCTCCCCACTGGTGCTGGACGTGCGGGATCTGCGAAATCCGCCAGGGCAGATACGCGTAGACGATCCCGGCGAGAAGCGACGCGACCGGATCGCCGGTCACCTCGCGTGCCAGCGCCCAGGCCGCGAGCGCCGACAGGAACATCCCGAGCAGAAAGACGACGTTGTAATTCAGGACGGGCGATGCCCCCGCCGCGAGCAGCGGAAAGCCGAAGACCGAGGCTCCGTAGAGGTTCTCGGAGAAGGCGAGCACGTAGCGCGCCGGGTAGAAGAAGGGCAAGTGGAAGAGTCCCCGCGTCGGCCGAACCGTCGCCTGGTAGTCCCACGACAGGATCCGGGCGTTGAGCTTGGCGTCCCAGAGGTCGGCGAGCCCGTCGCCGAGGTGAAGGACCTGTGGCCAGGTCAGGAGCAGGGTCAGCGCCAGGTAGAAGAGCGCCGCCAGGGCAACCTCGCGCCCCGGCCGGGAATCCTCCGCCGGAAGGCTCAACGTCTCGAGCGAACGTTGTTGGCGATCGTCATCGCCTGCTGCAGCCGCTGCATGCGCCGGTGGCGCTTCTGGGTCGCGTCCACGTCCCCGGTCGGCGGGACGTTGCCCCGGATCTCGCGCAGGAGCTTGTCGGCCTCGAATCCGAACTGCTGGAAGTCCCCGGGCTGGAACTTCCGAAATGTCAGCTCGGTCGCGATGATGTAGCCCTCGGAAATGTCGCGGACCATGGCATACGCCGAGCCGCCGAGGAACATGCTCATGCTCGGCCGAGTCTAACCCGTCTGTCGCCTCGGCTTGGTGATCTGCGGCCCTGTTGCGATAGGATGCCGCCCTTTGCGGAGGGCTCCGATTTGGCTTCGATCGACTACCTGGATTTCGACTCCCTCCTGACGGAAGAGCAGCGCCTGGTGCGCGACACGGTGGGATCGTGGGTGGACGACAAGGTCCTCCCGATCATCGAGGACGCGGCCTGGGAGGGCCGCTTCCCCAAAGAGCTCGTGCCCGACATGGCGCAGATGCACCTCTTCGGCTCGACCATCGCCGAATACGGCCTGCCGGGGCTCGACAACATTTCCTACGGGCTGATCATGCAGGAGCTCGAGCGCGGCGACTCGGGCCTGCGGTCGTTCGTCTCGGTCCAGTCCGGACTGGTGATGTACCCGATCTACGCCTTCGGCTCCAAGGAGCAGAAGGACAAGTGGATCCCGAAGCTCGCGAAGGCCGAGGCCCTCGGCTGCTTCGGTCTGACGGAGCCCGATTTCGGTTCGAACCCGGCGGGGATGCGCACTGTCGCGAAGAAGGACGGCGACTCCTTCGTCTTGAACGGCGCCAAGGCCTGGATCACCAGCGGCTCGATCGCCGACGTGGCGCTGGTCTGGGCCAAGCTCGACGGGGTCGTGCGGGGATTCCTGGTCGAGAAGGGCACCAAGGGGTTCTCGACGTTCGAGCACAAGGGAAAGATGTCGCTGCGCGCCTCGGTGACCTCGCAGCTCGTATTCGAAGACTGTCGCATCCCCGGGGACGCGATCCTTCCCGGCGTCGAGGGCCTGAAGGGTCCCCTGTCCTGCCTGACCCAGGCGCGCTACGGCATCGCGTGGGGCGCTCTCGGCAGCGCCATGGCGACTTATGGCTGCGCGCTCGAGTATTCGAAGAGCCGCAAACAGTGGAAGGAACGCCCGATCGCCGCCCACCAGCTCGTCCAGGAGCGGCTGGCCTGGATGATCACCGAGATCACCAAGGGACAGCTCCTCGCCTGGCGCCTAGGCCGCATGAAAGACGACAAGACCATGAAGCCGCACCACGTCTCCATGGCCAAGCGAAACAACGTCTGGGTCGCACGGGAATGCGCCAAGCTCGCCCGCGAGACGCTCGGCGCCAACGGCGTCGTCAACGAGTACCCCGTCTTCCGCCACCTGGCCAACATCGAGAGCGTGTACACGTACGAGGGAACGCACGACATCCACACGCTCATCATCGGGGAGGCGGTCACGGGGATTCCGTCCTACAACCCTCCAATCGAGTAGGCCAAAAGCCCGGAAATCACTGACCCACAGTCTCTTGCGCTAGAATAGAGCTCTCGAGACCACGTTGGGAATCACCGGCAATCTGAAAACGATGCAGCTCGGAGAGCTGTTTCAATGGCTCTCCCTTGGCTCCAAGACCGGCACGCTCTTGATCGACGGGCACGGGGTTGAGAAGCGCGTCTACTTTCAGGACGGCCGGATCGCCTCGACCTCCTCTTCCGACCAACGCGAGTACCTGGGTCACTTCCTGGTCTCCCACGGCTACATCAGTGAAGAGGAGCTGAAAATGGCCATGGAGGTCCAGGAAGAGTCGCAGATTCTCCTCGGCAAGATCCTTGTCATGATCAACGCGATCGCGGAGGCCGACCTGCTGCGGCTCATGCGCAAGAAGGCCGAGGAGTCGATCTACGACGTCTTCCTCTGGACCGAGGGAAGCTTCGAGTTCGTCGACGGGGACCTGCCCGACCAGAAGATGGTGCCCCTGTCGCTAGACGTCACGGGCATCATCATGGAAGGCATGCGCCGCTACGACGAGTGGCAGCTCATCCGGCAGCGCGTTCCCGACTCGACCGTCGTTCCCGAGATGATCCGGGCCCTCGACATGGAGGCCCTCTCCGACCGCGAGAAGCTGATCGTCCCTTACATCGACGCCCAGCGCACGATCGAAGAGATCGCACTCCAGACGCACAACCCCGAGTTCAACGTCTCCAAGCTGGTCGCCGAGGGAATGCGCACCGGGACGATGCGCCTGGCCGAGGGGCGGCCGCGCGCGGCGGCGGTTCCCGCGACGGTCCCGGCCGGGAGCGAGATCGACCATTTCCTGCAGCGCGGCCGCGCCCAGCTCAAGGAGGATCCCCAGGCGGCGTACCGCATGTTCAAGGCCGCGCACGAGCTCGACCCCGCCGACGGGCGCACGAACGACGCGCTGCGCGAGGCCGAGCGCGCGATCAAGGACACCCTCGGCAAGGACGGGGCCTCGGGCGAAAAGGTTCCCGAGCTCGCGATTCCTCTCCACGCCCTCACGTCGCGGCCGTTCACACCGCACGAGGGTTTCGTCCTGTCGCGCATCAACGGTCAGTGGGACGTCAAGTCGATCATGAAGATCTCTCCGATGAAGGAGCTCGACGTCCTGATGATCTTCCAGAAGCTCTACAAGGACGGCGTCATCCGCTGGAAGGGTCGAGGCCCCAATGCGTGAGGTGCTGATGCTCCGGTCAGGACGGGCGCTCCGCGCGCTCCAGATCGCGGTCTGCGCCGCCGCGGGAGCCCTGCTGGCGGCGCTGCTGCCGGGGATCCCGTGGGAGAGATGGCCGGAGCTGCTGTTCTTCACGGGCCTGGCGACACTGGCCTTCCGCCTCCGCGTGCGGTACGCCGGGAACTACGTCGGCGTCGAGTCGGCGGCGCTGATCCCGGCCATCCTGCTGCTGAACTCCCCCGGCGCGGCCATGCTGATCTGCGTTGTTGCGGACGCGATCTCGAAGCTTCTGGCGAGACCGAGGAGGCTGCGGCTCTCCAACTCCTTCGACATCGCCCAGCTCGCGATCTCCTATGCCGCGGCCGCGCTGTTCTGCCAGGCCCTCCACTCCGCGGCCGCAGGCTGGATCACGACGGCGGTGCTCTCGGCCGGAGGCCTGCTGGTCTTCTTCTTCATCAATACGGCCTTGGTCTTCGCCTTCCTCGAGATGTCGCACGCCGTACCGCGCGAGAAGCTCCTGGAGATCGCGCTCTTCCAGCTCGCCGCGCTGCTGCTCCTGGCCCCGATCGTCATCCTGGAGATTCTGGTCTACGGTCCCTACGGACCCGCCGGAATGCTCCTGGCGTTCTTCCCCGTCGTCCTGGCTTCCTTCGTCATGCGCAGCCTCTCGACCATGGAGAGGAGGGTGGCCGAGGTCTCGCGCCGCAACAAAGAACTCGACGCAATGCGAGACATCTCGACGAGCTTCGGCGTCAGCGCCCGGATCGATCGTTACGAGCGCGTTTTCGCGGCCGTCGCCAGGCTGCTCCCGGTGGAAGCGATGGCGATCCTCGAATGGCCGATCGGGGACACGGACGTCGTGGCGCACGTCTCCGAGGGTTCCAACGCGAGCCGGTCGGACGTCGCCGCCTGGGCCCGGCGCGCCCGGCTCGACGAGCGGCGCAGCGACGGCGACGAGCCCGAACTCCTGAGCGGCGACTCCCGTGACTTGCGGCTGCGCGCCGGAGCGCATTACCAGGTGCGCATCCGGCTCACGACCTTCGAAATGCAGTCCGGACTCCTGGTGCTGGAAGGCTCCTCGCCCTCCCTGCACGGAGAGTCGGCCCTCGGCTCCGCGCGCGCCATCGCGAGTCACATCGCCCTGGTCCTGCAGGACCGCTCCGTCCGCGCCCAGGTGGAAAAGCTCTCCCAGCGAAACCGCGAACGCGCCGAGACGCTCAACCAGATCCTCGAGATCTCCAACGACCTGAAAAAGAACCGAACGCTCGACGACCTCTTCCAGTCCATCGCGACCGCCGTGGCCCGGAGCCTCGGTTTCCAGGAGGTCGTTCTCTCGATCTACGACCGCGAGCGAAACGTCTTTTCGCCTCGGGCGCACTTCGGCCTCGGAGAGCGCTGGTCCTCCATGGCCGGCCGCGACGTGCCCTCCGCCGAGATCACCCGCCACTGGACCGAGAGGAACCGCGTTTCCAAGTCGTTCCACGTCCGGGAGGCGTCGTCGCACGAGTCCGTGCGCTCGTCGCGCAACGTCGTCGACGCCGGAGAGGACGCGTGGAAGCCGGGAGAGCTCCTCTGGATACCTCTCTACGCCGAGGACCGGCTCCTCGGGTGTCTCTCGGTCGACGAGCCCCGCAGCGGGCAGTCGCCGCGCGTCGAGGTCGTGCGCTCGCTCGAGATCTTCGCCAACCAGGCGGTGACCGCGATCGAGAACGCGAGGTCGTACAACGAGGCGCGCGAGCAGTCGATCCGGGACTCGCTGACGGGGGCCTACAATCACCGCCACTTCCAGGAAGTGCTCCAGCGCGAGCTCGGCCGCGCCGAGCGAGTCGGGCGGCCCCTGACCGTCCTGATGCTCGACATCGACGACTTCAAGTCCATCAACGATCGCTTCGGCCACCCGGTCGGAGACGCGATTCTCCAGGGCATCGTGGCCGAGATCCGCAACGAGGTCCGCGGCGACATGGACCTGCTGGCGCGCTACGGTGGCGACGAGTTCGCCCTCGTCCTGCCGGAGACGCCCGTGGCCGAAGCCGTGCTGGTCGCCGAGCGCGTGCGGCGGCGTGTCGACGAGCGTCTCTTCCGGATGCCGGATTCGCGAGAGGTCCTGCGGGCTACCGTCTCGATCGGTCTGGCGGCGTTCCCCGACGACGCGCGGGAGAAGAAGCAGCTGGTCGACAAGGCCGACGCAGCCCTCTACCGGGCCAAGCACGGGGGCAAGAACGCCGTCGTGGCGACGTCCGAGCCGGGACCGGGCCAACTGCCTCTTCTTCCGCACTGAGCCGTCGCTCCGCTTGCACGAAGACCTGCCCTAAGGGCACCGGACCGCGGCTCGCGGGACACGCTCGACCGCGGCCCTGGTCTCCGTGCTGCGCTCCGGCTCCCGCAGCGCGAACCTCCTCCCTCCCTTCGGTCGGGAGACTATTCGCGCTGCGAACGATAGCCACTCGAAACCTCGACGATGCCTGGGCGTATCTCGACCGAGGGAGGATTCCATGGCCTCACGGTCTCTGCTTGTCGTCCTGTTCCTAGCGGCGGCGGTGCCCGCCTTCGGTGCGCCCCAATCCGAGACTTCCGACGCCTACGTCCTCCATCGCGGATCGGAGACATCCGTCAGCGGCTCCCTCGACAACCTGGAGCGCCTCCGCCGCCGGTTCTCCGGCGATTTCCTGTGGTTCCGGCGGTCCGGAGCGGAATACCTCATCCGCGACGCGAGCCTGATTTCCGAAGCCGAAGACCTGTTCTCGCCGCTGGAGGCCCTCGCTCCCGAGCAGAACGCTCACTCGCGTCGCGAGGCCGCCCTCGACCGCGAAGAGGAGTCGCTGGACTCCGAGAGAGACGATATCGAGGCGGCGCGCGAGGAAATGGATTCTTCCGACGAGAGCGTCGAGGATGCCGAGGCGGAAGCCGCGGCGCGGGACCGCGAAGCCGATCTCGCCGAGCGCGAGCGATCGCTCGACGAAAGGTCGCGGGACCTCCGCGACCGGCAGCGCGAACAGGCCTCCGAGGAACGGGAGCTCGACGCGCGGGAAGAGGAGCTGGAGCGGCAGGCCGAAGCCAAGCTCTGGGAGCTCCTCGATCGCAGCGTCGCCGACGGACGCGCCGAGCGCCTCTCCACCCGTTAAGGGCGCGAGAGAGCGCGCGACGCCGCGTCCACGAACCGCAGCGGCCAGTCCTTCGCGGCTCCGGCGTAGTCCACGCCGATCCGGGGCGAGACGCGAACGTCGACGCGTGTCCGCACCGGCCGCCACAGCCGCACCGGCGCGTCCGGCGCCAGCATGTCGAGCCCGCTGTCCCGCGTGGTGATGCCGAGGCCGGAACAGAGCCGGCCGGGTCCCGAGAGAAGGCGTGCCTGAGCGCTCTCCGGCCCTTCGGCCGCCCGCAGCAGGACGGCCTCGGCAATTCCCTCACGCCGCGTCACCACGTTGGCGCAGTAGTGCATCCCGTAGACGAAAAAAACGTACAGGTGGCCCCCATCCAGGTACATCGGCTCCACGCGCGGAGTGCGCCGGCCGGCCCAGGAGTGCGCCGCGCGGTCGGCGGCACCGAGGTACGCCTCGGTCTCGACGATGCGCCCGCCGTACCAATTCCCGCGCCAGCGACGTGCGATCCACGCACCGAGCAGGCTTCGCGCGACGCGGATCGTGTCCCGCCGAAAGAAGGCGCGATCCGGCTCCCGGAGGCCGAGGGCATCCGGATCGAAGGCGAGGCGCGGGTCGGGGCGGCGGTTCGCTATCATGCGGGCGTTCGAAAGGACTGGCGCATTCTATGAATGTCCTCGTCACCGGCGGCGCCGGCTTCATCGGATCGCACATGGCCAAGCGGCACTTGAGCGACGGCCACCGCGTCGTGATCGTCGACGACCTTTCCTCGGGGCGCCGCGAGCGCCTCCCGGAGAGAGCTCGTTTCGTCCAGGCCGACATCGCGTCGACGGATCTCGAGCCGCTGCTTCGTGAAGAGAAGATCAACTTCGTCTCCCACCATGCGGCCCAGATCGACCTGCGCCACAGCGTTGCCGATCCGATCGGCGACGCGCGCGCCAACGTCATCGGCAGCCTCATGCTCTTCGAGGCCATGCGGCGCTCCGGAACCCGCAAGGTCCTCTTCTCGTCGACCGGCGGCGCGATTTACGGCGAGCCCGAGGGAGGCCGTCCCGCTCCCGAGTCCCACCCGACCAACCCGGTCTCGCCCTACGGCTGCGCCAAGCTTTCGATCGAGAAATACATGCACTACTACCGCGTGGTGCACGGCTTCCAGACCCAAGTCTTCCGATATGCCAACGTCTACGGCCCGTGGCAGGACGGCACCGGAGAAGCCGGCGTGGTCGCGATCTTTTCCGAAGCGATGCTCGGTCACCGTCCCCTGAAGATCAACGGCGACGGAGAACAGACGCGCGACTACGTCTTCGTGGTCGATCTCGTCGAAGCCGCGGCCCGCGCCGCGGAGACCGACAAAAGCGGTGTCTGGAACCTCGGCACCGGTATCGAGACATCGGTCAATCGGCTCTTCGAGCTCCTCGCGAAGGAATACGGCTATACGCAGTCGCCTCCGCACGTCCCTGCCCCTGCTGGCGAGCAGAAACGCAGCGTTCTCGACTCGAATCTCGTGCGGAAAGACTTCGGGCTTCCGCCCTGGACGCCGCTGCCGGAAGGGCTGACGAAGACGGCCGAGTTTTTCCGGAGTCGGCTAGCGTAGCGCCGGCTACGTCACCGTCTTCGGCACGTTGAACGCGCCCGAGGTCCCGACGCGGTCGTCGACCGGGGGCGCGGGACCGAAGTGGCGCTTGAGGATCACGACGGTCAGATCGTCCTCGGGCTCTCCCCCACCCGACCACTCCGAGACGCGCTTGACGAGCTCCCGCGCGATCTCGTCGGCCGGCCGGTCGCGCAGCTCCACGAAGGCCTTTGCGAGGCGACCCGTTCCAAACTCCTCGTCGTCGTCGTTGTGAGCCTCGACCATGCCGTCCGTGTACAGCAGGAGCGCGTCGCCGGGCTCCAGACGCCGGTAGCCCCGGCTGTACGTCGCGTTCGCGGTGGGCCCGAGGACCGGGCCCGTCACCAGAAGCGGCGTGACGCTCGCTCCGTGGAAGTGGAGGGGGTGCGGGTGGCCAGCGTTGACATACATGATGTTTCCGTCGTCCTCGATCTCGCCGTAGAAAAGCGAGACGAACCGGGTCGTCAGGCGCGACTCGTGGATGATCCGGTTGAGGCGCTCCACTGTCCGAATGATCTTGAAGTCCCGCTCGACTGCCATACGCAGGCCCGTGTAGACATCGCGAACCTGAAGCGCCGCGGGCAGCCCGTGACCGGACGCGTCGGCGATCGCGATCCCGAGCAGACGGTCCGAGACCGGAATGAAGTCGAAGTAGTCGCCGCCGACCAGCTCCGCGGGCGTCGTGAATCCGGCGGCTTCGAGCGAACCGCGGCGCAGCGCCCGCTTGGGCAGGATCGACATCTGGATCCGCCGTGCCTCCTGCAGCGCCGACACGTACCGGTCCTGCCGCAGCTTCTGATCCACCGCCAGGCGAAGGATGCCCAGAGATGAGAGCAGGTCGTCCTCCGGGGCGGACGGGTCCACGGAGAATGAGAGAATGTACTGCTCGTCGCCGGCGGCGATCGCGGCGAATCGCTCGGCGCCGAGCTTGCGCTCGAGGTCGGCGTCCACTCCGGGCGCCGAAAGATCCATCACCACCACGCCCTCGTCGATGACCTTCTGGATCGGCGCATAGTCCTCGGGAATGAACAGGCCGGGCGCGATCTCGGGAACGCCGCCGAAGGTGCGGACCAGCTCGTACCCGCCGTCGCGCCGGACGTACAACCGTCCTCCGCGCACGCCGAGGACGCCCGAGAACTGCTCGATGACCGTCGAGGCGGTCTGCATGATCGTCGCCGACGGGTCCGCGGCGCGACCGATCGCCTTGATCGCCTTTTCGACCTTGCGGAAGAGGAACTTGCCTGTCTCAGCCATGGGGCGCCGGATTCTAACCCGGCCGCCTGTCGGTCGCTTAGAATCGCCGCCATGACACGAGCCGCCGCTCCGGGCTGGGCGCGCGCGCTCGCGCTTCTGGCGGCCGCCGCGCTCCTCTTTCCCGCGCTCGCGTGCTCCCGGGGCGAAAAGCCGGCGCGCGTGATCGTCCTGGGCCTGGACGGGGCGGACCCCGAGACGATCGACCTCCTGATGTCGGAGGGAAAGCTCCCCAACTTCGCGAAGCTCCGCCGCGAGGGCGCATACGCGCCGCTCCTGTCCCAGAAACCACTGCTCTCCCCCGTCATCTGGACGACCATCGCGACCGGCAAGACGCCGGACCGGCATCGGATCGGCCACTTCGTGGCGGTCAACGCCGCGGGCGAGTCACTTCCGGTCACAAGCCGCATGCGCCAGGCCCGCGCGCTCTGGAACATCCTTTCGGACAAGGGTCGATCGGTGGACGTCGTCGGGTGGTGGGCGACCTGGCCGGCCGAGCCGGTGCGCGGCGCCGTCGTCTCGGATCACTTCGCCTATCACTTCCTGATGGAAGAGAGCGCGCAAGCGGCCGAGCGGAGCGCGCAGGCCGGAACGACGTACCCGGCGGAGCTCGAGGCCGAGATCACCAAGCTGCGCAAGAGACCCGGAGACCTGAAAGCCGAGGATCTGAAGGGGTTCGTCGACGTGGACGCCGCCGCGATCGCCCGACCATTCTCGTTCGACGACGACCTCTCCCACTTCAAGTGGGCACTCGCGACCGCCGAGACCTACGCCGGCATCGGGCTGCACCTCTGGAAAAAAGAGCGCCCCGACGACCTGCTCGTCTACATCGAGGGCGTCGATTCGACGTCGCACCTCTTCGGACATCTCTTCCGGGCGGGGCAACTCTCCGGAGAACTGGCCGAGCAGCAGCGGCGCTACGGCAGGGCGGTCGAGGCGATGTACGTCTACGCCGACCGCCTCGTCGGGCGCTTCCTCGATGCGATGGACCGCGACACGACACTCGTCGTCCTCTCGGATCACGGCTTCCAGCTCGGCAAGCTCCAGGACGACCCGTCCAAGACGCGCGACATGCGCCGCGTCAGCGAGACCTTCCACCGCACCGAAGGCATCCTCTACCTCTACGGCAACCGGGTGAAGCCGCATACGCGCCTGAACCGTCCCACGATCCTGGACGTCGCGCCGACGGTCCTCGCCTTGAACGGCCTCGGCCGCGGCTCCGACATGCCCGGACGCGTGCTCGCGGAGGGCCTGGACATCACCGTGCCCGCGCCAGTGCCGACGTACGAGACCGGCGCGACTCCCGCTCCGCAGAGCGCCGCGGCGGATTCGCAGGCGGACCCGGAAATCGTCAAGAAGCTCCAGAGTCTGGGCTACATCGGCGCCCGATCGCCCACCGGGGACCGCAACCTCGCCGGACTCGCCTTCGAGGCCGGCCGCTACGCCGAGGCCGCGGCGGCCTACGAGAAGCTGGTTCGCGAGAACCCGGACGACGGAGCGCTCCGCGCCAGCTACGCCGGCGCTCTGGGAGCCCTTGGGAAGTACGACGAGGCGCTGGAGCAGCTGACGCGGGCAATCGCGCTGGAGCCCTTGAACGTCGAGGCGTATCACAACCGCGCCGTGATCCACGAGCGCCGCGGCGAAACCGCGGCCGCCATCAAGGACTACCAGACGGCCGTCCGCTACAACCCCCAGTACGAGCCGTCGCTCAAGGCCCTCGCACGCTTGAACGCGCAGCTGCCCCAGGCCCCGAAGAGCGACGCCGAGAAGCGCGCCGTGGCGCTGGCGGACCTCGCGGCCGGCGCGGCGCGCCGCGGCGACTACGCCGAGGCCGCGCGCAAGCTCGACGAGGCCGAGTCGATCGCTCCGCGCCTCGCGCTGATCCAGCAGTACCGCGCCAACGTTGCCTATCTCAAAGGCGACAAGCCGGCCGCCGTCGCCGCGCTGAAGAAAGGCCTCGCCCTGGAGCCCGACAACGCCCTCTTTCGCGAGAACCTGAAGCGGCTGGAGACGCCGACACCGCGTTGAGGGACATTCTTCCGCTTTGAGCGCGAAAACGAAGCGCGAGGCCTGGATGACCGCGGGAGTCGCGGCCTTTCCCCTCCTGGTTTACGCGCTCGGAGCCTGCCGCACGGTCTACGTCGGAGATTCGGGCGACCTCCTGACCGCGATCTCCGTGCTCGGGATTCCGCACCCGTCGGGCTACCCGCTGTACGTGCTGGCGGCGAAGGTGTGGTCGCTCGTCTTCTTTTTCCTGCCGCTGCCTCTGTCGGTCAGCCTCTTCTCGGCCGCCTGCGGAGCCGCGGCCTGCGCCGTTCTGTATCGCGCGGCGCGGGAGTCCGGAGTCGACACGCTTCCCGCGGCGGCCGCGGCCTGGCTCTTCGCCTTCGCGCCGAGCGTCTGGGCAGAGGCCAACATCCAGCGCGTCTACGCGCTCAATGCTCTCTTCGTGGCGCTGGCGCTCCGCCTCGGCTTGCGCTGGAGCCGCGAGTCGCGGGACCGCGACCTCGTCGCCGCGGCGTTCGTCTGCGGACTCGGCGCCTCGAACCACCTCGAGATGGGAGTCGTCGGCCTCGCCGTCGGCGTGTTCGCGCTCATCTCGCGTCCCGCGATCCTGCGGCGATGGAAGCTCCTCGGCACATGCGCGGGAGTCGCGATCCTCGGGCTCCTTCCCTACGTTTATCTCCCGCTCCGTGCGCGTGCGCACCCGCTGCTCGACTGGGGACACCCCGTCACTCCGCGAAGCTTCGCCGCAGTCGTGCTGCGCGAAGGCTTCTGGGGCCGGGCCTGGATCCGGGGTCCGGACGATTTCCTGCCGATCCTGAAGGACTACGCCCACAGTCTGCTGACGGAGTCGGCCTGGGTCGGCGCGGTGCTGGCCGTCATCGCGGTCGCCTCGGCCCGCCGCCGGGGCTGGCCGGTCGGACTGCCGCTGCTGGTGATGGCGGCCAATCTCGTCGTCCTCGCCCTTCACGGCTCGCGAAGCGACCTCTTCATCTGGCACCGCTACTACATCCCCTCGTACCTGTGCCTGGCCCTGCTCGCTGCCTGGGGATGGCAGACGTTGGCCGAAATGGCGTCGCGCCCAATCCTCGCGGTCGCCTCGCTCCTGCCGCCGCTGGCGTTGCTCGTCATCGGCTGGCGGCCGAACGACCGCAGCCGTTACCGGATCGGCGAGGACTACTCGCGCCACCTGCTCGCAACCCTTCCTCCCGGCTCGCAGCTCATCGCGTCGGACGACAACATCCTCTTCGTCCTGATGTACCTGAACCTCGGAGAACAGGTGAGGCCCGACGTGCACCTGATCCTGGAAGGCGTCGGAGGCTCGAACCTCCCGCCGCTCTCGTTCAATCCCGACGTCGACCCGGTCTTTCTGACGCATTACCCCAACTGGAAGATCGCCACCCTCGACGCGATTCCAGTCGGCCTCGCGTTTCGCGCATGGCGGGTGGGCACTCCGGTCCCGCCCGCCTCCTCCGTTCCCGAACGCCTCGACGGGGAGCTGGATCCGCGAGTCCCCAAGGACTACCTGACGCGCAACCTGATCGGCAATTTCCACCAGATGCGCGCCATGACGTTCGAGCTGCGCGACTGGACGGCGGCCCGCCGGGAGCTCGAGCTCGCGGCGGAGTCGGCACCCGACAACGACGTCCTGTTCTACAACCTCGGCCTCATCTACCGCCGCAACGGTCTGCTCGAGGACGCCCTCGCCGCATTCCAGAGGTCCGTGCAGATCAATCCCCGGGAGATCGCGAGCTTGTCCAAGCCCCGCGCCGCGCACCGCGCCGCCGAGGTCCAGGCGGAAATCGTGCAGAGGGATCAGCTTCTCGCCGAGCTCTCCCGCGACCCTGCGCTCGAAGGCCTTCCGCCCGGAAGTCTCCAGTACCGAACCGTGCTGGCGCGCCGTCTCGGCGCGCTGGGCAAACCCTCCTGGGCCCGCGGCGTGCTTCTTGCGACCCCTTGACCCGTCGTGCTGAGACCGACGCGGTGACCTAGACCGAGGCCGGCGCCTCCACGCGCGCCCGCCTTGCCGAGGGCACGTTGGGGGCGTCGTTCCAGATCTGGCCGTCCTTCAGGCGGACGATGCGCCGCGCGTGGGCCGCGATGTCTTCCTCGTGCGTGACGACGACGATCGTGTTGCCTCGGGAATTGAGCTCGTCGAAGAGGGCCATGATCTCGGCTCCCGTCTGCGAGTCGAGATTGCCCGTGGGCTCGTCGGCCAGGAGAATCGAGGGATCGTTGATCAGCGCGCGGGCGATCGCGACGCGCTGGCGCTGTCCTCCCGACATCTCGTTGGGCGTGTGGCTCATCCGGTCGCCGAGGCCGACGGACATCAGCGACTTCACGGCGCGATCGCGCCGCTCCTTGCGCGAAAGGCCCCCGTACACCAGCGGAAGCTCGACCTGCTGGACCGCCGAGGTCCGGGGAAGCAGGTTGAAGGTCTGGAAGACGAATCCGATCTCCTGATTCCGGATCGCCGCAAGCTCGTCGTCGGTCATCCGGGCGACTTCCTTGCCGTTCAGGACGTAGGAGCCGGATGTCGGAGTGTCAAGGCAACCGATCAGGTTCATCAGCGTCGACTTGCCCGAACCCGACGGACCCATGATCGCCACGTACTCACCCCGCTCCACGCCCACGGATACCCCGCGCAGGGCATACACGTTCTCTTCGCCCATCGGGTACACCTTCGTGATGTCGCGGATGTCGATCAGCATCCCGTACTTTACCTCTGGTGGTTATACGTAATCCCGGCCGTCCTGTTTCGAGGACGTCACGCGAAGATCGCCACGACGCCGGCCTTTCCGAGCACGTACAGCGCCCAAACCGACAGGACCAGCGCCGCGACGCGGCCGCGAGGCGCCTTCGTGGCGAAGGAGAGGCCCAGCACCAGGAGCGCCATGGTCCAGAAGGACAGCAGGTCGATCGAGGACAGAAGGGAGTGGGCGGCCGGGGCCGCGGTCCGCGAAACCAGAACGCCCAGGTGCGTGGGCAGCATGTCCTCGACCGCCTCGGGGTCGATCGCGGGTTTCCCCCAGAGGATGGCGAACAGCGCGATCGCCCCCAGGACGTGCGGGAGAAAGGCATGGACCGTCACGCCGAACGACTGCCGAAAGCGCAGCTCCATTCCGAACGCGTGGCAGCCCATCCACATCACTCCGGCGGTCGCCGCCGCGACCACTGCCGGAAAGACGACCCAGAACACCTCGCCCATCCAGGCGAACTTCTTCGCGCGCTCGGCCACTTGGTCGAGCTGGGTCTCGGAGAGCTTCTGGCCGCGCTGTTCCATTTTTCGCGCGATCATGCTGCGCATGTCCGAGCGCGTCGTGACGAGCTCGGCGAGAAGGAAGGAGCACGCGGTCCACAGAAGGAGCGGCAGCAGCCATGTCGGTTTCGTCGCGATCGCTCGAAACGTCCGGACCGGAGACAGGAAGACCCCGACCAGCCTCCCGAAGGCGGAGTCGGGGCCGGTCGCCGCGGCCGGCTCCGAGCTCGCCGCGGCGTCCGTCAAGGCGCGGCGACCAGTCCCGACGACGCCGGAACCACGCGGGCCTCGATCGGCGGCAGCGGCTTGGTGACGTCGCGCGGCGGAATCCCGTCGATCGTGATCCCCTTCCAGTCCAGGATGTCGGCGATGGAGTTGTGGTACGCGGAGATCGCCTTGCGGTAGAGCGCCAGGGCGTTCAGGTACTTCGACTGCGCGTCGGAGAGCTGCGACTGGATCTGCGAGACCTCGAACGAGGTCGTCATGCCGTTGTCGTACTTCTTGCGGGCGGCGTCGAGGTTGCGCTCGGCCAGCTCCTGGCCCTTGGCCGCGGCGTCGATCTGGAGGTTCGCGGTTTCGATCGCGCGGTGCGCGTTGCGCACGTCGAGGACGATGTCCTGCTCCAGGACGGTCAGCTGAGACTTGGAGGTCTCGAGATTGAATTTCGCGACGCCCCGGGCGCCGCGCGCCGCGCGGTTCAAGATCGGGTAGGAAAAGACGAGCCCGACTCTCCAGTTCTTGAAGTTCTCGCTGAAGAGCTGGTCGGCCGCGTCCCACCAGTTCGTCTTCTCGACGACGACCGGGGGTGTCTGATTGATGTCGAGGAACGTGCCACCGAGCCCGTTCTTCCCGTAGCCCGCCACGAGATCGAGCTGTGGAAGCGTCTGGTTCTGCCAGAACTCGTAGCGCAGCTCGTTGCTGGCGACGGTGGAATTCTGGACAGCGATCTCGGGTCGGTGCTGCAGTGCGGTGGTCACTCCGGCGGCGAGATCGAAAGGCCTTCGCTCGACGTTGAGCTTGTCGGTCGCCACGATCGTCGTCGTGGTCGGCGTTGCCGCCTGGAAGTTTAGGTTGCGCCGGAGCGAATCCTCCGCGAGGCCTACGACCGCCTCGGCGTTGATGATGTCCTGCTCGGCCGTGGCGATGCCGACTTCCGTCTGCACGATGTCGATCGGGGCGAGCGAGCCGACGTCGATCTTGATCTTGGTGATGCGGTTGAGCTCCCGGGCGATGTCGCGCGCCTCGATCTTGACGGCCAGGTTCGCGCGGGCGTAGACGAGGTCCCAGTACGACTGCTCGACGGCGTTGACGACGACCTGGACGCTCCGGACGAACGTCTGGTACGACGCGTCGCGGGTGTTGCGCGCGGTCTCGATGTTGAGCTCCGTCGGAACGCGGCCGAAGTTGCGCAGCAACGGCTGAGAGATCTGGAGCGAGAGCCCCGCCGTCAGCGCGGGGTTGACCGTTGCGAAAGAGTTGTTCGTCGCGTCCCGACTGCCGACCAGGCCCCCGGTGACCGTTCCTCCCCAGGGTGTGAGCTGTTGAATGCCGATGCCCGCATCCCACGTGTCGTTGCGGACCACCGCGCCGCCGCCGAGCTGTGTGGAGGTTGGCGTGTCGGTGTGCGACCGCGTGACATTCGAAGTCAGCAGCGGATCGTAGATCCCCATGTTCTGGAACAGGAAGAACTGCGAAGCTTCCGCCGAGTTGATCGTGACGTTCAGGTCCTCGTTGCTGGCCAGCGCGATCCGGATCGCCTGGTCGAGCGTGAGGTGCACGCCATCGGCCTCGGGCGGCGGCACCTCGAGCGGCTGACGCTGGCCCGGCTGGGCGCTGACGGCCGCCCCCGGCGCCTGTGCGGAAAGAACCCCCGTCGTTGCGATGAGGAGGACGGCGGCGGCGGCCGCACCGACTCCCGAGAACCCGAGCGATCTCTTCATGCCAAGACTCCTTTGCTCAACCCACACTACGCATCGGCGGGAGGAATGTTTCGCTTAAATGTTCATATCACGGCAGTTCGCCGGGGAAGAAGCACGCCACGCGGCGGGCGCCGCCGGCGTCGGAGAGCTCGGGACGCTCCTGTCGGCACCGGTCGCGCGCAATCGGGCACCGGGGGTGAAACGGGCAGCCCGAAGGGGCCTGCCCCGCCCATGGAGGCTCTCCGCCGAGCGCGCGCGGCGGCTCCAAAGAATCCGGCGCCGGGTCGGGTACCGCCGCGATCAGCGCCGCCGTGTAGGGATGCAGGGGCTTCTCGATGATCGCCGCCGCGGGCCCCTCTTCGACGATCCGACCCAGATAGAAGACCGCGATCCGATCCGCGATCCGCGACACGACGGCGATGTCGTGCGCGATGAACAGGTAGGCCAGCCCCGATCGCTCGCGCAGCTCCAGCAGAAGATTCACGATCTGGGCGGCGATCGAGACGTCGAGCGCCGAGACCGGCTCGTCGCAGACGACCAGTCGAGGCCCCGCAGCCAGGGCCCTCGCAATCGCGACGCGCTGCCGTTGTCCTCCCGACAATTCGGATGGGAATCGAGTCGCCAGGTCGGCGGGAAGTCCCACGGCGGCGAGCAGCTCGCGCACGCGGGATGAGAGCGCCGCGCCCGAAGCGAGGCGGTGAATGCGGAGAGGCTCTCCGATCTGATCGCCGACGCGCATTCGCGGATTCAGCGATGTCTGCGGATCCTGGAAGACCACCTGCAGCTCGCGCCTCTTGCGCCGCAGCTCGCTCCCCTCCAGGGCCAGCCAGTCCATGCCGTCGAAGCGCACGGCGCCCGCGTCCGGCTCGATGAGACG
>JBKOVK010000170.1:0-6291 GCA_046724475.1 Acidobacteriota bacterium | reverse complement strand
TACTCCGAGGAGAAAAAGAGAGAGAGGCAGAAAGGGGACCTGGGGTCGGTACCGCATGGGAACCTCCTTTGGCGCCAGAAATGGCAATTGCGCCAAGGATACATCTGCAGCCAGGGCGAACCGTACGAAGACAAGAGAAGCCCCGCCTCGCGGCGGGGCTTTTTGAACGAGCCCTCCTTCCCGGCAGGAGGGAATGGGACCGGAAGGAGGGCGGGGCTGCTGAGATGCTAGAAGCGCACGACGGCTCCGAGTTGGAAGGCGCGCGGCGCGTTGAGAGCGCTGCGCGTCGAGGGCTGGCCGAAGCTGTCGCCCGGGAAGAGCGAGATCCTCGTGTTGTCGATCGGCGGCTGCTGGTTCGTGATGTTGAAGATGTCGCCCTTGATCGCGAACTCGAGAGGCTCGAACATCTTGAAGTTGGCTTCGAGCGAGAAGTTCAGCTGGTACCAGTCGGGCAGGTGCGAGGAGCCCTGCGGCGTGTCGTAGTAGACGTCGTTGTCGGCGTTGATCGTCAGCGGACGCTGGGCCTGGTAGGTCAGGCCGCTGAAGTAGTTCAGCGACGGCGCCGCGGTGACGTTCACGATCGAGAACGGAATCGTGTAGGCGGCGTAGAGCTTGACCGAGTTGGTGACGTCCCACGGCAGCGGTCCGCCCCGGTTGTGGCCCAGGATCTCGGGGCACGGGCCCGACACCTCGGGCTGGCCTCCCCCGGCGTCCACGGTGCACGTGTCGTTGGGATAGTCGAGCAGCTGCGACGTGAACTGGACCAGCGAGTACGAGCGGTCCGCGTTGCCGCGCGCCTGCGACCATGTATAGCTCGCCAGCGCCTGGAAGTTGTTCGAGAACCGCCGGCTAAACGTGACTTCGGCCGACTTGTAGCTGCGGTCGATGATGTCGTTGGAGAAATTTCGCGGCGTGAGGAACTTGAAGCCCTCGGCATCCACGACCTTGATGTCGTCGACGATGTCGTTCCACTTCCGGTAGATGCCGCGCACGCCGATCGCCATCACGTTGCCGAGCTGCTGCTGGAAGGCCAGGTCGAACTCGTCCACGTAGGATGGCTTGAGGTTCGTATTGATGGGCTGATTGTTCCCGCCGGCCCGGATCGGGTAATCGAAGGCCCACTCGGTGCCGGTCCAGCGAAAGACGTCGGCGTTAGTCTCCTGCGGAACGCCGGCGTAGATCGAGTCGACGATCGTCTGGGCCAGAAACTCGTAGTACCGGCCGTAGCCGCCCGTCACGATCGTCTTTCCGGTGCCCGTAACGTCCCAGGACCCGTAGAGACGCGGTGCGAACGTCGTCGCGTCGATCACGGCCTGACGCAGGTCGCTCCGGCCGTTCTGGATGTCGACGCGCAAGCCGAGGTTGAACGTGAGGCGGTTCGTCAGCTCGAATCGGTCGAGGCCGTAAACGCCCCAGATCTTCCCGGTCGAGACCGACGGCACCGGAGTCGTGTACCGGAACCACTGATCTCCCTCCTGCAGGATCGGCTGGTGCGTCACTGCGTTGAAGTCGGAAACGACGAAGAGCTCGTTGTTCTCGGTGGTGTAGAAATTGCGGGAATCGAAGTCCTGATAGTCGACGCCGACCTTGATGCTGTGCGAGTGCGAGCCGAGGGTCGTGTAGTAGTTGAGCGCGACGTTGCCCTGGTTGCGCGGCCGGTCCACGACGCCCACGTACGGCGTGCCGTTGTACGCGAGGCCGTCGGCTAGCGAGAGGTACGGCGAGCCGCTCCCCGGATAGGGACCGAGCCCCAGTCCGCCGCGCTGTCCGGCGTAGGTCGCCTCGACAGAAAGGCTCGAGCCGAAGACTCCGGTGTAACGCGCCTGCCAGATGCAGGCCCACGGGCAGTTGTCCGACTGGCTCTGCATGGTCAGCGCCTCGACGTCGGCGGCGCCCCCCCAGTAATCGCGCACGATGCCGGTGAAGGGGTCCGCCTGCGCGGAGAACGTCAGCGAGTGCGAAGGCGTGATCTGGACGGTGAGCTTGCCCTGCCACGCCACGAAGAGCGGCTTGGCCGTGTAGGACTCTCCGGTGCCCTCAGAGTTGGCGGACGAGCTCTGTGTCTGCTGCGCGGCGACGACCTGGGGGTTGCGCTCGTACGCTCCGAAGAACCAGATGCGGTCCTTCCACGCCGGCCCGCCCAGCGTGAAGGTGTAGTCGTAGGCGTTCTCGTCGACCTTCTCGCGTGCGAACGGCTGGCCGCTCAACTGGTTGACGCCCTTGTTCTGCGCGTTCCAGTTGTCGTTGGTGATCTCGACGCGGCCGGATCCGTGGAGGATGTTGGTGCCGCTCTTGGTGATGACGTTGACGACGGCGCCCTGGAAGCGGCCGTACTCCGCGGAGACCGCGGCGTTGTTGACGACGACCTCCTGAATCGTGTCGAAGTTGTTGTTGGCGCCGAAGGTTCCCGTGGTGGGGTCCGTCGTGTCCACGCCGTCGAACATGAATACGTTGCCGGAGTCCGGAGCGCCCCGCGCGTTGGGGTTGCCGTCGCCGTCGATGTCGTTCTGTCCGGGAGCGAAATCGACGACGTTCTGGTACGCGCGCCCGATCGGGAGCTTGTCGGTCAGCTCGGAGCGCACGACGGTCGTCTCGGTCGGGTTGAACTTGTCGACGAGCGGCGTGTCGCCGACGACCTCGACCGAAGCCTGCTCCTTGGCGAGCTTCAACGTCATGTCGACCGAGGTGACCTTTTCCGGAATGACAACGTTGTCGGTCGCGACGTACGTGTCGAAGCCCTGCAAGGTTCCCTTGAGGGTGTAGTGGCCGGGCGGCAGCAGCGCGAAGTTGAACGCGCCCGCCGCGTCGGTCGTTTCGGTGCGCTTGAATCCCTTCTCGATGCTCGTCAGCTCGACGGTCGCTCCGGGCAGCGCGCCGCCGGATTCGTCCTTGACGCGTCCCGAGATCGTGCCGAAGAGCGAGCCGTCTGCGTAGAGCGGCATGACCGCGAGCAACGCGCCGGCGAGGAGAATCCAACCGATTCCGATGCTTTTGGTGTGGTGCATATCTCTGTCTCCGGGGCGCGGAGAAGAGCAACACCGTTGCCACGGCGAGAAGCGCAGGCGCCGATTACGAACGGGTCACGCGCGCGGACGACGGGGCGGAGAAAATCGACGAGAACTCGCCAAGAGAAGCCTGAATCCGATTTGTCGGATGGGATGAGGGGAAGTTGGATCGGGGGAGAAAGAGATTTCTCCCCCTCACCCTGACCCTCTCCCCCCGCTGGGGGGAGAGGGAATTCATTGGAGCCGCTGCTAACCAAGACACCCTCTCCCCCTTCAGGGGGAGAGGGCAGGGGTGAGGGGGTCTCCTACTTCCTCACCTCCAGCGACGCGAGCGTGTACTCGAGGCCGCCGTATACCTGGCCGCGGACGGGGACATTCAGATCGGGATGGAGCCACCAGTCGGACGCTTCGCTTCCGCTCTGGCGCGCGAGGTGCGTGGCGCGGAACTCCCCCGCCGGGACGCGCACGGTTTCGGCGCCCGCACTCCTGTACGTGACGACGCACGTCGAGCCCAGCGGCGCGGAGAACGTCTCGGGCGCGACGTAGCACACGATGTCGCTGCCCGCCTCGGGCGTGGCCGCGGGCTGTCCTCCCAGCGCCGCCGCCGCGATCGCCGGCGAGGCGAACGCGAAGGACGGCGGAACGACGACATCCTGCTTGAGAATCCCCGCCTCGCGTCCGCGGAGGCTCCCCGTAAATGTGTCGCCGTCGAGCCAGTAGCGCGCGCGCATCACGCCCTCTCCTTGCCGGCGCGTGATCTCGGCGAAATCCAGGCGCCCGTCGGCGCTCGTCCTCTGGAAAACCTCCGTCGTCAGGTCTCCGGTCTCGATCGTGCTTCGGACGAGGCGGCCGCCGTCCTTGCCGGCATAGAGGATCCAGCGCTCGCGGCCCTGCTCGGCGCCCGCGCCGTCGCGGTAAACGTACGTGCCGCGCGCAAGCTCCGGTCCGCGCTCGTATCGGCCGGGATGGGAACGCGGCGTTCCGTTCAGGATCGCCAGGACGTCGCCCTCGACGGAATCCCCCGCCGGCGTCTCGGTGAAGCGGCCGATCTCGGTGCCGTCGGCGCGGTCGACGAGGATCGTGGGCACGTTGATGATGCGCCGGCCCTGGATGACTTCGGCCGGGCGGCGGAAGTCGGAGTCGAGCGCCACCAGGCGCAGCGAGATCCTGGGGTTGTCCGCCTCGTAGAGCGTCTTGACTAGCCGCGGCACGAACTCCTTGCTGTCGCCGCACCAGGTTCCGAAGACCGCCGTCACGCGCACGGGGGTCGAGACGCGCTTCCATCCCGCGACGACCGCCGGATCGGGTGCGTAGGCATCCGCCAGGCGCTTCCAGACGGGCACGGTGTCCCAGAGCGTTCCTTCGCCGATCTCGCCCGAGACTCCCTGGTGGCGGGCAATCAGGTAGACGTGCCCTCCCGCCGCGAACGTCGTCGCGACGGCGTCCACCTTCTGAAGCCTCCCCGCCGGCTCGAGCTTCGCCGCGGCATCGAGCTCGGCGCTCGCGGTATCGGGTGCGAGGTGGAAGGCCGCGCGCGGAACCGACGAAAGTGCGCCTGTGTCGCGGTCCAGCACGTAGGCGACGTCCCCGCGAGTGGACACGAGCGCTGTCCGGTGCGTCGCGCCGTTGACGAAGACCTGGACGGAGCGATCGAGCGACCCATCCACGTAGACGTCGCGAGAGGCGTCGCGCCACGCGGGCTCCGAGGCGGAGAGTGTGGCGGCGAGAGCGAGGGACCCGAGGAAGGAGAGCCAGGCGCGGGGGCAGCGCGTTCTCATGGAGTCCTCCTGCCGCCCTGCAACGCCGCGCTGCCGGGCGTTATGCCGGCGAAGAAAGAATTTCTGAGAGGATCGCGTCTCCATGGCCGCGCCGAAGGCACTCCGCTGGATCGGGCCGCTGCTCATTCTGGTGGCGCTCGTCTTGCTCGAGCGCATGCTTCCGGTCAAGCAGTGGCTCATCGCCTTTACGAGCTGGATCGACGGTCTGGGCCCCGTCGGCTTTTTCCTCTACGCGGTCGTGTACGCCGTTGCGGCGGTCCTGATGCTCCCGGCGTGGCTGATGACGATCGGGGCCGGGATGGTCTTCGGCTTCGTGCCCGGCCTTGTCGTGGTCATCGTGGGCGCGACGGCCGGCGCGGCGACGGCGTTCCTGATCGCGCGCTACCTCGCCCGCGAGCGCGTCGCGCGCGCGGCCGAACGCAATACCAAGTTCCAGGCCCTCGACCGCGCGATCGGAGAGAAGGGCTGGAAGATCGTCTTCCTGCTCCGGATGTCGGTCGTGGTCCCTTACGTCTTTTCGAATTATGCGTACGGGCTCACGGCGATCCGCTTCTGGCCATACGTGGCTGCCACCGCCGTGGGGATGATCCCGGTGACTTCCCTCTACGTGGCGCTGGGCGTCGCGGCGGGCCGGGCCGAAGGGGTCGACCCCGCCGTGCCGCGCGGACCCTGGATCCCCATCATCCTCGGCATCGGAGTCTTGATCACGGCGGCGGTGACGCTGTACGTGGCGCGCCTGACGAAGAAGGCGCTCAGTTCGGCGGACTCTCCTTGAGGCGCGAGAAGATCACCTCGAAGTCCTGGTTCTGAACCTTCTGGTGGTAGACACCGTTGAGCGTGTCGCTGCCCGGATCCCAGGTCAGCTCGTAGTAGCTGCCGGGATAGTTGACGTCGGTCATCTCGACGAGGATCGCGAGCTTCCCGGCGTCGTTCTTCCACTCGGCGCGCGAGACGTGGATAGGCTTCGGATTCAGGTACGCCGCCTCGAGCTTTCCGTCCGGCGACGCGGACTTGATCGCGATGACGTACTCCGCGTCGGAGCGCTGCCAGTTCCCGGCGAGCTTCGCGGGATCGGCGGCGCTTGCCGCAGATTCCAACGCTGCGGCGGCAGGCTGCAAGGAGCTCGTGGCGGCGGCCTGCGTCTCGGTCTTCGGACCGCACGCCGCGCACACGAGCGCACCGAGGAGAAACGGCATGGCCCGACGCCGGAATGCTCCGGCGCTCAGGATTTCCACCGCCAGTTTCGAATCTCGGGCATGTCCTGACCGTTCTCCTCAATATATCGCCGGTGCTCCATGAGCTTTTCGTCGAGCCGCTGGACGAGCCGCGCCCCCTCTTCTCCCAGCACCGGCAGGCGTTTCACGGTGTCCTGCACGAGGTGAAACCGGTCGAGATCGTTCAAGACCGCCATGTCGAAGGGCGTGGTGATCGTGCCCTCCTCCTTGTAGCCGCGGACGTGGAGGTTGCCGTGGTTGCGCCGGCGGTACGCCAGTCGGTGGATCAACCAC
>JBKOVK010000204.1:0-5332 GCA_046724475.1 Acidobacteriota bacterium | reverse complement strand
CGAGAGCGTGTTCAGCGCCTGGAAGCGAGGCCACGACGCGGCATTTCCGCCGCCGCCCTTCATCGACGCCATCGAAGTCGCGCCCGTGCCGGGGGTGGACCCGAGGCGGATCGAGTATCTCGTCCACTCCAAGCCCGGCGCGGTCCTCGACACCAAGATGCTCGGCTCGGACCTGAAGCGCATCTACGCGTTGGGGATCTTCGAGATCGTCAGCTACGAGATCATCGAGGACGGCAATCGGCATACGCTCAAGATCACCCCGACGCCGAAATCCTGGGGCCCGACGTACCTGAAGCTGGGCCTGTTCCTGGGGACCGACTTCCAGTTCACCACGCAGTTCGGCGTCGTCGCGCTCGTGGACGCGACCGAGCTCAATTCGCTGGGCGGCGAGTGGAAGACCACCGCGACGATCGGAAATCCACTCGAGCTCAAGACGCGGTTCTTCCAGCCCGTCGACTACAAGGGGCATCTGTTCCTATCGCCTTACGCGGGCTGGCGACAGGAGAGCGAGCAGGTCTTCGTCGACGAGACCGCGGTGGGCACGTATCGTGTGTCCCGGGCCGTCGTCGGCGGGGACGTCGGCTACGACTTCGGCACCTGGGGAGAGTTGCGCGCCGGGTACGCGCGGGCGTGGGGAAAGGGACGGCGCAAGGTCGGGAATCCGGAGTTTCCGAACCTCGACTGGGACGAAGGCGGCTTCACGGCGCGCATGACGGTCGATCAGCTCGACAACGTGAACTTGCCGCATTACGGCTACCTCGGCGAGATCGACTACCTCGCCAACCGCCAGAGCCTCGGCGCCACCGATTCGTACGACCGTTTCCAGGCCGGATTCCTGGGAGTCCAGACGATCGGCCGCTGGACCGGTCTCGCACGGTTCATCGGGGGCGACAGCTTCGGCACCAACATACCGTTCTACGACGAGTTCCAGCTCGGAGGTCTCTTCCGGCTCTCCGGCCGGCCGAACGGGCAGCTCCGCGGCGACACATTCGCCCTCGCGTCGTTTCTCCTCTACTACCGGCTGACCGCCACCGGCGGCGCGATCCTGAAGAATCTTTCGCTCGGCGTTTCGATCGAGACCGGAAACGTGTGGCCCGATCACGACTCCGTACACGGATTGCTGACGGCCGGCAGCGTCTTTCTCGTCGCCGACACGATCGTGGGCCCTCTCTTCATCGGATACGGACACTCCGGCGGAAACAATTCGGCGTATCTGTTCTTGAACCGGTCCTTCTGACGGTCGTCAGAGCCGGTTCAGTCCGTCGAGGCCTGCGACCTTGTACGCCTCGGCCATCGTCGGATAGTTGAAGACCGTGTCGCGGAAATAGTCGATCGTGCCGCCGAAGGCCAGGACTGCCTGGCCGATGTGGACGATCTCGGTCGCGCGTTCTCCGAAGATGTGGACGCCGAGAAGCTTGTGCGTCTTCGGGTCGAACAGCAGCTTGAGCAGCCCCGCCTCGATGCCGAGCATCTGTCCCTTGGCGAGCTCCTCGAACTTCGAGAGGCCGATCTCGTAGGGGATCTTCTCCGCTGTGAGCTCCTGCTCGGTCTTTCCGACCATCGAGATCTCGGGGATCGTGTAGATGCCGTACGGGATCGCCGTGCGCGACTCGCAGTAGCCCCCGAACATGTGACAGCTCGCCAGGCGTCCCTGTTCCATCGAGGTCGAGGCGAGCGCCGGGAAACCGATCACGTCCCCCGCGGCATAGATGTGCGGAACAGGCGTCTGATAGAACTCGTTGACCGCGATCTTGCCGCGGGCGTCCGCGGAGAGTCCCGCCGCCGGGAGGTCCAGCAGGTCCGCGTTCGTCTGGCGCCCGACGGTGTAGAGGAGCTTTTCGCCGTGGACCTCCTTCCCGCTTTCGAGGCAGGCCTTGACGCGGCCCTTCTCGTCGGTGCCCACCGAGACGACTTTCTCGCCCAGTCGGAACGTCGCGCCTCGCTGGCGCATGAAGTACATCAGCGCCTCGATCATTTCGCGGTCCACGAAGTCGAGGATGGTGGGCCGACCCTCGATCACGGTGACCTTGATGCCCAGGGCCGACACCATCGACGCGTACTCGAGCCCGATGACGCCGGCGCCGACGACGATGACTTCGCGCGGAAGCGTCGTGCCCTGGAGGAGCTGGTCGGAATCGACGATGCGGTCGCCGTCGAGGGGAATGCTGTCACTGTGCGCCGGGCGCGTGCCGCAGGCGATGAGGAAATGATCGGCCGTCAGACGCGTGATGTCGCCGTCGGCGGACGTCGCTTCGATGGTGTGCGGGTCGACGAAACGGGCCGCGCCGTGCACGGTCGTTACCCGGTTGCGCGCGAGCTGCGCGCGGATGACCTCCATCTCGCGGGCCATGACCTTCTGCACGCGGAACGCGAGGTCCGCGACGGTAATCTCGCGGTTGACGGCGTAGTCCTGTCCGTAGAACGTCTTCTCGCGGAAGCCCGTGAGGTAGAGGATCGCTTCGCGCAGCGTCTTGGAGGGAATCGTTCCGGTGTGGAGACAGACGCCGCCGACCATTTCCTTGCGGTCCACGACGGCGACCCTCTTGCCGAGCTTGGCCGCGGCGATCGCGCCCTTTTGCCCGGCGGGGCCGGTCCCGATGACGGCGAGGTCGTAGGCCGAAGACATGGCTTCAGCCTCTCACGAGGGGCTTGAAGTTTTCGTTGAGCCTTCGGGCATCCAGACCGTCTCCCCGGTGGCGATGAAGAACAGCGCCGCGCGCGTCGGCGACCCCGTCAGCTTCTCCCAGGACCGGCGGTAATGTCCAATCTGAGGAAAGTAGAAATCCAATAGTCCCGAGCGGTTGGTCTCCGTCACGGCGTCGGACTTGTAGTCGACGAGGACCCAGCCCGAGTCCTCCTCGAAGACGAGGTCGACCACTCCGACGAGCGCCGAGCCCTCCGCCTCCGGAATCGCGAACGGTACCTCGACGAGCCGCCGCTTCGCCTTGAGCGCCCGAGCCCAGAGATCCGACGCGCGCACCCCCTCGACGATACCCAGGACTTCGGCGAGCTCGCCCGGTGGACGCTCCTCCTCGGCCAGAAGGTTCGCGGCGATCCGCGCGAGGTCGGCGTCGGGCGAACGCATTGCCGTCTCGAGCATCGCGTGCAGTACGCGCCCCCACGACATGCCGCGGCCGGTCGACTCCCACGAGGGTTTCACCCCCGCGTCGTGGACGAGCCGGGTGACCGGCGAGACCGAGTAGGACTCGCGCGAGGAGAGCGCGCGCCGCGTCTCGCGCCTCTCCCGGAAAGCCGCGA
Organism: Acidobacteriota bacterium; assembly: GCA_046724475.1. Lineage (GTDB taxonomy): Bacteria > Acidobacteriota > Thermoanaerobaculia > UBA5066 > Gp7-AA6 > DAHUXD01. The sequence goes on along the minus strand of JBKOVK010000204.1, from coordinate 2,074 downwards.
GACCCGCCGCGAAGTCGGTTCGATCGCGCGGCGACGCGGCGGGAGGCGCGGTCGGCGCCTCGGACAGCTCGTCGCGCAGATTGGGGTCGAGAATCGCCCAGGTGCCCTTGGCGTTCCCCTTGCCTTGCCTCCACGTGCTCACGATCAGCATCTCCCGGGCGCGCGTCGCTGCGACGTAGATCAGCCGGATCTTCTCGGCTTCGTCGAACGCGGCTTCGTGCGCGGCCATGTCTTCCCAGCCGGGAGGCTGCGCGATCGGGATCGTGCGGAACTCGCGTCCCTCGCGCGCGAGCAACCAGTGCCCCTCCGCCGGCTCGCGTCCGCGATCGATCCAGAATTGCGGCGTCCGGCGTTGCTCGGGCCGCGGATCCGCCAGGAAGACGGCCGGCGCCTCCAGACCCTTGGCGCCGTGCACGGTCAGCAGCCGGACAGCGTTGGGCCGTCCGGGCTCGACACTCATCTCTTCGATGTAGCCGGCGCGCGTCATCCGTGTGAGCTCGGCGACCACGCCGGTGAAGTCGAGACCGTCCGCCGAGAACCGGCGCGCGGCCGCGACCGCCTTGAGCAGGTTGCCCGCGCGGCTGTCGCCCAGCTCGCGCGCGGCCGCGTAAGCCGTCCAGCCGAGCCTCTCGCAGAGTCGCGCGATCGCGGCTCCGGGAGGCAGCGCCTCGACCAGAGCCGCGCCCTCGCGGGCGATGGCCGCCGCCGCGCGGATTCGCGGATCGGCGTCGCCGGGGATCTCCGCGCGGAAGGAGAAGCGTCCTCCCGCCCGGGTGAACCGATAGAGCGCCTCGTCGTCGACGCCGAAGAGCGGCCCGCGCAGGACGGCGAGCCAGGAGACCGGATCGTCGGGGTCAGCGAGCGCCGCGAGAAACGGGAGCAACGCAGCCAGCTCCTCGGAATCTTCGAACGCGCCGCCGCCCGCGAGCTCACACGGCAGCCCCTCGGCCTCGAGCTTGCGGGTGTAGTGAGACATGTAGCGGCGGTTGCGGAAGAGAATCAGGAAATCGCCGGGCCGGCGCTCGCCGCGGGCGACGGCGCGGGAGATCGCTCGCGCGATCCTCGAGGAGTCCTGATCCACGACACCGGCGACGGCCGCCGTCGTGGTGCGCGTCTCCAGCCGGAAGACGGAAGGCCCGCCTTCCTCCCGGTGCGGTTCCAGCGGCACGTAGGCGGCCTGCTCGCGCGTGGCCTTCGCCGGGAGGAGGCGCCGGAAGCAATCGTTGACCCAGGCGCAAAGCCGGCCGGTGGAGCGAAAGTTGGTCGTCAGGCGCAGCACGCGGCCGGTCTCCCGGATCCGATCGCGCACGAGCCCGTACGTCTCGATGTCGGCCCGGCGGAAGCGATAGATGGACTGCTTGGGATCGCCCACCACGAAGAGCGATCCCGGAATGGGACGGGCGGCTCGCCAGTCCCTTTCGTTCACGTCCTGTCCCGTCAGGTAGAAGAGGATTTCCGCCTGGATCGGGTCCGTGTCCTGGAACTCGTCCACGAGAATCGGCAGGAACCGCGCCTGGAAGTCCCGGCGCACCGCCGGGTGATTGCGCAGGAGATCGCGCGCGAGCAGGAGCAGGTCCTGGAAATTGAGCCGGCCGCTTCGGCGCCGCCATGCCGCGTAGTCGGCCACCGCGGGGACGACGGCCCCCATCGCAACGGGATAGCGGTACTCGCGCCAGCGTTGGAGCGCCGGCCCGATCGTCTCCCGGCACAGCGTGTCGTAGACGAGGGTGAGCGTTCCGGCTTCCTTCGGTTTCTTGCGGGCGCGATCGAGCGCGTCGAGGACCTCGACGAAGTTCGCCGCATCGTCGAGATCGAGGAGCGCCTCCAGACGCAACGCCCGCCGCACGGCCTCCTGGTAATCGTTCCACCCTTCCGCGGGCCTCTCTTCCGGCAGCTGTTTTTCGGCACGGCGCAGGAACTGGGCGATGGCGATGCGCTCGGCGGAGAGGTCCGGGGGAGGAGACTCCGGCGGCACCACCGGAGTCACGTCCTCGTTCTCGCAGAGCTGGTCGTAGGTGTCGTGCAAATCCTCGAGCCTCATCCCGATCGCGGAGAGACGCGGAAGGATCGGGCT
>JBKOVK010000075.1:0-5751 GCA_046724475.1 Acidobacteriota bacterium | reverse complement strand
GAACGACGACTGTCGCTGCTCCCGGGTAAACGGAGATCGGTTGGTTGGGCAGATTGCCGATCGTGGCCGCCCCGGTCGCATTGGTGCTGAGCAGGTTGCCTTCGATCGTGCCGCCGGCGACGCCGTCGAACCAGATCCCGTTACCCGAATGGCCGGCGATCAGGTTTCTATCCGCGGGCAGGGGGCCCCCCACCGTGACGGCCGACGCTCCTTCGTACCCGTGGGCCAGAACGCCGCCGATGCTGGGAACCGCGCTCATACCCGTGGCATCGGTACCGATGAAGCAGCCCCGAACCGAAACGCCTGCGGCACGAAGCGATACGAAACCGCCGTTGATCACGAGGCCTCGCACGATCGAGTTTGCGGAGCTCAAAACGAGGCCGAATCCTCCACCGCCGGGTCCGGCGTCGATGACGATCTTCAAAACCGCGTTGATCGCTCCGGTGGGATTCGTGTTCGGTGAGGAGCTCGGCTGCGTGTAGCCGTCGATCGTCACCGTGTCGGTCGCGAACGGCAGGAAAGATGCCGGCGTGATCGTGCAGACCCCGCCGCTGCACCCGGCGCCCGACACGTTGAAAGCGATCGTGTCGGACCCGGCATTGGAGTTGGCGTCGAGAATTGCCTGGCGCAGCGAGCCGGCGCCCGAATCGTTGGTGTTCGTCACGGTGAAGGTCGCGCCGCTCGCCGAAGTCGCCAGGAACAGGCCCCGGATCGACTCGGCAGCCTTCCTCATGACTCCTCCTCTATTGCAACTTGAACGTCTTCACGATGAGCCGACCACCGAAGGCAGACCCACGGCAGTAGGCAACGCCGAGCCGAGCGGCGGCCGGAGGCCGCCGATTGCCTCGGCGATAACTCAAATCAAGCCAGCGAGACAATGCGGTCATTGCAGTTTGAATGTCTTCGTGATGAAGACCGCCATCTGGCCCCGCGTGTTGTTGGCGCTCGGGCAGTAGTTCCCGCCGCCACAGCCGCCGGTGATGCTCTCGGCGGCGAGCTGTTCGATCCAGTCGGCAAACTGCGAGGGGCAAGGCACGTCGGGGAAGGTGCCCACGCAGGGCGGGGGCACGTAGGTGGAACCGTGTTCCGCCTTCAGCAGGAAGACGGCCATCTGGTCGCGGCGCACCGGATTCTGCGGGCAATAGTTCCCGCCGCCGCAACCGCCCGTGATCCCTTCCGCCGCCAGCGCTTCGATCCAGTCGGCGAAGGTCGAGGGGCAGGGAACGTCGGGGAACGTTCCGACGCACGGAGGAGGCGTGTAGCAGAGCCCGTGCTTGCCCTTCAGGAGAAAGACGGCCATCTGCTGTCGCAGCGTATTGTTGTCGACGCCGTAGAGGCCTCCTCCGATTCCCGCCGTGATCGCGTTGGACACCAGGATCGTGACGTTCGTGTAGAACTGGTTGGCCGGCGGCACGTCCAGGAAGTCCGCGACCCAGCCCTTCTCGAGCGTACCGGTCACGCCTTCCGGAATCGTGACCGTGACGTCGTAGACCGCTCCGGCAGCGAGCGCCGGTGTGGTGGCGGTGATGTGGTTGAAGTCGGCGACGACCACGTTGGTAGCGGGCTGACCTCCGATCGTGACGGTGGCGGGACCCTCGAAGTCCGTGCCGGCGATGGCCACGCCGGTCCCTCCTGCCGCCGGCCCTGATGCCGGTGCGATCGAGAACGGCAGCCGCTGCGAGAACTCGGATGTGTTCCCGCCGGGATCCGTTGCGGTCATGCTGATGCGCTCTCCGGGAGCGATCGACACGGGAAGCGTCGTGTCGATCGGGCCTTCGCCGAAGCCATCCGTCGTCACCGCATCGGACCCGAGATACGTCCGGCCTTCCAGAAAGTCCTTCGGGAACCGGACGCAGGCGTCGTTGGAGAAGAAGTCGACGGTGTAGACGGTGGACGCGGAGGAGTGGAGGACTCCCTGGACGCGCGTGCCGCCCGCCGGGGCCGCGAGCGGCGTCACCGTCGCGAGGACCGGATAGTTCTGGAGATTGTTCTGCCCCGTGTCGCCGTCTCCCTCGTCGTTGGGCGTCACGCCGTCGCCCCCGAGGTCGATTCCGAGGCCTTTGTTGTCGTGGATCGAATTGGCGCGGATGGCGTTGATATTTCCGCCCTCGATCCAGATGCCGCCCTGGATCGTTGCGCCGTTGTACGCGATGACGTTGCCTTCTCCGGCTCCCGTGCCGCCGATCACGAGGCTGCTGGCGTTCACGTGCAGGCCCCAGGCTCCATTGGGAAGCGGGTTGGTCCCCGAAACATCGGTCCCGATCTTGTTGCCCTGGACGACTCCGCCGTCATTCGGCAGACCGGAGTTGTAGTCCACGCCGTCTCCGGTGTTGCCCGAGATGACGTTGTCGATCACGTCGTTGCCACCCGTGTTGACGCGGATGCCCGCGCCGTTCGGCAGCGGCAGCGTGCCCGTCAGGTCGGTGCCCATGAAGTTGTTCCGGACGACGATGTCGGTGACCTGGAAGCCCGAGAACGAGTTCGACACGCTGATACCGAAGAAGCTGTTCCCGGAAATGACGTTGCCCGCTCCGGCCGCCGCTCCGCCGATCGCGACGTTGGTGACCTGAAAGCAGAGTCCGACACCGGTCTGGTTGCCGGCCGGTGAACCGGTGGGCCTCTCGGTTCCGTTGCCGGCGGGACCGATGAAATTCCCCTGGATGGTGTGCCCCGAACCGCCGCCAAACCAGCATCCGAATCCGATCTGGGCCCCGGAGTTTCCCGAGATGACGTTGCGCTGAGCCGGGAGCGTGCCTCCGATCTGGACGATGCCGGAGCCGTTGTCGATCTCGATCCCGAAGTTGTTCGGCTGTGCCGTCATTCCCGTCGAATCGGTGCCGAGGAAGCAGCCGGTGACCGTCCCGGAGGCGCTGTTGACCTGGATCGCGGCGCCCGGCGCCCGATTGATGACGAGACCGTCGATGGTGAAGTCGGCTGTCGCTGCGATGCGAAACACCCCGGCCTGGATGCCGCCGCCCGAGTTGGTTCCGTCGATCTCGATGAGGTGGACCGAGTTGTCCGGCAAGCCGGGCCCGTTGGTGTTCGCGCTCGAACCGGGCTGCGTGAAACCGCGGATCTCGAAATCGTCCGTGATGTCGGGAAGCGGCGTCGCGAGGACGATCGTGTGGACGCCGCTGCCCGGGATGTTGAACTCGATCGTGTCCGCGACGCCGGGCGTGGCATTGGCGTTGGTGATCGCCTGCCGCAGGGATCCGGCGCCCGAGTCGTTCGTGTTCGTGACGGTGTAGGTGGCGGCGGAAAGAACGGAAGCGAAGGCGAAAGCCGAGGCAGCTGCGACTCCCGGGGTACGGATAGACCTCACGATCCACCTCCCTGACGGTGCGCGAAGTCTATCCCTGCCGAGGCCAGGGCCGGGGAAAACGTCTTTGGAGAGTTATTGGAGCTGAAAAGCCTTGACGATGAACACCGCCATCTGGCCGCGCGTGTTGTTGTTGCCGGGGCAGTAGTTGCCACCGCCGCATCCACCGGTGATGTTCTCGGCGGCGAGCTGCTCGATCCAGTTGGCGAACGTCGAAGGGCAGGGCACGTCTCCGAAAATGCCGGCGCAATCGGGCGGGACGTAGTTGGAGCCGTGCTCGCCCTTCAGCAGGAAGACGGCCATCTGGTCGCGGCGAACGGGATTGGTCGGACAGAAGTTGCCGCTGCCGCATCCTCCCGTGATCTGTTCGGCGGCCATCTGCTCGATCCAGGCGGCGAACGTGGAAGGGCAGGGCACGTCGGCGAAGACGCCGGCGCAGGGAGGCGGCGTGTAACAGATCCCGTGCTTGGCCTTGAGAATGAAGACCGCCATCTGCTGCCGCAGCGTCGGCTCGTCCACGCCATAGAGCCCGTTGCCGATTCCTGCGGTGATCGCGTTGGACACCAGCGTCGTGACGTAGATGTAGAAGCCGTTGGAGGAAGGCACGTCGATGAAATCCGCGACCCAGGCCTTCGGCAGCGTTCCGGTCGAGGCGTCGGTGTTCGTCACGACGAGGTCATAGGCGGCTCCGGGGGCGAGCGCCGGCGTCTTCGCCGAGATCGAATGGTCGTTCGTCACGACCACGTCCGTCGCCGGCTGCCCTCCGAGAGAGACGCTGGCGCCCGCGGCGAAGTCGGTTCCCGTGATCGTGATCGCCGTGCCCGCGGCCGGCGAGCCGGAAGCCGGAACCATCGAGAACGGCAGGCGCTGGGAGAACTCCGACGTGTTGCCCGCGGGATCGGTTGCGGTCGCCGAAACCCGTTCCCCGGCGGCGATCGCGGCCGGGACGACGACGTCGAAGGCCCCGTTTCCACTTCCGTCGGTCGTGACCTGACCCGAGCCGAGATAGGTCCGTCCCTCCACGAAGCTCCTCGGGAAGCGCGCGCACTCCGCGTTCGAATAGAAGTCGAGCGTGTAGAGCACGGATGGCTTCGAATGCAGGACGCCCTGAATCTCGGTCGTGCCCGCGCCTGGAGTGGCCGAGGTGACGTTGGGGAAATTCTGGAATCCGTCCGCGTCCAGAGGATCGTTGTGCGTCGGAACCAGGTCGTTGGCGAGATCGAGGCCCAGGCCGTTGAATCCGAGACTGAAACCGTTGTTGTCCACGGAGTTGCCGCGGACGGTGACCGCGGAGGGAACACCGGTCCAGTGCACCCAGATTCCGACATAGCCGTTGTTGAAGATCGTGTTTCCTTCGCCCGCAGCGGTTCCGCCGATCGTGATGGTTCCCCCTTCCGCGTCCACGCCGTAGCTCAAGTTTCCAAGAGCATGGGCTCCCGATTCGTCCGTTCCGATGAAATTGCCCTGAACGGTCGCGGTGGCCGTGAACAACGTCGTGACGAGGAGTCCAACGCCCGTGTTTCCGGAGATCACGTTGCCCGCGTTGGCTGCGGAGCCGCCGAGGATCAGGCTCGCGCCCGGGCCGAATGCGCTTGCGGCAACTCCGTTCGCGTTGGGAACGGCGGCGGTCGCGGCGGCATTGGTGCCGATCAGGTTTCCCTGAATCACGAGCGAACCCGTGCTGAATCTCAGGTTGACGCTGACTCCCGTGTTGGCGTTCCCCGAGATGAGATTGCGGTCGGCGAGGGCCGTTCCCCCGATCGTGATGTTGCCGGTGTAGTCGAAAAATATGCCGTAGACCAGGTTCGGCCACGCCGTTTGCCCGTCGGCATGGACGCCGATGAAACAGCCGATGATCTTGGCATTGGCGCTCAAGTCGATGACGGCGTTCCGGCTGATCCCGTTCTGGAAACCTCCGCCGATTACGAGGCCGCGGATCGTCACGTTCGCGGCGTCGATGGTTAGGGCGTCGGCTCCGAAGTTCGCTCCGGACAGCGCGATCTTGAGGACGGCGTTGGTGCCGTTCGCGGCGGTGTTCACGGCGGCACCCGGCTGGGTGTAGCCGTCGATCGTGACCGCGTCCGTGAACGTCGGAAGGGCCGAGAGGGGAGCGATCGTGCAGACGCCCCCGCCGTCGCACCCGGGATCCGAGCCCGGGATGTTGAAGTGGATCGCGTCGGCGCCGGCGTTGCCGTTGGCGTCGGTGATCGCCTGGCGGAGCGATCCGGCGCCCGAGTCGTTCGTGTTCGTGACGGTGTAGGTGGTGGCTCCGAGCGGAGCGGCGGCGAGAAGCATCGCGAGCGTGAGTCCGCGGCCTTGTCTCACGGGGTCCTCCCTTTGCCGGGAATCTAGGAGGAGGTCCGGCGGCGCGGAATAGCATGACCATGCGGTCGTCGGGGACTCGCGAGGACGAGACGGGGTTTTCGTGGGAC
>JBKOVK010000113.1:0-10748 GCA_046724475.1 Acidobacteriota bacterium | reverse complement strand
CCCCGCCGCGAATACGCCCCGGCCTTCTCGGAAGACGGCAAGTGGATCGTCTACGTCTCGTGGAGCGACGCCGAAGGCGGCCACGTCTGGAAGGCGCCGGCGACGCCGGGCGCGGTGCCGACGAAGATCACGCGCGCAGCCGGCCACTACGCCAATCCCGAATGGTCGCCCAAAGGCGACCGGATCGCGCTTCTACGCGGATCGGGACTGGAGTTTCGCGGGAGGCAGCCCGAGGACGAGGAGTTCTTCGAGATCGCGCTCCTCGACGCCAAGGGCGGCGACGTGAAGCCGATCAAGTCGGTCAAGCTCGGAGGATCGGGCCTGAAGTTCCATCCGGAGGTCTTCTGGGCGGAAGACGGAACGCGCCTCTGGTACCGCGAGCCGGTCGAGCTGAAGAAGCCGACCGACGACCCCAAGAACGACCTCGTCTCGATCCGACTGGACGGCACCGACGAGCGCCACTGGCTGCGCTTCCCCGCGGTCGACGACGTCGTGCCGTCTCCCGACGGCGCGTGGGTCGTCTTCACGTCGCGGGACAACGTCTACGTCACGCCGCTGCCCGGGATCCTGATGAAGGAACCTCCCGAGGTCGGATTGAAGGAAGGCGCCGTTCCCGTCTACCGGCTCTCCGACGACGCGGGCGGCTACGTGCGCTGGACCGACGGCGGAAAGTCGATGACGTGGGCGCTGGGCAACACGTTCTACCGGCTGCCGCTTTCGAGCGCGCTGGACTTCGCGCGCGAACAGCGCAAGAAGGCCGAGGAGAAGGCCAAGAAGGAAGAAGCGAAGAAGGACACTCCCGCCACAGAGAAGGAAAAAGAAGAGAAGGAAAAGGAGAAAGTTCAGGAGGCGAGAGTCCCGAAGGCGCAGACGATCCCGATCGCCCTGACGATGCCGCGCTCGTCGCCTCAGGGCTCCTGGGTCCTGAAGGGCGCGCGCGTGGTCACGATGAAGGGCGACGAGGTCCTGCCGAACGCCGACGTCGTCGTGACCGACAATCGCATCGCCGCCGTGGGCCCGTCCGGAAGCGTCTCCGTGCCCGCCGGAGCGCGGACTTTCGATGCCTCCGGCAAGACCGTCATCCCCGGGTTGATCGACACGCACGCTCATCTTCACTACTCGGGCTTCGAGCTCTTCCCCGAGGCGAAGTGGGAGTACGTCGCGAACCTCGCCTACGGCGTGACAACCGTGTACGACCCGTCCGCGCCCTCGCTCGACGTCTTCGCGCAGGGCGAGCAGGTCGAGGCGGGACTGATGGTCGGCCCCCGCGTCTACTCGTCGGGCGACGTTCTCTACGGCGGCCAGCAGGCCGGCATCTTCGCCGAGGTCAACAACCTCGACGACGCGAAGCACCAGGTCCGCCGCATGAAGGCCTACGGCGCGCGCATGATCAAGGTCTACCAGCAGCCGCGGCGCTCGCAACGGATCTACTTCGCCGAGGCCTGCCGCGACGAGCACATGCTGCTGACCGCCGAGGGCAACGGCGAAGTCGCCACCGACATGTCGATGGTCCTGGACGGATTCACGGCCTGGGAGCACGCCCTGCCGGTCCGCCTCGGCAAGGACGTCGTCGATTTCGTGGCGAAGTCGGGAACCTTCTACACGCCAACGCTCCTCGTCGCGTACGGAGGGCCGTGGGGCGAGGAGTACTACTGGCAGACCCACAACGCGCACGACGACGCGAAGCTCAATCGCTTCACGCCGCACGACGTCATCGACGCGAAGGCCCGCCGCTACCCGTGGATCTGGCCCTCCGAATACAACTTCCCGACCGTGGCGGCCGGCGTGGCGGAGGTGCTTCGCGCCGGTGGGAACGTGTCGCTCGGAGCGCACGGCCAGGTCCAGGGACTCGGCCCCCACTGGGAGCTCTGGGCGATGGCCGGCGAGGGAGGGACGTCGAAGGGCTCGGCCATGACGCCGATGGAAGCGTTGCGGGCTTCGACCATTCTCGCCGCCGACAAGATCGGCTTCGCGCCGGATCTGGGCTCGATCGAGACCGGGAAGCTCGCAGACTTCATGGTCCTCGATGCCAACCCGCTCGACGACATCCACAACTCCGTCCAGATCCGCTGGGTCGTCAAGAACGGCGAGGTGTGGGAAGCCGAGACGATGAAGAAAGTCTGGCCGAAGGAGGAGGCGCCGCCGAAGTTTTTCTGGAAGAAGGGCTGAAGGACTAAGATCCGGCCAACGTGCCCTTCGAGCTTCAGCTGCGTCCCGGCGAAAACCTGGCCCGGATCCGGGGCTTCGGACCCGACGACTTCGGCTCGACCAACGCGGCGATGCGGTCGCTCGCCGAGGATCCGCGCTTGAAACCCGGGATCCCGGTGCTGATGGACATCCGGGATCTCGACTATCTGGCGACGCCGCCGGAAGTCTCGGCCTTCGCTTCCCCGGATTCGTTGCCCGAGCTCTTCCATGGCCGCCGGGTCGCGTTGCTCTGTCGCCGCGGCGCCCAGTTCGGCGTCGCGCGCACCTTCGCGGCCAAGGCCGAGCCTGTGGGCGCGCAGGTCGAGGTCTTCGCCGAAGAGGATCTCGCCCTCGCCTGGCTGAAGGGACGGCGCTGAGCGGATGTCCGCGATCGGAAGGCTCATGAAGCGTTTGACGAAGTGGATATTCCTGCTGATCGGCGGCGTGGTCGGCGCCGTCTTCGCGATCCTGCTGCTCCGCGCGTTCGCGGCGCGGAACAACCCCCCGCTCAAGCCATGGCACCACCCGCTCGAGAAGGAGGCCCGCGCGAAGGATCTCCCCGACACCGCGACGCTCGCGGACTACCTCCGCATCGAGGACGCCGTGTTTCGCGAGATGAAGGAGAAAGTCATCCCGATGACGGCGTCGGAGGATCGCACGAACGCGAACCGCTACTGGGCGGACAGCCGGATCAACCCGGAGCGGTTCCCGAAGAACTGGAACCGGACCTTCGAGCTCGAGCCCGAGGGGGAGCCGAAGGGAGGAGCTCTCCTCATCCACGGCTTGACCGACTCGCCCTACAGCGTCAAGGCCGAAGCCGAGGAGCTGCGCCGGCTCGGCTACTACGCGCTGGTGCTCCGCATGCCGGGACACGGCACCGTGCCGGGAGCCCTGACGAAGGCAAGCTGGGAGGACTGGCGCGCCGCCGTCCGGCTCGGAGCCCGCCACGTGCGCCAGAAAGTCGGCCCGAAGGTTCCTTTCGTGGTCGCCGGATACTCGAACGGCGGCGCGCTGTCCGTGCAGTACGGCCTGGACTCGTCCGCGCCGGGATCGACGCTCCCCAAACCCGACCGCATTCTTCTCTTCTCGCCGATGATCGGCGTCTCCCCTTTCGCCGTTCTCGCGCGGGTCGTCTCGTGGATCGGCGTGCTGCACTATTTCAATCAATCGCGGTGGACGGACATCCAGCCCGAGTTCAACCCGTTCAAGTACAACTCCTTCCCGGCCTTCGCCGGCCAGCAGACGGCCGTGCTCACCCGGAGAATCAAGCGGGAAGTGAAGTCGGCGGCGGACTCGGGGGCCATCGCGTCGATGCCTCCGATCCTGGCGTTCGTGTCGCTCGTCGACTCGACGGTGGAGACCTGGGACACCGTCGACAAGCTCTTCGCGTACCTGCCGGAGAACGGCAGCGAGCTCGTCCTCTACGACCTCAACCGCGCGCAGATCGTGCGCAGTTTCTTGAAGCGCAACTACGACCAGCAGGTTTCCGCCCTCTTCGCGAACGCGCAGCGTCCGTACCGGCTGACGCTCGTGACCAACGCCGCGGCCGACACGGAACGAGTGGTCGCGAAAACCGCTGCGCCTCGTTCCGGGGACCGGGCGGTCGAGGAGCCTCTCGGCCTCCCGTGGCCGCCCCAGATCTTCTCGCTCTCGCACCTCGCGGTGCCCTTCGCTTTCGACGATCCACTCTTCGGGATCGAGCCGGACCTGTCTGTCGACTACGGGATCCGGCTCGGCCGTCTCGCGCCGCGCGGCGAGAAGGGCGTGCTCCAGGTGCCGATCGATCAGTTCATGCGGATCAACTGCAACCCGTTCTTCCCCTACCAGCTCGAGAGGATCCGGGCCTTCCTCGCGAAGGAGGCATCCCGCTAGGTCCCCTCGTGCTGGTAGTACTCGTAAGCCGACATCGGCTTGGAGTAATCCACCGTCCACTTCCGGCTGTCCGGCGGGACCTTTCCCAGTGCCCGCGCCATCTCCCGGACGTGGATCGGCACGGAGCCGCAGCAGGACCCGATGTAGTTGATGCCGATGTCGCGCGCCTGCTCGGCCCAGCGCGCCATCTCCCGGCGGGTCAGCTGCAGCGGGTCGAGCTCGAACGGAAACTGCGGGAGGCACGTGAAGTCGGGCTTCTCCGCCGGCGTCCGATAGGCGACCGGCTGGCAGGCGACGTATCCGGACACGGCCTTGCGCATCTCCTCGATCAGGGAGAGCGTGTGCTCGGGCCCGCGCAGGCAGTTGATGCCGACGATGTCGGCGCCCGCGTCCTGGAGCGCCCTGGCGGCGTCGGCCGGCGACTGACCGTCGGAGGTCACCGGCTTGTTCTCGAAACAGACCGTGACCATCACCGGCAGGCCCGTCTTCTTGGCGCTCTCGACGGCGAGGAGCGCCTCCCCGAGCCACGAAAAGGTCTCGCCGATGATGAAGTCGATCCCTTCTTCGACCTGGACCGAGAGCTGCTCGTCGAATGTCCGCCGGACACGCTCGTAGGAGGCCGGGCTGCCGTGCTCGTACATCCACGTCAGCGACAGGTTCCCCGCGACGAGGCATTTCTCGCCCGCAACTTCCTTCGCGATGCGGACGGCGGCGCGATTCAAGTCCTCGAGGCGGTTCTCCAGGCCCACCGTGGCGAGCTTGTCGCGGCTGGCGTAGAACGTCAGCGCCTGCAGCACCTCGGCCCCGGCCTCGCGAAACTCGACGTGCAGCTCGCGCAGGGCGTCGGGGCGCGTCAGTGCGACCTCGGGCGTGAACGGTCCGGCGCGCACCCAGCCCCGCTTCTCCAGCTCCAGCAGGTACCCGCCGTCGCCCAGGACCGGCCCCTCCGCCAGTCTCTCTAAGATTCCCTTCTTCTTCACTCGGACGTTCCTCCTTGAATCACTTGGATTTCACGTGTACGCCGTCGGCTCCTCGTCGCCGTACTCGAACTCCGCATGGATCGGCCGGCCCTTCGCAAAGCGATCCGGCGCGAAGCTCGAGATGTCCACACTCGCCGCGCGCCCGTCGAGCAGCAGCTCCGACACGGTCAGACCAACGGCGGGCGAGATCTTGAATCCCATTCCGGAAAAGCCGGCCGCGACGTAGAGACCGCCGATCCCGGGGATCTCCCCGATCAATGGCCGGAAGTCGGGGCTGACGTCGTAGACGCCGGTCACGCCGCGCCAGATTCCGGCGTCGGCGAGAGACGGCACCCGGCCGGCGACGCGTTCGACGAGCGTCGCCAGCGACTCCGTCGACGCGGACCTGGCAAAGGATTCCGGATCGGCGCCGCGCTGCCCCCAGAAATCGCCGACCAGCGTCAGGCCGCCGACCTCGGAGCGAAAGTACGTCGTGGTGATCCCGTCGATGCAGGCCGGGCCGGCCGCCTTCAGGTCCGCGGGGTTCTTCAGAATCGCGACCTGGTGGAACTCGCCCTCGACGGGCAGGTCGAAACCCACGCCGGCGAAGAGCGGCCGGCTCCAGGGCCCGACGGCCGCGACGACGACCGGAGCCGCGACGGCGCCGCGGTCGGTCTCGATCCCGCGAACACGGCCGCCCTCGACGCAGAAACCGATCGCCCGCGTCTGGGACCGGTATTCGACACCCATCTCTCGCGCGCGCTCCAGAAAGTCGTTGGCCACGCCGGCCCCGTCGCCGTAGCCGGAGCCCGGCTCCCAGGCCGCCGCAGGCACGTCGTCGAGATTCCAGTCCGGAACGATCTCCTGGAGCTGCCGACGGTCCACGACGCGGGCGTCCACGCCGTGCGCCCGCTGCATCGCGACGTTCTTCTCGAGGCGGTCGAGCTCTCTTTCGGGGACGATGCGGACGAATCCCGTCTGGCGGAAGTCGCCGTCCCGCTCGACGTAGTCCCTCCAGGTCCGGAAGATCTCCAGGCTCTTCGCCGCGAGGTCCACCTCCGGCGGATAGCTGTAGTGCATGCGCACGAGCGCCGAGGACCGCCCGCTGCCGCCCGAGGCCACGTCGCTCTTGTCGAGGACGAGGATGCGGCCCGCCGCGCGACGCGCCAGATGGAACGCGATGGACGCGCCCATCACTCCCGCGCCGAGGATCACGTAATCGACGGTCTTCGGAAGCGGCGCGCTCACGCCGCGCTCCGGCGCCAGTCTCTCAAGAGCTGGTGCGCCGCGTTGTGCCCCGGCGCGCCGGTGACGCCGCCCCCCGGATGGGCGCCGGCGCCGCACAGGTAGAGGCCCTCGACCGGCGTCCGATACCGCGACCAGCCCGACACCGGCCGCAGGAAGAAGAGCTGCTCGAGCGACAGGTCCCCATGGAAGATGTTGCCCTCCGTCAGGCCGTACGTGCGCTCGAGATCCAGAGGTGTGAGGATCTGCCGCGCGACGACGGCGCCCGGGACGTTGGGCGCGTATTCGCCGATCTTCCGGACGACACGGTCCCCGAGAAGCTCGCGTTTCTCGTCCCAGGTTCCTTCGCGGAGCCGGTACGGCACGTACTGCACGAAGCAGGTCATGACGTGGCGGCCCTCGGGGGCCAACGACGGGTCCACGTTCGTCGCGACGACGCAATCCACCCAGAGCTCCTCCGGGATCTCTCCCTGCCGCGCAATCCCGTAACAGCGCTCGGCGAACTCGAGCGAGGGAACCAGCGTGAAGAGAGAACGCTGCGAGCGGGTGAACACTTTCGGCATCGCGGTCGGACGCGGCTCTTCGGAGAGGACCAGGTTGACCTTGGCGCACGGCCCGTCCATCTTGATGCCGGCGATCGCGCGGCGGAACTCGTCCGGCAACGCGGACGGCTCGATCAACCCGAGGAAGGTACGCTTGGGGTCGGCGTTGGATACGACGACGCGCGCGGAGATCTCTTCCCCGCTCTCCAGCACGACCCCGCGCGCCCTTCCGTCGCGAACCGCGATGCGCGCGACGCCGGCTCCCGTCCGGATCGCGGCGCCGAGGCGTCGCGCGGCCGAGGCCATGGCCTGCGTGATCGCACCCATACCGCCGATGACGTGCCCGTAGAAACCCTGCAGCTCGTGCTCGCCTCCGGAAAGCAGATGAAAAAGCAGCCCCAGAGCGGTGCCCGGCGAGTACGGACCGCCGTGCTTTCCGTAGACGTTGTTGGCGAGGAACAGCGTCTTGACCTTCTCGCACTCGTAGTTGCGGTCCAGGAAATCCCCGAGGCTTCCCGTCAGGAAGGAGACCATTCGCCCGATCTCGTCCCCCGAGATTCCACGGAAGCGCTTGCCCACCCGCAGCGCCTCGACCAGGCCCGCCACGCCGCGGGCGCCGACGTCCGGCGGAGGCTCGAGGAAGAAGGGCTGGAGGTATCGCGCCAGGCGCTTGAGCTCGTCGTCCACGCGAACGAACGTGCGCGCGTCGGCTTGGGACAAGCGCGCGAGCTCCTCGACCGTGCGCGCGCGGTCGGACCACCAGGCCCCAGCAGTGCCGTCGGGAAACGGCACCAGCAGCAGCGGATCGCACGGAACCATCCGGAGCCCTTCCGCGGCCAGGTCGAGGTCGCGGATGACTTCGGGGCGCAGCATGCTCGCGATGTAGGACGTCGTGGACGCGCGGCAGCCCGGAGCGATCTCCTCGGTCACGCACGCGCCTCCCACGATCGGCCGGCGCTCCAGCACGAGTGTGGACAAGCCCGACTTCGCGAGATACGCCGCCGCCGTCAGACCGTTGTGGCCCGCTCCGACGACGACCGCGTCCCACAGCCGGCTCCCCTGAGCGTGACTTTTAGTCATATGAGGAGATCCAGACCGCCGTAACTTACCACGGTTGCTTTCTCCGCATGATCTTCATATGCTGACTCGAAGTCATGAAAACCAATGAGGTTCGTTCCACGTCCCCCGGACAGCCGCCGTTCCTTACCGGTCCGCGCTCGGAGGCCAAGCGCGCGCGGATCCTCGAGACGGCGATGCGCCATTTCGCCGAGCGCGGCTATCACGCCGCGCGCATCGAGGACATCGCCAGCGAGCTTTCCATCGCCAAGGGTTCGGTGTTCCAGCACTTCGGCAGCAAGGAAGGCCTGTTCCTGGCGGCCTACCAGAAAGCCGTGGCCTCCTTCTCCGCGTACCTCGACGCGCCGCCGGCCGTGACCGCGAAGGGGTTTTTCGAAACCCTCCGCTACTGGCTCGAGCGGACCGACCGGCTGGTGCGCGAGAACTGGGTGCCCTACCGGGTCGCGCTGCTGGGCAACTACGGCACGGACCTGCGGCTGCGCCAGGAGATCAACCGCTTCCTCCGCGACCGCGATCCCTACGGCACGGCGGCCTTCGTGCGCATGGGTGTCGAGCGCGGAGAAGTCCGCGACGACATCGACGAAGAGATGATCGTCTCGATGATCGAGTGGACCGTCGAGCGCTTCCAGGACGCGCTGCTGACGGAGGAGCTGGACCCGGGTCTCTTCTCGCGCCAGGGCAATCGGGCCGAGAAGACCGCGGCGCGCATTCAGCAGTTCCTGGAGCTGCTGGAGAGCGCGATCGCGACCCGTGCGCCGCGACGGACGGCGGGCACGCGCGGAGGGCGCAGGGAGAAGTAGCGATGGCCGTCGATTTCACGTTCGATACCGACCTCTCCACGGCGCAGACGATCCCCTCGTCCTGGTACCGCGACCCCGAGGTGCTCCAGCGCGAGCAGGACCGGATCTTCGCGCGCACCTGGCAGCTCGTCGGCCACTCCGAGCAGGTCGCCCTCGCCGGCGACTACTTCACCTGCACGGTCGCGGACGAGCCCCTCGTGGTCACGCGCGCCGACGACGGCGCCCTGCACGCCTTCTCCAACGTCTGCCGCCACCGCGCCGGCCCGGTCGCGCGCGGATCCGGCCACCGAAAGTCGCTGATGTGCGGCTACCACGGCTGGACCTATGGCCTCGACGGAAAGCTCCTGACCACGCCCGAGTGGGAGGGCGTGCGCTGCTTCGAGAAGTCGGAGCAGAGTCTCCCGGCCGCCCGCGTCGAGA
The DNA here is from genome assembly GCA_046724475.1 of Acidobacteriota bacterium. Classification (GTDB taxonomy): domain Bacteria; phylum Acidobacteriota; class Thermoanaerobaculia; order UBA5066; family Gp7-AA6; genus DAHUXD01. Next base: position 1,646 of record JBKOVK010000113.1, on the reverse strand, counting down.
CCTGGGGCCCGTTCCTGTTCGTGTGTCTCGACCCGACCACGCCGCCTCTCAGAGAGGTGCTGGGGTCGATCCCGGGGGAGACCGCCCCCCTCCCCCTCCAGCACATGCGCCTCTTCAAGAAGCACGACTACGAGGTCGCCTGCAACTGGAAGGTCTACGTCGACAACTACCTCGAGGGGTACCACATCCCGATCGGGCACCCGGAGCTCTTCAAGGAGCTCGACTACCGCGCCTACCGTGTCGAAACCGCCGGCTACCATTCCAAGCAGCACGCGCCGATTCGCTCCAAGAACGAGGACTCGCTCTACCGCCGCAACCTCGCGGAGGGCACCGCGCCCGAGGCCCTGTACTACTGGGTCTTCCCCAACCTGATGCTCAATCTCTACCCGGACAACCTCCAGACCAACATCATCCTGCCGCTGGGACCCGAGACGACGCTGACGCGCTTCGAGTGGTACGTCCTGGAGCCCAACAGTCCCGGAGTCGCGGAGGAGTTCGCGCGGTCGTTCGCATTCTCCGATCAGGTCCAGCAGGAGGACATCGCGATCTGCGAATCCGTTCATCGGGGGATGCGCTCTCGGACCTACCATCGCGGCCGGTACTCCTTCCTTCGCGAGAACGGCGTCCACCACTTTCACGAGCTGTTGACGCGCGCCTTGCAGTAGCCGGTTTGCGGTAGTCTCCGCGCATCTCTTCCGACCGACCCGCTCCCGCCGGTCACGCTCACGCGGGCCTCCATCAGGCGATGGGGTTCCGCGACGTCGTCTTCTTTCTCGTCACGGCCGGCACGAACTTGCAGTGGGTCGCCACGGCGGCGGCCGGCGGCGGCGCCTCGTCTGTCGTGGTCTGGATCATGGGCTTCTTCGCGATGGCCGTGCCCCTGGCTTTTTCGGTCATCGCGATGTCGTCGCGGCACCCGGACGAGGGGGGACTCTACGTCTGGACCAAGATCGCCTTCGGCGACTTCTCCGGCTTCCTGACGGGTTGGGCCTACTGGATGTCGAATGTCCCTTACTTTCCGGCGGTGCTTTATTTCATGGCCGGCAATGCGCTGTATGCGGGAGGCGCCCGGTGGCTCGGATTCTCCGCGAACGCTCCCTACTTCATCGCCGCGTCGATGGCGGGACTCCTGCTCGGAACGGTTCTGAACGTCGTGGGCCTGGAGTACGGCAAGTGGCTCTCCAACGCCGGTGCGATCTCGCGGTGGCTCGCGACGGCGATCCTCATCGCCCTGGGCGCCGCGGCGTGGCTGCGGTTCGGCTCCGCCACGTCCTTCGCTCCGGCCGCGCTCGCTCCGGGGACGCACCTGAAGGACATCATCTTCTGGTCGACCATCGCGTTCGCGTTGACGGGACTGGAAGCGCCGTCGTTCATGGGCGGCGAGATCCGCGACGCCGCGCGCAACGTGCCGCGCGCCATCCTGCTGTCGCTGCCCCTCATCCTGCTCGTCTATCTCGGGGGCACGGTCGCCGTGCTCGTCGCGAAGCCCGCCTCGGAGATCAACAGTCTCTTCGCCGTCATGCAGGCGATCCAGGAGTTCGAGGCGCGGCTCGGGCTGCCGGGCGTGTCGGCCGCGGCTGCCGTGCTGGTCACGCTCACGGCCCTCGGCAGCGTAGGCGCGTGGCTGGCTTCGGTCGCGCGCATCC
>JBKOVK010000338.1:0-20675 GCA_046724475.1 Acidobacteriota bacterium | reverse complement strand
AGGTTGAAGAGCGTGAAGAGCTCCTCCTTGTACTGGAGGGCGTCGTGGTAGCTCTCGCGGAGCGTCTTCGCGTTGACGGTCTCGTAGATCGACGACAGCTCCTGAAGGACGTTGGGGTCGTTGCTGGTCACCTTCACGCGGCGGCCCTGCTCGATGCGATCGGCGACGTCGAGCACGTTGGTCACGAAGACGGAGTGGTACGCGGTCACCGCCCGGCCCGACTCGGTCACGATGACGGGCGCGGGGACGTTTTCTTCGTCGCAGATCTGCTTGACGGTGTAGACGACGTCGTTGGCGTATTCCTGGACCGAGTAGTTCATCGAGGAATCGAACGCTGTCTTGGAGCCGTCGTAGTCGACCCCGAGCCCGCCGCCGAGGTTCAGGTACTGGATCGGAACGCCGCTCGCGCGCAGCTTCGCGTAGACGCGGCCGGCTTCGCGGATGGCTTCCTTGATCTTGCGGATGTCGGTGATCTGCGAGCCGATGTGGAAGTGGAGCATCACCATGCAGTCGAGCATCTTCTTCGAGCGCAGCACCTGCACGGCTTCGAGCATCTCCGGCGTCGTCAGGCCGAACTTCGCGGCTTCGCCGCCGGACTTCGCCCACTTTCCGGATCCGCGGGCATAGAGCTTGGCGCGCATGCCGAGCAGGGGGCGCACGCCGCGCGCCTTCGCGACGTCGAGGATGCGGTCGAGCTCCGAGACCTTCTCGAGGATCATCACCACGCGCTTGCCCATCCGCACCGCGTTCAAGGCCATGCGGATGAAGGTCTGGTCCTTGTAGCCGTTGCAGGTGATCAGGCATTCGGGACCCAGGTCAGCCGCGATCGCGGCCAGCAGCTCGGGCTTGGAACCGGCCTCCAGGCCATAGCCGTAGCGCCGTCCCGCCTCGACGATGTGGTCCACGACGACGCGCTTCTGGTTGACCTTGATCGGGAAGACCCCGCGAAACTCGCTGGGGTATCCGAACTCGTCGATCGCGCGGGCGAACGCGTCGTTCAAGTTCGAGACCGCGGACTCAAGGATCTGCGGGAACCGGATGACGAGGGGGGTGCGGATTCCTCCGCGCGCCATCTCATCCACGATCGACTTGAGCGAAACCTCGCGCGAGGCCTCCCGCGTCGGCCGGACCACGAGGTCCCCGTCCTCGGCGACGTGAAAGAAACCCTTCCCCCAGTGCGGAATGCCGTAGAGGCTGGCGGCGTCCTGATAACGCTGCGGCCGCTCCGGTCTCACCCTCTGAGCCGGAGCCGGCCGCGGCCTTCGTTCTGGTCGGGCGCTCGCCATGACGGGAATCCTAGGCCGGGAATCGAAAATCGAGAAGTGGAAATCGTCCGGACCGTGTTCCCGGGGGCGCCCTCGGTCTACTTCTTGATTTCCTTCCCGAGGTCCTCGACGGCTTCGCCGACCTCGCGCCGGGCCTTCCCCATCGCTTCCCGCGTTTCGCCGACGGCGCGCTGGTCGGCGCCCTCCTCGATGAGCTCCTCGTTCTTCGTCAGCTTTCCCGCGGCTTCCTTGGTCTGGCCCTTCAGCTCTTCGATTTTTCCCTCGAGCTCGTCCTTGTTCATGGCGACCTCCTTGGGCCGCTTCCGGCTGCAGGTTCCATGCCGGAACGGCGCGGGGGCGGTTCCTCCCATCCGACCAGCTTCACGTCGGTCTGGGGGGAGGGGAGCTCGACGCCGTGACGCTCGAGGGCCGCGTGGATCGCGAAGTTCAGATCGCTGATGAGCTTGCCCGGCCGGTGGAGCATTTTGTCGGTCCAGCAGAGCAGCTGGAACTCCAGGGCGGACTCTCCGAACGCGCGGAAGCGGACGTCCGGTTTGGGGTTGGTGAGCACGGCTTCGCACGCGGCGGCGGCTTCCAGGAGGGCGCTCTCGACGACATGCGGATTCGATCCCGTCGAAACCCCCACGGGCACACGGCAGCGATACAGCTGGCTCTTGTAGCTGCGGTTGACTACGGTCTCGCTCGTGAGCTTCGAGTTGGGGACGATCAGATGCACGTCGTCGTTCGTCCGCAGCACCGTGGCGCGGGCGCGGATCTCGGTGACCTCGGCGGCGTTCTTGTCGAGCTCGATGCGATCCCCGACCTGAAACGGACGCTCGATCAGGATGACGAGGCCGGCGACGAAGTTCTTGACGAGGTCCTGAAGGCCGAAGCCGATTCCGACTCCGAGCGCGGCGCCGAAGGCGGCGAGCGTCGTCGCGTTGACGCCGAGCGTCTGGAGGGCGACGACCGCGCCGAGAAAAAAGACGAGGTAGCCGGTGAAGCGCCCGAGCGCGTATCGGATCCCGGTCGAGAGGTGCGTTCGGCGGAGCAGACGATTCGCGATGAGTCCCTGCAGGAGGCGCCCGATCAGATAGGAGCCGGCGAGGATCGCAGCGGCGACGATCAGGCTCGCCGCCGTGACCGGTGTGTTGCCGATGTGGAACAGTTGATAGTCGAAGACGTTGTTCACGAACCCGAAAACTGCAAGATCAGTGCCGCCAGAAAGCGAGGCTAAGGTCGTCCCAGCAGCTCCAGCGCGGCGATCGTGAGCGCCGCGGATCCCGTTTTCAGCGTCGGCTCGCGGTCGGGCGCCCAGAGCGAGGAATGAATCCAGGGAAGCTTCGTCAGGTCGCCGCCCGCCGCGGCGATCTTCTGCGGATCCGCGGCTCCCACCCAGAGAAGAACGGAGGGAATCTTCGCCTCCATGCCGATCTCGCCGAAGTCCTCGCCTCCCATCACGGGTGCAAAGTCCACGACGTTTCCCGCCCCGAAGGTCTTTGCGAAAGATGCTGCGAGGCGCTTGCTCAGCGCCGGATCGTTGTAGGTGGCGTAGGTGCGCGCGGGGTCCACGACTACGACGGGCTCCTTCGGCGCTCCGGCCGCGGCGGCCTCGGCCTTCGTGATGCGCGCGATCGCCGCGATCAGCTTGTTGCGGACCTCCTCCTTGTAGGAGCGCACCGTCAGCTGCAGCTTCACCTCGTCGGGAATGATGTTGTGTTTGGTGCCGCCGCGGATCGATCCGACGGTCACCACGGCCGGGTCGCGCGGGTCGTTTTCGCGGGACACGATCGTCTGGAGCGCGAGCACGGTCCGGGCCGCAATGACGATCGGATCCACCGTGTTCTGCGGCGCGGAGCCGTGTCCTCCGCGGCCGAAGATCGTGATGTCCACGGAGTCCACGTTGGCGAACGCGTAGCCGACCGGAACGGAGACCTGGCCCGCCGGAAGATGCGGGTTGTCGTGGAGCGCGACCGCGAAGTCCGGCCTCGGAAACCGGGTGAGGAGTCCGTCGTCCAGCATCTTTCGGGCACCGCCGCCGAGCTCCTCGGCCGGCTGGGCGATCAGGACGAGCGTGCCACGCCAGCGGCTCTTCGCACGGGCCAGGAGCGTGGCGGCGCCGATCAACGACGTCATGTGTACGTCGTGTCCGCATGCGTGCATGACCGGCACCACGGTGCCGTCGTCGTCTTTCGCGCGCACCTTGCTCGCGTATGGCAGTCCCGTTTTCTCTTCGACCGGCAGCGCGTCCATGTCCGCGCGCACGAGCACGGTCGGGCCCTTGCCGTTCTTCATCACCGCGACGACGCCGTAGCCGCCGACTCTCTCGGTCACGTCGTAGCCGAGCGCGCGCAGCCGCGCGGCGAGCTTGGCCGACGTCTTCTCTTCGTGGCCGGAGAGCTCCGGGTTCTGATGGAGGTCGATATAGAGCGCTTCCAGATCCGGATAGATCGCCGAAAGCGGCGCCAGCACCGGCGAAGGCGCCGGAGGAGCGGACGCGTTGGGCGCTGCAAGCAGCGTCGCGACGGCGGCGGCGGCGAGCGCATGCGGCATGCGGGGACGAAATCAGAGGACTCGGAGGCTGTCAAGGAATCGTAAACTGAGATCCGATGACGAGCGGCCGCGCCGGCATGGGCACCAGCCTGAAGGCCGCGTTCACGTCGCGACGCATCGGCGCGGTCACCCTCCAGTCCTTCTCGTCGGGTCTGCCGCTCGGACTGGTCTGGATCGCCCTTCCGGCCTTCCTGACCTACCGCGGCGTCGACATCAAGACCGTCGGCCTCTTTTCGCTGGCGCAGGCGCCCTGGACCTTCAAGTTTCTCTGGTCGCCTTTGATGGACCGCTTCGGGCCGCGCTTCGGCCGGATCGGCCGCCGCCGCTCCTGGATCCTGGTGTGCCAGCTCTTCCTCTTTCTCGTCACGCTGGCCCTGGCGGGCGCCGCCTCGGCCGACGTGGTCGTGATCGCGGCGATCGCGATCCTGATCGCATTCGGCTCGGCGTCGCAGGACATCGTCATCGACGCCTACGCGGTCGAGGTCCTGGAGCGATCCGAGCAGGGACTCGCAGTGGGGGCGCGCACGGCGCTCGCGCGCACGGCGGTCCTGCTGTCGGGCGCGGTCACGATCACGGTCGGGCAACGCATGGGGTGGCCGCCGGTGTTCGCCTTCCTGGCCTTCCTGTACCTGCCGCTGATGGGTGTGGTGCTCTGGTCTCCCGAGCCCACGGCGCCTCCCGCGCCGCCGCGGACTCTGCGCGAGGCGGTGTTCGGGCCGCTGCTGGACCTCTTCCGCCGGGCAGGGATCATTCCGATCCTGGCGTTTCTCCTCTTCTACAAGTTCGGCGAGAACCTGGCGACGGCGCTGATCCGTCCCTTCCTGATCCAGAAGTGCTACGTCCCGGAAGACGTGGGGTTGGCCACGGCGACGATCGGGCTGACCTGCCTGATCACCGGAACGATCCTGGGCGGCGCCTCGACGGAGCGCTTCGGGCTGACGCGCTGTCTCTGGATCTTCGGCTGCCTGCAGGACGTCGGGTTCCTGGGGCAGGTGGTCGTGGATCAGCTCACGCCCGGCACGCCCTGCGCGGGAGGCGTGACCGGCGTGGTCATCCAGCCCTGGTCGCACCGTTTGACGATGTACGGCGCCGTGGGCCTCGAGCAGCTCTGCCAGGGCCTCGCGACCGGCGCGTTCGGCGTCCTGCTGCTGCGGATGACGCAGCGCAACTTCTCGGCCACGCAGTACGCCCTCTTCTCCAGTATCTTCGCGCTCGGCCGCACGATCGTCGGGCCCATCGCCGGATACTTCGCCGACGCAATGGGCTGGACGCCGTTCTACTTCGTGTGCACAGTCGCGTCGATACCGGGTCTCATCCTCCTGCAGCAGTTCGCGCCGCTCGGCGGCCGGGAGCCGGCCCTCGATGCCCTCGAACGGATCGAAGCGACACCGATCACGCGGAGGCGGTTGCTCGGGAGCGGCCTCGTCGCGGCGGCGATCGGTTCCGGCGTCGCAATGACGATCTCGGCGCTTCTGGCGGCTCTCAAGACCGCGCGCCTGGCGCCGGGGACCGGCGTGGACTTTGCCGGCGCCCTTGCGCGGATCCTCGCTCCGGTCTCCGTTTCCGACTGGCTGCGGCTGGCGGGCCTCGGCGTCGTGGGTCTCGTGTCGGGACTGGGCGCGGCCGCGTTCCTGCTGGCGCGGCACGGACTCGACCGGGCGCCGAAGGCAGCCTGACATGCGCCACGTCCTGGGGATCGATGCCGGCGGGACAAAGACGACCGCGCTCCTCGCGGACGAGACCGGACGCGTCGCGGCCCGGGCACGCGGCGGCGGCGCCAATCTGCGCACACACGGCGAGCTCGAAGTCGAAAAGGTCCTCCACCGCACGATCGAAGAAGCCGAGGAGGAGGCCGGCGTGCGCGCCGACGCCGTGGCCCTCGGCATGGCGGGAGCGGATCGGCCCGAAGACGACGCCGTGCTGCGGAGCATCCTGCGACGCATGGGCTTTCGCGACCGCGTCCTCGTCACCAACGACGCGCGGATCGCGTTCGTCGCCGGCTCGGCGTCCGGCGTGGGGCTCGCCGTCGTCTGCGGAACGGGATCGATCGCATGGGGGCAGAACGCGGCGGGCGAGATCGCGCGGGCCGGAGGCTGGGGCTGGCGGCTCGGCGACGAAGGATCCGGATACTGGATCGGCCTCGAGGCGATGCGCGCCGCGCTTGCCGCCGCCGACGGCCGCGGCCCGGAGACGCTGCTCGGCCGGGCGCTTCTCGAGCACTTCGAGATCGCGGCTCCCGCGCAGATTCTCCGCGCTGTCTACGACGGCGAGTTTCCGAGGCAGAAAGTGGCCGCGCTCGCGCCGCGCGTCGACGCGGCGGCCGTCTCGGGCGATGGCGAGGCCCGGCGCATTCTCACCGCCGCGGCCGAGGAACTGGCCCGCGCCGCGAACAGCGTGCGGCGCCGGCTCGCCTTGGAGGGCCGGCCGCACGACGTCGTACTCTCGGGTGGGACGTTTGCCGCAGCGCCGACGCTCCTGAGCCTGGTCAGCGAGAGGCTCGCGGCCCCCGGCGCCCGCGTGGAGCGGCTCGAGGGCGAGCCGGCCGAGGGCGCCGTCCGCCTCGCGCGCTCCCTGCTCTCTTGACCGGACGCGCCGTCGCTTCCAGGGCAGCCCGCAAGTCGTTCCCGGCGGAGGCCAGCGCCGCGCGCGCGGCGCGAAGATCGCCGCCGCTCCTTCCCATGAGGATCGCGAGCTTGACGTCGTCGCGCGCGAGGGCGAGCAGCCTTTTCGCGGCGGACGGCGCCACACCCGCGGCCGCGGCGACGGTGCGCACGGCCCGTTCCGCCAGCTTGGCCGAGCCGTGCGAGAGATCCACCATCCACGGTCCGAAGACACGGCCGGAGCTCGCGAGCGCGGAGGTCGTGATCTGGTTGAGCGCGAGCTTGGCGGCGGTTCCGGCCTTCAGCCTCGTGGAGCCCGCCACGACCTCGGGTCCGACTTCCAGCGCGACCACGATCGAGGCGAGTCCTCGGACACCTGCGGCCCGGCAGGCCGTCACGAGCACGGTCTTCGCTCCGCGCGCCCGAGCCGACGCGAGCGCACCGCGCACGAACGGCGTGACCGCGCTCGCCGAGACGCCGATAACCAGGTCGCCTCGTCGGACGGACTTCGCGAGGCGCGCTCCTTCCGCCAGCCGGTCCTCGGCGCCCTCGCGCGCGCGGAAGACCGCGCCCTTCCCGCCCGCCACGATCGCGCGCACGCGTCGCGGGTCGGTGCCGAAGGTCGGCGGCAGCTCGGCGGCTTCGAGGACGGCGAGGCGGCCGCTCGTTCCGGCCCCGAAAAGGAGACACGCCCCGCCCGAGGCATAGGCTTCCCGGAACGCCTCGCCCGCCTGAACGATCGCGCTCCGCGCCGCCGAGAGCGCGGCGAGAACCCTCCGGTCTTCCGACTGCATGAGCGCCACGACGCCAGCAACGCCGAGACGATCCAGCCGCGCCGCGCCGGGATGGACCCGCTCGGTCGCCAGGCGGCCCCAGGTCCTACGGGGAGCGCTCAGACGATTACTCCGCGCGCTGGTTGTGCGCCTCGACGAACCAGAGGTACTTGTCCACGTCCCGCGAGATCTCGGTGAAGACGTCCGCGGTGTCTTTGTCGCCCAGCTTGTCGGACTTGTCGATCGCGCTGCGCACCTTCTTTCCAAGCGCTGCCAGCGCCGTCGAAAGCGCATCCACGTGGTCCTTTCCGCTGACGATCGTCAGAGGGTACTCGGGGAGGGACGTCCGCGCGGCCGTGGCCTGGACCGTGCCCTCGGCCTGGCCTCCCAGCTGGACGATCCGCTCGGCGATCAGATCGACCCACTCTTCGCCGGACTCGACGACTTTGTCGAAGAGCTCGTGGAGCGCGATGAAGTTGGGTCCCTTCACGTTCCAGTGGGCCTGCTTGCCCTGCAGCATGAGATCGGTCGCGTCGGCCAGCCGGTCGGACAGGAGCGCGACGACCTTGAAGCGGACTTTCTGGGGGAGATCGTTCTTCGTGGAGTGCATCGGTCCTCCTGTGGCGCTGGGATCGTACCCCACGCGCCTTGACCGCAACGCCGGACGGCGCTAAGGTGTGCGGGCGATGACTCGATACTGGTATTGGCCCTTTACCTGCCCCGGCGCGGCCCCCTTCGCGTCCGGTTCGGAGGGCGTCGAGTAGCGCACACCGAAAACGGATCGAAAGCAGGCCCCGCCGGAAACGGCGGGGCTTTTTTTTGGAGACAACGATGCGCGTGGCAATCCAGGGAACGCACGGGTCTTTCTCGGAAGCGGCGGCGAAGTGGCGGTGGCCCGACGCGACGATCGTGCCGTGCCGCGAGGTCAAGCAAGTGGTCTCGTCGGTGCGCGACGGCCTCGCCGAGGCGGGCTGTCTCGCAATCGAGAACTCGCTCTTCGGTTCGGTCACCGCCACCTACGACCTGCTGCACGACGCCTTCGGCGACGGTGCACTGCATCTGCACGACGAGATCCTGCTGCCCGTGTACCACGCGTTGCTCGGGATTCCCGGCACGCCGCTCTCCGAGGTCCGCCGTGTGCTCTCGCATCCGGTGGCTCTGGGCCAGTGCCGCCTCTGGCTCGAGGCGCACATGCCGCAGGCCGAGCTCGTCAGCGAATGGGACACCGCGGGAAGCGCCGAGATCGTGGCCCGCGAGGGCCGGCCCGACCAGACCGCGGTGGCTCCGCTGGGCGCCGGAGGCCCGTACGGCCTGGAGGCGCTGGCCGAGCGGATCGAGGACGATCCGTCCAACCAGACGCGGTTCCTGACTTTCACGCGAGAGCCGGTGGCCCCGACGGCCGACGACGGGGCGGTCCGCCGCAAGACGTCGCTCCTTCTCTGGCTGCCTCACAAGCCCGGGATGCTCGCCGCGGCGCTCCAGGCCTTCGCCAGCCGAGGCGTCAACCTGACGTCGCTCCAGTCGCGCCCCGAGAGGACCACGCCGTGGACGTATCGCTTCTACCTGGACGTCGAGGGCGGAGCCGACGAGCCGCGGCTTTCGGAAGCCATGGAAGCCGTCGAGGCGCTGGTCACGAAAGTCGTCGTGCTCGGCAGCTACCGCGAGTGGAGTGACGGGACGGCGCCGTCGAGGCCTCCGACGCCACCGCCCGCGCATCGCCGGCCCAAGCCCGACGTGCCGCTTCACGACCGGCGCCAGAACCCGGAGGGCACGCGGATCACCGTTCGCGGCGTGGAGATCGGCGGCGATACGCCGGTCTTGATCGCCGGGCCTTGCTCGGTCGAGGGCGAGGAGATGCTGCTTGAGACCGCCGTCTCGGTAGCGGCCGCCGGGGCGAACATGCTGCGCGGCGGCGCCTACAAGCCGCGCACGTCTCCTTACGACTTCCAGGGCCTCGGCGTGCGAGGCCTGAAGTTTCTCGAAGAGGCGCGCGAGAGAACCGGGCTCCCCATCGTCACCGAGGTGCTGAGCTGGGAAGAGGTGCCGGTCGTCGCGAAGTACGCCGACGTCTTGCAGATCGGCGCTCGCAACATGCAGAACTTCGCGCTGCTGCGAGCGGCCGGACGCGCCGGCAAGCCCGTCCTGCTCAAGCGTGGCGGCGGAGCGACGCTCGAGGAGTGGCTCTCGGCGGCCGAGTACATTCTGGCCGACGGCAACGAGCAAGTCATCCTGTGCGAGCGCGGGATCCGCACCTTCGAGCGCGCCACGCGCCACACCCTCGACTTGAACGGCGTCGCCCTCGCACGCGAGCGCACGCATCTGCCGATCCTGGTGGACCCGAGCCACGCCGCGGGCATCCGCTCGATCGTCGCGCCTCTGGCGCTCGCGGGCCTGGCCGCCGGCGCGCACGGGATCCTCGTCGAGGTGCACCCGCGGCCGGACACCGCGCTCTCCGACGGCGCCCAGAGCCTCGACCTTCCCGGGTTCGCCGCGTTGGCGAGGAGCGTGAGGGCGACGGCTCGCGTGTAGGGGCGGCCCTTGTGGCCGCCCGGGCGGGGCCAAGCCCCGCCCCTACGTCTTGCGGCGCGCGTCCGAAGCTTCCTGGAAGAAGCAGCGGAGCGCTTCGAGGTCTTCGCGGCGGAGCGCGGCGGAGAGTGACGCGAGCTCGCGCGACACGGAGTCGATGGCACCGACCAGCGACTCTCGATCGGCGAGCGCGAGCTCGAGGGCCAGCGCGACGGGCTGGCCGGCCACTCGCGTCGTGTCGAGGTAGCCCGGTCCGGCGAGCTGCGACAGGTCGCTTCCCGCCGACGCGGTGGCCGCACGGACGAGGGCTGCGGCGACGGAAAGGGGAAGGTGACTCGCCCACGTCATGAGACGGTCGTGGCGAACGGCGTCGAGGCGCACGGGTCGCGCCCCGGCGGCGCGTACGAGCTCCTCGCAGGCTGCGATCGCCTCCTCGTCGCTGCGCGGCGTGGGCACGAGAGCCCATGGACGTCCTCGGAACAGATCCGCTCTCGCCGCCGCGATCCCGCTCGATTCGGAGCCCGCCATGGGATGCCCGCCGACGAATCGGACGGTATGGCGGAGGCTCTGGGCCGCCTGGACGAGCGGACGCTTGAGGGAAGCCGTGTCCGTCAGGACGGCCTTCGGCGCCGCCTGTGACAGGGTGATCAGGAGGGCCGGAGTCTCTTCCGTCGGAACCGCCGTGACGACGATCTCGGTGCCTGCGACGGCCTCCGCCAGTGTCTCGGGAGCGTCGATACCGCGCTCCCGCCCCCGCCTCCGGACCTCGGGATCGCGGTCCCAGCCGCGGGAGCGCAGCGCCATGGCCAGCGATCCGCCGATCAATCCCAGGCCGACGACGGCGGCGCGGGTCACGGAGAGCCGCCCTCGTCTCCCGGCACACGCACGGCCCAGGCGGGCCGCAGCCGCCGCGCGCCCCGGACGAAAGCGTGCCGGACCTCGTTTTGGGCACGATCCGTGTTCCACAGGAGAAGCACACGGATGCAGGCCCCGAGCGCGCCGGCCACGGGGATCTCGCGCGCACAGAGAAGCGGCACCTCTTCCCAGCCCGGCATCGACCGCACGGCCTTGGCCGGGAACTCGGCGTCGACGTCGTCGGTCACCGTGAAGAGAATGCTCGCCAGGTCCTCCGGGAGAATCCCGTTGGACGCGACGAGAATGCGCAGGAGCTCGTCCGTGCGCCCGACCACGTCGGCCGCTTCGTTGCGGTCCACGGTCGTGGCTCCCCGGACTCCGCGCGTGGGCATCTGCCGGGGATTATCTCCGACGAATCTGAGGCACAATCCCGGCAGTGCCCGCGCGCCGTCTCATCGTCAACGCGGACGACTTCGGCCGTTCGCCCGGCGTCAACCAGGGCGTCCTCGAAGCCCATCGGCGGGGCATCGTGACTTCTTCCACAGTCATGGTGCTGGAGACGGCGGCGGCGCGAGGAATCCGCGAGGCGGCCGAACGCTCGCAGCGTCTCTCGCTGGGGCTCCACTTCGTCGTCACCGGAGGAGGCCGGCCCGCGGCGCCCGCTCGCGAGGTGCCGACGCTCGCTGCCGGCGGCTTCTTCCGCCGCAACCTCGAGGCGCTGCCGGCGCAGATTCCGGCCGAAGAAATCCGCCGGGAGCTCGAGGCCCAGATCCAGATCTTCCAGATCCTGGCTCGGAAGGCGCCCACGCATCTGGACTCCCACCACCATGCCGCGTTGCATCCCTCCGTCGCGCCGGTCTTCGCCGCGGTCGCGCGAGAGCGCGGGCTTCCGGCGCGGGCTTCCAGCGACGAGGCTCGCCGCCAGCTCCAGGCCGCGGGCGTCCGGACACCGGACCGCTTCTACGACTCCTTCTACGCGGAGGGCGTCGCCTACGACACGCTCGAGAGGATCCTGGAGGAGCTTCCGGAAGGAACGAGCGAGCTCATGTGCCACCCCGGCCGCCCGGATGCGGAGCTCCGGAGCTCCAGCACCTACGTCGACGAGCGGGAGTGGGAGATCGACGTGCTCTGCGATCCGAAGCTCAAGGCTCTCCTCGAGCGACGCGGCATCGTCCTTCGCGGGTTCGACGCGCTGTGAGCGGCGCGGATCGGCTACCATTCATCGGACACTCGGCAGAGCGAAGGAAAGGAACCGAATGAAGGCTCTGATCGCGGACAGCGATCCGGACCGGCTGCGCCAGCTCGAAACGTGGCTGACGAAGTGGGGATACGACGTCGCGCCCGCGCGCAACGGCCTGGAGGCCTGGAACCGGATCGAGTCCGAGCGCAGCCCGACCCTCTCCGTGCTCGCGTGGGAGATGGACGGGATGAAGGGCATCGACGTCTGCCGCAAGCTCCGGCTCCAGCCCGAGCTCCCGTCGGCATACGTCCTCCTCGTCACGGAGCGAAAGGCGGGGGCCGACCTCCTCGACGGCTTGAACGCCGGCGCCGACGACTTCCTCTTCACGCCTCTGGACGCCGTGGAGACGCGCGCCCGAATCCGGACCGGAGCTCGCATCGTCGAGGTCGAGCAGGCCCTGCGCGCCTCCCAGGACGCGCTGCGCGTCCAGTCGACACGGGACGGCGTCACGGGATCCTGGAACCACGCCTCGATCCTCGACCTGCTGGACAAGGAGCGGGAGCGCGCTCGCCGAAAGAGCGGCTCGGTCGGCGTCGTGCTCGCGGACCTGGACGAGTTCCGCAAGGTCAACGAGACGCTCGGACACCCGGTCGGCGACGAGGTCCTGCGCGAGGCCGCCCGCCGAATGAACTCCTCCGTGCGCCCGTATGACGCCGTCGGACGCTACGGGGGAGAAGAGTTCCTGATCGTCCTGCCCGGCTCCGACGGGCTGGGAGCCCTGACCGTGGCCGAGCGGATTCGCGAGGCGTTCGCGCGCCGGCCCGTTCATACCTCGGCCGGGCCGGTGCCGCTGACCCTGTCTTTGGGAGTCGCGGCGGAAGGCGGCGAGATCGCCGGGGACACGTCCAGTCTGCTGCGCGCCGCCGACTCTGCGTTGAAGCGCGCGCAGCAGAGCGGAAAGAACCGCGCGGCGCTCGCCGACGAATCGGGAATGGCGATCGACGCGGTGCCTCCCGAGGAAACCGGCTCTAGTTCCTGAGCGGAACGAGAAACACGCCGGCTCCGAGCGTTCCGGCGACCAGCGCGTCTCCGGATGCGTCCATCGACAGCGACGTGACCGGCGCCGGGATCCGGCCGGCAAAGGCGGCGTTCCAGTGCCGGCCGCCGTCGATTGTCTCGAAGAGGCCCGCGCCCGTTCCCGCGTAAAACGTCAGCGGCGACTTCGGGTCCGCGCTGAGCGCGTAGACCGGCGCCCGAGGCAGTCCGTCGAAGAGGGGAGACCAGGTGCGTCCTCCCGTCGTGCTGGCGAAAACGCCGCGATCGGTGCCGGCGTACAGGGTCTCCATGGCGTTGGGATCGAGAACGAGGCTGCGCACGATCGAGCGCGCGAGCTCGGTTCCGCCCGGCTTCCAGCTCTTCGCGGCGTCGGTCGTCCGGTAGACGCCCGATCCGGCGGTCGCGGCGTATACCGTGGACGGGCTCTTCGGATCGACCGCGAGCTTGAAGGGGAACGTCTTCACCAGCCCATCCGAAGCGATCTTCCAGCTGAGGCCTCCGTCCACGGACCTCAGGACCGCGGCGCGCGTCGCGGCGTAGGCGACGCCGGGCTGACCCGGATCGGACGCGAGAGAGAAAACCGTGTGCGTCGGGACCCACGACCAGCTCGTTCCGCCTTCGAGGCTTCTTCCGATGTCTCCCGAGGTGCCCACGAGCAGCTCGGGCGACGATTCGGAGCCGAGGGGCGCGATCGCGAATGTTCCCGAGGCGTCGTCCGGAATACCCGGCACCGATTCCCACGCGCCGCCTTTCGCCGGACGACGAAGCAGTTGCGAGGAGGTTCCTGCGCAGAGGGCGAACGGCGTTGCGGCGACGGCGTAAACCGAGCGGGCGAAGAGGCCCCGGTTGGACTCCGACCATTTCCGTCCAGGGGGCTCCGCGCGAAGGACGCCGCGCAATCCCGCCGCGAGAAGGACTCCGGGCCCAGCCGGCGCGAGCGCCTCGATGGCGCCGACGCGTGCCAGCTTCCACGTGGCGCCGCCGTCGGTGGAGGAAAACACGCCGTCGGTCGAGGCGGCGAGAAGGACCGCGGGCGGTCCGGCGATGGGCACGAGATCCGTGACGAACGCCGCGGAGAGCTTCGTCGGCCGCCAGGAGCTTCCGCCGTCGACGCTGACGATCAGACCGTCGCCCGCCGTGCCCGCGTAGACGCGGCCGGGCACGCGGGGATCGAGAAGCAGCGCGAGGACACGCCCCGCGGGCTTTCCTGCCCGGGTCCAGCCGAAGCCGTGGTTGTCGCTGCGAAACAGGCCCTCTTCCGTCGCCGCCCAGACCGACCGGTCGCGGGGATCGACGGCCAGCGCCCGTACGTCGCCGTGGTCGAGCGTGCCGGTGAGGAGCGTCGCGCCTCCGTCGCCGCTCCACAGGACGCCCCGGCCTCTCGATCCGACGTAGAGCCTCGCGGGCTTGCGCGGGTCGAGAGCCAGCGCCGTCACCGGCGGAGACACCGAAGCTCCGGCAGGGCGCCAGTGCTCACCCGAATCCGACGTCACGAAGAGGCCGCGGTCGGTCCCGGCATAGACGGCGCCGGAGTCCGAGGGATCCACCGCGAGGCACCGCACCGGCGACGGCGGAAGCCCCGCGGACGCGCGGACCCAGGTGGCGCTGCGGTCGGACGAACGAAAGATGCCGGCGTGCGTTCCGGCGTAGACCACCGAGCCGTCCGCGCTCGCGGCCAGGGCGTGGACCGTTCCGCCGTCGGGCCCGATTGAGGAGAGAACCGGGGAGGCGCCGCCGGCAAAGTCGCTTTCCGAGACCGGCTCCGGGAGCATCGACGTCGCCGCTTCCCGTCCGGCGATCGGCACCGTGGCGGTCAGCTGCATCCCGGCGTAGCGGATGTCGCGCGCTCCTTCGAGCCATGCGATGCGCTGACGCTCGAGGTCCTTCCCAAGGGCGTCGAAGGCGTCGCGCAAGTCCTGCATCGTGGCGATTCGGCGGCCGTCCGGCCAGTCGGAACCAATGACCTCTCCGATTCTCCAGACGTAGAGGGGCACCATGATCTCGGAGAGATAGGCACGAGCCTGCGCGACCGAGAATGTGCTGATGTCGGGACGGGCGAAGCCACTGAGGACGAGAACGATCGCGCGGCGGCGGGGCGAGCTGCCGAGAGCGTATCCGGCCGCGGCCACGGCGTCTGAATAGCGCGTCCACTGCGACATGAGGCCGGGAAGGCGGCGGCCGAGCTGGTCGGCGGTCGTCTCGAAGGCGGTCAGCATCTGATCCGGTATCACGGTGCGAATCGAACCGACGGCCGTGGAGCCCCCGGTCGGCGAGGCGATCGCAATTGAGTGGTGGCCGGGAATCGCCGGCGCTTTGCCGATGAAGCCCGGGATCGAGTCGAAGACCCTGGGCTCGAGAACGAACGTGACTTCGTAGTCGCCGCTTTCGACCGTGCGGATCGGAATGCCCGCGTCCCGCAGGACGCCCGCCAGCTCCTCGTCGGTCGCCGACGAAGAGTCCGGGAGGATCGGCACGGCCTGCAGCGCCGCCTGCGCGACCTCCGGATAGAACGCGTAGAGCGTCCGCGTGTAGCTCGCGCGCGTTCCGTCCGAGAACTGCGCGTCGAGGACCAGGACCTGGGGCTTCGCGCCCTTCGCGATTGGGACGGTCGCGTGATGCTCCTTGCCGTGCCAGACGGCGACCCCGTCCAACGTCAGGTCGAGACGTTTCGGGTCGAGCTTGGCGGGATGCGCCCAGGTGAGATCGAAGTCGCACTGCCGCCTCTTCTCGTCGCAGATTCCCGAGGCCAGCACCTCCGGCTCCACACCCGGCCGGTTGACCCAGCGGCGCACGTGCTCGGTCACGTGTCCGGCGTTATCCGTTCGCACGAGCTCGAGCAGGTGGACGCGGGGATCCAGTCCCAGGTCCACCATGCACCCCGGCGCGCGCTCGGTCAGCTCGCACACCGGCCGGTTGTCGAGCAGGAGGTGCGCGGGTTCCCGGCTCGGGCCCAGGTCCGCGGCGATCGGGAAGAGCCCGATCAGGAGGCCGACCGGATACGACAGAATCTCCATCGCTCGACGCCGAACCTACGGCTTCGGCAGCTCCGCCACGGCGCTTCCGGAGCTCCCGGTCGCCAGCTCCTCGACCGTGACGGCGACACGCGTCGCCTCGGGAGGCCAGACGATGTTGGCCTCGTAGTACCAGAGCGTGCCGCCTCCGGAGTGGTCCAGCTCCGTCTCCTCGCTCTGCGTGAACGGAGCGCCCTTCGTGTTCTCGACCGCCACCGTCACCCGCACGCGGCCGCCGCCCGTGCGCTCGAGCGCGTCCACGATCGTCGCGAAGTCGGTCGAGACGGTCAAGGTCCCTTTGATACGCCCCTTGTCGAGCTTCTCGACCGGCACGATGGAGGCGGTCACAGGGAGCGAGCCGGACGATCGCACGGCCTCCGTCGCGGGAGGAGGCGCCGACAGCGCGCGCACGGCCTTTCCGGCCGAGGCGGCCTGTGTCGTCGCCGCGAGGACCGAGCGCGGCGCGCGCACCTTGAGGCCTGAGACCGCGGCAGTGATCTCCAGCGGATGCGGCGCCCCGTCGGAGGGCGCGTGGCTGCGGAAGCTCACGAGATAGGCGCCGCCGACTTCGTCGATTGCCTCCGGCAGCTTGTTCTCGGCGGTGACGACCCGGCCTCCGGTCTTGTCGGCAACCGCGAGAAGAGGCTCGTTCGGACGCGCGAAGTAGTTCGTGACGGCCGAACCGAGCGGCCGGCGGATCGCGGCCGACGACATCTTGTGAATGTTTGCGGCGCTGTTGGCAAAGTCCGCGTCCACACCGCCGAAGGCGAGCACGACGGTCGTGGCGCCCCGGCCCGCGAGCACGTTTGCGGCTTTGACGGTGAAGTTGGCCGCGTCACGTCCGAATTCCTGCTGGAGCTGGAGTGCCCGCTGGTGGTCTTCGGGGAGCGTGCTCTCCATCAGGATGCTTCGATAGACCTCGGTCAGGTCGTTGTCGAAGCCGTCGTTGCACAGGTAAACGATCGCGGCCCGGTCGTACGGCAGCGTCGCGGACCAGTTGTCGAGGCGGCGAAGAGAGTCTTGGATGAGCGCCATCTCCTCCCTGATCGCCGCGCGCGCATCGACACGATATGCGGTCATCGCGACGGTGTTCCCCGGGTTGGTCTGGGAATTGAGCATCTGGTTGACGGCATCTTTTCGGGCGTCGTAGATGCGCTGCTTGCCGACGGCGACCGACGGCAGCCTCTGGAGGAGGCGGCGGAGGGCGGCTTCGTTCGAGGTCGACGCGAGCAGGACTTTGGGCTCCGGGTCCGCGACGATGATCTCGAGGGGTCCGTTGGCCAGGATTGCGCCGAGATCCTTCTCGACCGTTGTGGCAATCCGCGGCACCGAGCGGACCTGAAGGGAGGTCGTGTCGACGTAAAGGTATTGAGGGATGCGGGACGCAGCCGGCGCCGCGGCCGTCGGACCGACCGGAGGCGGAGCTGCGGCGGCTGGAGGTTTCGAGGACGTGCTTCCGGCGCTCCGTGCGGGCTCGACAGCGAGAACTTCAGCCGGCTTCCCGTCCTCGATGACCCGAAGGTCCGCGGGTGTCGGCGCTTTGGCAAGCGGTTTGCCTTTCGCGTCGGTGATGAAGACGAGGACGGTCCTCACGCGCACCTCGACGCTTTCGGTGAAAGGTTTCTGCGTGGGCGGCTCCTGCGCGACCGCCGTCGCGATTGCCGCGGCGATGATCCCGATCAATAGGAGCGACCTGCGCATGGCGACCTCCCGAATGAAGGTCCGGGTCGTTTCGCTCTTCGGGTGCAAGCAAAATGCCGGGAGCTCATTGTCTCAATGTCGTGGAATTCACGGCGGACATGCCGATCGGTGCGGCCGGAAGGGGACGCGACTGTCTCCCGGAGACGACGGCGGCGCTCCGGGCCGCGTCGGCGTTCCCGGCGTGGGCCGACATATGCTGCGGAACGTCTTGAGAACCGCGATCCGCTCCGCCCTCGTCGCCCTTCTCGCCGTGCTCTCACCCGCGGCCGTGCGCGCATCGGACACGTGGGTCAACACGGGGCCCGATGGCGGAGTCGTGAGCTGCATCGCGACGAGTCCTTCCGACGCATCCCGGGTGTACGCGGGCATCGCCGACGGAGGAATCTACCGCAGCGCGGACGGTGGCGCGACCTGGAGCGCCGCCAGCACGGGTCTCGGGAATTTCGATGTGCTGAGCCTTGCCGTCTCGCCTTCCGACTCGCAGCGCGTCGTTGCCGGAACGGCCGCGGGCGGTTACCTCTCTGTCGATGGCGGCTCGACGTGGTCCTCGATCGCGACGCTGCCCGGCCCGACGATCAGCGACATCGTCTTCGATCCGACTTCAGCCCAGATCGCATACGCCGCCGGAGCCGATGGCACGCTGGCCAAGAGCACCGACGGGGGAGCGACGTGGACGGCGATCGGCGCCAATGTCGTCGGCAAGAAGCCGCTGACCCTGGCCGTTGATCCTTCGCACACCGGAACGGTCTACGTCGGCACGCTGGACGACGGCGTCTACAAGAGCACAGACGGCGGCGGATCGTTTACGGCACAGAACTCCGGACTTTCCAATCTCCACGTCTCGGCCCTCGTCGTGGACCCGACGACGACCTCGACCGTGTATGCAGGCACCATCAACGGCGGCCCGTTCAAGTCCACGGACGGCGGGGCGAGCTGGTCAAGCTTCGCCTTCGGCGTCTTCGGAACGGACGTGGCTGCCCTGGCGGCGGACTCGGCCGGCACGATCTATCTGGCCAACCGGTCCGGGACGTACGAAACGGCGCTCGGCGGCCTCACGTGGACCGCGCTCCGGTTCGGGGCGACTTTCGTCAACGCGCTGGCCGTGGGGCCGGGATCTCCGGGCCGCCTCTTCGTTGGATTTGGTCAGCTTCCCTTCGCGGGGGGCAATGTCTTCTATGCCGACGGCGATCGCTCGGTGTTCTCCCTCGGGACCGGAATTCACGGCGTTCCGATCTTCTCGCTCGCGGTGGATCCGTTCACTCCAGCCCGTGTCCTGGCCATCGGCGGCGGCGGCGCGACCTACCTTTCGGAGGACTCGGGATTGACCTGGCCCCAGATCAACGGACCAGAGGCCTTGCCCGTGAGCGCGGCATTCGATCCCGACGAAGCCGGAATCGTCTACGAGGGAGGAGCGACCGGCGTCAACAAGTCCACCGACGGCGGCGACACGTGGGCTGCGGCGGGCAACGAACTTCCCTCGGCGGTCGTGCGTCCGGTGCTGCCGGTTCCGGCGACGACGGGGGTCGTCCTCGCGGGCACCTCGGTGGGCGTGTATCGAACCACGAATGGCGGCGGAAACTGGCAGGCGACCACGGGAGGGCCGGCCGGGATCGTCTGGGCCCTGTCGGCCGGGACGTTGGGGCGGCTCTGGGCGGGCGCGGACGACGGCGTCTACCGCAGTACCGATCAGGGAGCGAGCTGGTCGCGCTCTGGAAATCTGTCGGGTCCTGTGCGCGCATTGCTCGATTCCTCCGTCGCGGGCCGCATCTTCGCCGGGACGGACACCGGGCTCTTCACGAGTAGCGACGGAGGAGCCACTTGGACGCCGGCGGCGGGAGGGCTTCCGGGCGGGCTCGCGATCCACGCGCTGATCGACGACCCGGCGAGGGGCGCCGTCTTCGTCGGCGCGTTTCCGGGCGTGTACGCGACCGTGGACGGAGGGTCCACCTGGAGCGCCTTCGGCACCGGTCTGACGAACCCGTACATCCAGACGCTGGCGATTTCGTCCGGTGATGTGCTGCTCGCGGGAGCGCAGGCGGGGAGCGTGTTTCGGGTGACTCCGACCGCGCCGCTCGTCGAGCGGGGAGGCGTCGATCGCGCAGCCCCGCCGCAGAACGGAACGCACGACATTCCGCCGCGCCCGTAGGGGCTCATCGCGCCTCCGTTGACATTGCGCGGCCTTTGGGGTCTCGTTTGCCCGCAGGGAGTCCCCGAACATGTCGCTCGTGGCGCTCTGGGTGATCGTCGCCCTGGTGGCCGGCATCCTCGAGGTGATCGTGCCGGCGTTTGGATTCGTCTTCGTGACGCTCGCGGCGCTCGCTGCGGCGGTGCTGGCGCTCCTGGGAGTCGGCGTGGCGATCCAGATCGTGCTGTTCGCAGCGTTGTCGCTCGCGCTGCTCGTCCTGCTCCGGCCCATTTTCCTCAAGCGCCTCGGGCCGGGTGTGCCCGACCGCACCGAGACGCTGAAGGGCAAGCTCGCCGAAGTGACGGAACCGATCGATCCGGTGCGCGGCACCGGACGCGTGATCGTGGAGGGCCACGACTGGGCCGCGCGCGCGCCGGTGCCGGTCACCACGGGCTCCCGCGTCCGGATCGACGGCGCCGACGGAATCGTCCTCCTCGTGTCGCCCGTGTAACGGCGGAGAAAGGAAGCGTCCGCATGCCGAGCGCATCGCCATCGACCTTCGTCCTCTTCGTACTGGTCGTCTTCGCCCTGATCGTGCTGGCGAAATCCATCAAGGTCGTCCCGCAGAAGCAGGTCAAGCTGATCGAGCGCCTCGGCCGCTTCCACAAGCGCGCCGACGCCGGGCTCAACGTGATCGTGCCGTTCCTCGACTCGGTGCGCGCCACGATCGACCTGCGCGAGCAGATCACGCAGATCGAGCCGCAGCCGGTCATCACCCGTGACAACGTCACGATGAAGGTCGACGCCGTCATCTACTTCGTGGTGGCGGATCCGGTGCGTGCCACCTACGAGGTCCAGAACCTCACCTGGGGCATCGAGCAGCTGACGCTGTCGGGCCTGCGCAACGTCATCGGCGCGCTCGACCTCGACCACACTCTGACCTCGCGCGACACCATCAACACGCAGCTGCGCTCGGCGCTCGATCAGGCCACGCAGCAGTGGGGCGTGAAGATCATGCGCGTGGAGCTGA
>JBKOVK010000364.1:0-1574 GCA_046724475.1 Acidobacteriota bacterium | reverse complement strand
GTACCTGCCTCCCATCTTCGGCAGGACGCACCCGAAGTGGAAGACGCCGTGGTTCGCGATGCTCTTCCAGGCCGTTTTCTCCGCGCTCTTCATCGTCGCGGCGCAGTGGGGCGGAACCGTCAAGGACGCCTATTTGAAGCTCGTCAATGCGACGCTCATCGTCTACTTCATTCCGTATCTCTACATGTTCGCGTCCGCCGTCCGGCTCCGCGACGAGATTCGGCGGCAGCCCGAGGCGATCCCCGTGCCGGGCGGCAAAGCGGGAAGCCTCTTCTGGAATGGCCTCGGGTTCCTTACGACGGCGGTCGCGATCGTCCTCGCGCTCATCCCGCCGGCCGACACCGAGAACAAGACGTCGTTCTTCGTCCAGGTCTTCATCGGCTCCTTCGGGTTCCTCGCCGCGGGGCTGGTTCTGTACTGGTTGGCCGAGCGGCGCCGTCGCCGCGCCGAGGCGACGGCCACAGCCTGATCGGGCGATAGAATCCGGCCCACGCTCGGAGGGCCATGAGCCTCACTCCCGGCACCCGGCTGGGTCCCTACGAAATCCTCGCGCCCCTCGGCGCCGGCGGGATGGGCGAGGTCTACCGGGCCAGAGACACCCGGCTCTCGCGGGAAGTGGCGATCAAGCTCCTCCCGGCCGAGCTTTCTCGGGATACGGAGCGGATCCGTCGTTTCGATCGCGAAGCCCGCGCCGCCTCCGCTCTCACTCACCCCAACATCGTCACGATCCACGACGTGCTCGAAACCCCTTCGGGATTGTGCATCGTCATGGAGCTCGTCCCGGGCAAGACGCTGCGAGCGGTCCTTTCGGAAGGCGCACCGCATACCCGACGATGGCTGTCGATCGCCGCCCAGGCCGCCGAGGGGCTGGCGCGGGCGCACGCCTCGGGCATCGTTCACCGCGACCTGAAGCCCGAGAACCTGATGGTCACCAACGAGGGGCTCGTCAAGATACTCGACTTCGGCCTGGCCAAGCTGACCGAGCCGGAGGAAGCGTCGGGCGCGACGCAGGCGCCGACAGTCTCCCGAGGAACCGAACCCGGGTTCGTCATGGGCACCGTCGGCTACATGTCGCCCGAGCAGGCTCTCGGGAAGGCGCTGGACTTCCGGTCCGACCAGTTCTCGCTGGGCGCGATCCTGTACGAGATGGCTACGGGCAAGCGCGCCTTCGCCCGCGCGAGCACGCCGGAGACGCTCTCGGCGATCATCCGCGAGGAGCCGGAGCCCATCGGCTCGCTCTCGCCGGCGACGCCCGCTCCCGCGCGCTGGATCGTGGAGCGGTGCCTTTCGAAGGAACCGTCCCAGCGCTACGCCTCGACCCAGGACCTCGCCCGCGACCTCGCCTCCGTACGGGATCACCTCTCGGAACTGTCCGGCTCGGCTCCGGCGGCTACGGCTGGTGCACGTCGTTCGCGCGTCCGCCTCGTCCTCGCGCTCTGCGTTGGGGTGGCGCTCGCTGCCGCGGGACTTCTGGTCGGTCGACGCACGGCGTCCAAGCCGCCGCCCTCCTTCAAACCCGTCACATACCACCGCGGCTCGATCCTGTCGGCGCGGTTCGCCCCCGACGGACAGAC
>JBKOVK010000122.1:0-3170 GCA_046724475.1 Acidobacteriota bacterium | reverse complement strand
CCAGGTGTCCAACGGCGTGACGAAGGTGGGCCCGGTGTCCGAGTCGCGCTGAAAGTTGTCCCAGAGCGCGAAGACGCCCACGGTCGCCTTGAGATACGTCCCCAGCGGATGGCCGATGTTGACCTGGAAGGACTCGGGCAGGTGCTTGATCTTCTCGGGCACGACCTCCTTGCCATCCCGATAGCTCGACTCGGAGAAGGGGATGGCCACGCCGAAGACGTCGGCGCCGAGGTCGAAGCGGGTTCCCAGAAACGAAGGGTCGGTGTAGTTGGCGAAGAGCAGGACGCCGGCGAAGAAGACGGAAAGCTGCTTGTTCTTTCCGAACAGATCGAAGTTGAAGTACTGCACGCCGAGCAGCGGAAGAGGGTAGTCGCTGCCGCTCTGGTAGAAGGTTCCCGCCAGGCCGAAGAGGCTTTTGCGGGAAAGCTTGTCCTCGACGACGCGCTTGGAAGGATCGGCGGGGTCGGGCACCAGGTAGCGCAGCCCCTGGTCCGTGTCCCGGACCATCTGGGACTTCGAGGCGTAGGCGTCGGCGAGGCGCTTCTCGTAGTCGGGCGGGTTGAGCTCGATGTCCTTCATCGTGACGTACCGCTCGATCGCCGTCGTGCGGCCCGCCGTGGAGAAGACCTGTTGTCCGCGGATGACCAGCGGAAGCCAGATGTCGTCGGAGCCCGGGACCACGCTGTAGTACTCGGTCTGGACGTTGGACAGCGTGTCGCCGTGCAGGTTCAGCTGAATCGACTCGCGGCGCAGCAGCGCGAAGGTCTGCCGGTCGATCCACGCCGTGCCTCGGTAGAGCGGCTTGTCGCCGGCTTCCTCCCTCGGACGGAAGTGCACGCGGTAGACCGGCCGGCCGTCGATGTCCGTCTCTCCGCCCAGCTCGTACTGGTATTCCTCGGTCAGGCGGATGTCGAGGGGAACGGTGGTCACCTTGTCCGGCTGCAGGATCGGGAGTTTCGGAATCGTCCGGCCCTTCCACTTCACGCCGTTCAGGAAGAACTCGCGCCACTCCCAGTCCGGGGACTTGCCGCGCTCCCAGAAGAAGGACCCCACGATCGTCAGATCCAAAGAACTCGCGAGCTCGGCGATGCGGAACCGCAGCGAGGTGTCCATGAGGGCGATGTACGAGTGGAGCTTTTCGCGCTGTCCCGCGTCCCAGGCGCGCTCGCGCGCGATGATCTCTTCGGCCGTCAGTCCGCGCTCGGCGCCGACCTCCACGGCGGCCCGCGTGTCCGAGCCCGAGCGCGCGGCGGGATGGAGCACGACGGCGAGCGGAGCGCGCGAGAGGTCCAGGGTCAGCGCGGCGGCGCCCTTGAGCTCGAAGTCGCGCTTGACGCCCGAGGCCAGGTTCTCGACGCTCGCGCGCAGGAACGGGCCGCCGGCGAGATCGATGCGGGCCTCGCCGGCGGGATCCTGCGGAAGAAGCAGGATCGGCGTGAAAGCCTTCGCGTCGAAGTAGCGAAGGACGGACGCCGTTGCGCCGTCCTTCGAAGTGCGCCGGGTGGCCGTCGGATCCGGCGACACTTCTCCGCGGAAGTAGGCCTGGAGCCTCGCGAGCGCGGCGATATCGGCGTCGGAGAGAGGTCCTTCCGGCGCCGTGACCCCGACCAGCTCGGCCGAAGGAAACTGGGTGAGCACGGCGATCGCGGCGTTGACCGCCGGAACCGCCGGAGTCGCCGGTGTCATCGCCCACAGCCGGCGCGACGCATCCTCGGGCGCGGGCGAGCCGGAAACCACGACCTCGGCGTCGACGTAAGGCGAGAGCTCTTCCCGGGCGTCGGCGTCGAGCACCTGGGGCGAGTCGAGAGCGACGCGGGCCTCGGCGGAGGCCGAGCGAAACGTCGACGCCAGGCGTTTGACCGCGTAGGCGAAGCGCTCGGGATCCGCGGCCGGCAGGGCCAGGACGAGTCCCGGCGCGCTGTGGAGTGTCGCGAGCTTCGCGGTGGCCGCGTCGATCTCGGCGTCGGTCAAGCCCTCCAGCCGCGCCACGAAAACGCAGGACGCCGGATCAGAGCCCGCCGGAAGCGGCGTCTCCAGGCGCGCGATCCCCAGCACCGGCGGAGCCGGGGAGGGGCAGCCGTCCGGTCGCTCGGCGGCCACGCGAAGACGCGCGGCCCCGAGGAGCGGGAGCGACGTTGCGAGAAGAAGAAAAACGCCCGCGCCGAGGCGGGCGTAGAAGCGGCGAATCATCGGCATCGGCAACGGGATTGTCGCCGATGTTCTTCCCGATTGCTCGTCAATCAGCGGCGAGCCTTTTCCTTCTCTCTCTCCTTCTCCCGGGCCTCGGCGGCAGGCGCCGGCGCGGCCGAGGACGCCTCGGCTCCGGCGACGGGGAGACCCAGGTTCTGCCGGAGCTTCCTCTCGATCTCGGCCGAGAGCTCGGGATTCTCCTTGAGGAACTGTTTGGAGTTCTCGCGTCCCTGGCCGATGCGCAGGTCTCCGTACGAGAGCCAGGCTCCGGACTTCTCGACGAGCTTGGCCTCGAGCCCCATGTCGATCAGCTCGCCCTCGCGCGAGATCCCCTCGCCGTAGTTGATGTCGAACTCCGCCTGGCGGAACGGCGACGCGACCTTGTTCTTGACGACTTTGACCTTCGTCCGCGAGCCGACCACGGTCTCGCCGTCCTTGAGCGAGGCGATCCGACGGATGTCGATGCGGATCGAGGAGTAGAACTTCAGCGCCCGTCCGCCTGTGGTGGTCTCGGGGTTGCCGAAGAGCACGCCGATCTTCTCGCGAATCTGGTTGATGAAGATCAGGCTGGTCCGCGACTTCGAAACGATCGCGGTCAGCTTCCGCAGGGCCTGCGACATCAGGCGGGCCTGGAGACCCATCTGCGCCTCGCCCATCTCGCCCTCGATCTCGGCCTTCGGCACGAGCGCGGCGACCGAGTCGATCACGATGACGTCGATCGCGCCCGACCGGATGAGCATCTCGGCGATCTCGAGGGCCTGCTCGCCGTTGTCGGGCTGCGAGACCAGGAGATTCTCCGTGTCGACGCCGAGCTTCTTGGCGTACTCGGCGTCGAGGGCGTGTTCGGCGTCGATGAACGCGGCGAGGCCGCCGGCCTTTTGAGCCTCCGCGATGATGTGAAGGGCGAGGGTCGTCTTCCCGCCCGATTCGGGACCATAGATCTCTATGACGCGACCCTTGGGCACACCGCCGACTCCGAG
>JBKOVK010000249.1:0-10205 GCA_046724475.1 Acidobacteriota bacterium | reverse complement strand
AATCAAGGAGACCGCCAAATCCATCGGCGGATTCCTCGACGGGCCCTACGTCGTGACGCGCGACGGCGAAACGGCCAAGCACGAGACCCTCTCGGCCGTCGTCGACGCGGTCTACGAGTCGGCCAAGAAGGGACTCGTCATAAACCGCTACAAGGGCCTCGGCGAGATGAACCCCGAGCAGCTCTGGGACACGACGATGAACCCCGAGACGCGGCGGCTGCTCCAGGTCGCGGTCGAGGACGCGGTCGAGGCTAACGAGGTCTTTTCGATCCTCATGGGCGACGCCGTCGAGCCGCGCCGCGAATTCATCGAAGAGAACGCCCTGAACGTGAGGAACCTGGACATCTGAGCCGATGGCGAACCTCCTGACCCCCGAAGAGAAGCTGCCCGTCACGATCGAGGACGAGGTCCGCCGGTCGTACCTGGACTACGCCATGTCCGTCATCATCGGACGGGCGCTCCCCGACGTCCGCGACGGCTTGAAGCCCGTGCACCGCCGCTGCCTCTACGGCATGTGGGAGCAGGGCAACCTCCACAACAAGCCGTACCGCAAGTCCGCCCGCATCGTCGGCGACGTCCTCGGCAAGTACCATCCGCACGGCGAGAGCGCGGTCTACGACTCGGTCGTCCGCATGGCGCAGGAGTTCTCGCTGCGCTATCCGCTGGTCGACGGGCAGGGCAACTTCGGCTCGGTCGACGGCGACAACGCCGCGGCCATGCGCTACACCGAGGTCCGCCTGACGCGGCTCGCGGCCGAGCTCCTCGGCGACGACATCGACAAGGACACCGTCGACTGGACGCCCAACTACGACGGCTCGCTCGTCGAGCCGCTGGTGCTTCCGGCGAAGTTCCCGAATCTCCTGGTCAACGGTTCGACCGGCATCGCGGTCGGTATGGCGACCAACATCCCGCCGCACAACCTCTCCGAAGTCGTCGACGCGACGATCGAGATGATCAAGCACCCCGACGCCACGCTCGGCCAGCTCATGAAGAAGCTGCCGGGCCCCGACTTCCCCACCGGCGCCTTCATCCACGGCGCCCAGGGCATCAAGGACGCCTACAAGACCGGCCGCGGCTCCGTGCAGGTGCGGGCCCGCGCCATGATCGAGAAGGCCGCCCGGGGCGACAAGGAGTCGATCGTCGTCACGGAGATCCCGTACCAGGTCAACAAGGCCAAGCTCATCGAGCGCATCGCCGAGCTCGTCAACGAGAAGAAGATCGACGGCGTCGCCGACCTGCGCGACGAGTCCAACCGCGAAGGCATGCGCATCGTCGTCGAGCTCAAGCGCGGCGAGAACGCCCAGGTCGTCCTCAACAAGCTCTACGCGCTGACCCCCATGCAGTCGAGCTTCGGGATCATCTTCCTGGCGATCGTCGAGAACCAGCCGCGTGTCCTGCCGCTGCACGATCTCCTGCGCCACTTCATCGACCACCGCAAGGCCGTCGTCATCCGGCGCACGCAGTTCGACCTGAAGAAAGCGGAGGAGCGGGCCCACCTCCTGCGCGGCCTCGCTCTGGCGCTGGCGAACCTCGACCAGGTCATCAAGATCATCCGGGCGTCCAAGGACCCCCAGGAAGCCAGGACCCGCCTGTCCGCCGAGGTCTCCATGACCCGCGCGGCGCTGGAGAAGTTCATCGGCACCTCCCTCGGCGACGAAGGCGGCAAGGGCAACCAGGTGCTCCGCCTCGACGAGGTGCAGGCCCAGGCGATCCTGGACATGCGGCTCCACCGGCTCACGGGGCTCGAGCGGGAGAAGATCGTCGCCGAGTTCAAGGAGGTCCTCTCCCTCATCGCGAAGCTCCGCGAGATCCTGGGCTCGGAGAAGCTGGTCCTCGAGATCATCGTCGACGAGCTGCAGCAGATCAAGAAACAGTTCGGCGACGAGCGGCGGACCGAGATCGTCGCCGAGGCGTCCGACATCGACATCGAGGACTTGATCGTCGAGGAGGACATGGTCATCACCGTGTCCCGCGGCGGCTACATCAAGCGCTCTCCCCTGTCGCTCTACCGCGCCCAGCGGCGCGGCGGGAAGGGCCGGATCGGCGCCACCACGAAGGAAGAGGACCTCGTCGAGCACCTGTTCGTCGCGTCGACGCACGCGTACGTCCTCGCATTCACCTCGCGCGGCCGCATGCACTGGATCAAGGTCTACGACCTGCCGCAGCTCGGGCCGGCGACGCGCGGCAAGGCCATCGTGAACCTGCTGTCGCTCGGGTCCAACGAGGGCATCGTGGCGATGGCGGCGACCAAGGACTTCCCCGAAGACCGGTACCTGATGTTCGCCACGAAGAACGGCGTCGTGAAGAAGACTCCCCTCTCGATGTACTCGAACGTGCGCTCGGGCGGGATCATCGCGATCAACCTCGAAGAAGGGGACTCGCTGCTCTCGGTGCGCATCACGGGCGGCGAGAACCAGATCTTCATCGGCACCCGCCAGGGCATGGGCATCCGGTTCTCCGAAAAGGACGTCCGGCCGATGGGCCGCGACACCACCGGCGTCATCGGCGTCACGCTCAAGAAAAACAACGACGAAGTCGTCGAGATGGACATCGTCGACGAGAAGGCGCACCTCCTGTCGGTCACCGAGAACGGCTATGGCAAGCGCTCCGAAGTCGAGGAATACCGCTTCCAGGGCCGCGGAGGGTCGGGCGTGATCAACGTCAAGGTCACCGAGAAGAACGGGCCCGTTGTGGGCATCAAGTCGGTCGTGGACGCCGACCAGCTCCTGCTCATCACCGAGCGCGGCCAGCTCATCCGGATCAAGGTCAAGGACATCCGTGAGACCGGTCGCGCCGCCCAGGGCGTCCGCGTCATCCAGCTCGAGGAGGGCGACCGCCTCGTCGGCATCGCCAAGCTCGCCGAGAGCGAAGAGGGCGAAGACGAGCCGCAGGCCGCGCTGCCCGGAGCCGATGGTCCCAAGTCTCAGGTCCCAAGTCCCAAGGCGGAGAAAAAGGGCGGAACCGCCTTTCTCGACGACGAAGAAGAATAGGGCTCGGACCTCTCGCGGTCCGCTTCGCGGACCGTGGACATGAGAGGGGAAGTCGCTCCCGGCCCTCTCCCCTTGTCGGTCCCGCTCGGCTATAGAATCCCGCCTCCATGCGTTTTTTCCTGGACAGCGCGAGCGCGGAAGAGGCCCGCCGCATCAAGGATCTGGGCCTCTTAGACGGCGTCTGGATCTCGGTGGCCGGGGCTGCCGCCGAGAACGTGGAATTTCGCAAGGCCGTCCGGGATCTGGCCGGCATCACCGACGGACCCGTCCTCGCCGAGCTTTCGGCAGACGACCCCAAGGGCCTGTACAAGGAGGCGCGCGAGCTCGCCAAGCTCGGCAAGGACATCGTGGTGCGGCTCCCCCTGCGCCCCGACGGCCTGCGCGTGGCGCGGCTTCTTTCGCAGGATCAGATCGCCACGTGCGCGTCGGGTTGCTACTCGGCTTCGCAGGCCCTGGTCGCGGCCAAGGGCAACGCGAGCTACGTCGCTCCCGCGGTCGGGCCGCTCGACGACATCGGGACGATCGGCATGGATCTGGTCGAGCAGGTCATCCGCGTCTACGACAACTACGGCTTCCAGACCCAGATCGTGGTGGCCGATATCCGCAATCCCGTGCACGTGCTCGACGCCGCCCTGATGGGGGCCGATGTCGCGGCCCTGACGGCGCCCGTGCTCGAGCAGCTGCTGCGACACCCGTTTTCCGAAGACCTGCGGGCGGGAAGGCCGTCGTGAAGATTTCAGCCGATCGGATCCTCTACCTCTCGCGGGTGGTCGTGAAAGCGCTCAAGGAGAGCCGTTCCCTGGAGCAAAGAGCCGACGACGAGACGGTCCGACGCGCCGTCGTGCGCGAGCTGACGGACGGGTTTGCCGAACTCGATGCGCTGGAGGAGAAGGTTCGGGCCTCCCTTGCAAAGCGGCGATCCATTTCCGAAAAGGACCGGGAGTTTCTCTTCTCGCGAAGCCTCGAGGAAGAGCTTCGAAAGCATGGCGCCTGAGAGAAGCTACAGTAGTTTTTCAGAGATACTCAGAAAACAGACAATTTAGTCGTCTCAAACTACGGCCATAAAGAGCCACGCTCCAAAGGCTGCCCGGGGCTTGTCAGGTCGCTCCACTCGGCAATACAATTGGGTCGATGGCGGGCCAATTGGATCTGACCCAGATCGGGATCGATCGAACCGCACCCATTCCGCTCGCGGAGCAGGTCAGCGAGGCCATCGAGCGCGAGATTTCGGGCGGTTCCCTGCCGACGAACTCGCGTCTGCCGACGACCCGCGAGCTCGCGGCCGCTCTCGGCGTCAACCGGGGGACCGTCCAGGCGGCCTACCGCCTCCTCGCGGAACGGGGGCTCGTAGAGGGCCGTGTGGGAAGCGGTACGGTCGTGCTTTCGGGGTCGCCCTCCCCTGCCCCTCCGTTTCGGTTGAACGATCTGCTCTCGCAGCGCGTCGCGGGCCTCCCCGACGAGGCCTCGACTCCCCTGCCGGCTCCGCTCGTCGCGGATTTCTCGCGGCTGGCGCCCGACGAGCGCTTCTTTCCGCTGGAGGAGTTCACGCGCACCGTCTCCTACGCGTGGAGCCGGCGACGCGACCTGTGGTCTTACGCTCCGCCTCTGGGCTTGGACGAGCTGCGCGTCGAGATCGCGCGCCGCTTGAACGAGCACGGTATCCAGCGGTCGCCCGCCGAGATTCTGGTCGTCAGCGGCGCGCAGCAGGGACTGGATCTTCTCTTCCGCACCTTCACGGATCCGGGAGATCTCGCGGCGATGGAGTCGCCGACCTACTCGGGAGCGCTCGCGCTCGCGCGCCTGGCGGGCGTCTCGATCGTGCCGATGCCGATGGACGAAGGCGGGCCCGATCCGTCGGTGCTGCGCGGGCGGCGCGTCAAGCTCGTCTACGTCATGCCCGAGCGGCAGAATCCGACGGGCATCACGACCGGCCGCGACCGCCGTCTCGCCCTCGCGGATGCGGCGATCTCATCGGGCGCGCTCATCGTCGAGGACGGCTACGAAGAGCCGGAGTCGGGGCTGCTGCCGCTCGCCGCATCGCGGCCCGAGCGCACGGTGTGGCTCGGGACGCTGTCGAAGGATCTCGTCCCGGGCTTCCGGATCGGCTGGATTGCGGCGGTGGGCGCGATCGTCGAGCGGCTGGCGCGCGTGAAGAAAGCCACCGACTTTCAGACGCCCATCCCGCTGCAGGCGGCGGTCGCCGCGTTTCTGAAGGCGGGCGCGGATCGCCGGGTGCGGCAGGCCCGCGGGGAAGAGGTCTCGCTGCGCGCCGACGCGGCCCGTCGGGCGCTCCAAGAAAGGTTGCCTGAGGCAACTATTTGGGGCGGGGAGGGTGGAAATCCGCTGTTCTGGCTGATCCTACCCGGAGGTGTGTCGGGCCGTCGCGTCGCCGAGGCGGCGGCGCGGCGCGGCGTGGCCGTAGCGCCGGGGCAGGACTTCGATCCTCGAGGCGAGGATGTCGAACGCGTGCGCCTCTCGGTCACGCGCGTCGAGCGAAAAGAAATCGAGCGTGGGATCGCGCTCCTCGCGGAGGCGGTCCGGGAAGTGGAGTCGCGAAACCGGTCGGCGCTGTCGGCGCCGGTCGTCTGAGGTGACAGGGAGGATGGCGCAATGACCACGGCAGACAGTTTTCGTTTGAAGGTCGGATTGGCCGAGATGCTCAAGGGCGGCGTGATCATGGACGTCGTCAACGCGGAACAGGCGAAGATCGCCGAGGCCGCGGGAGCCGCGGCGGTGATGGCGCTGGAGAGGGTGCCCGCGGACATCCGGCGCGACGGGGGAGTCGCGCGTATGTCGCCGGTCTCAAAGATCCGGGAGATCCAGCAGGCGGTCTCGATTCCGGTGATGGCGAAGTGTCGGATCGGGCACCTCGCCGAGGCCCGTGTCCTCGAAGCGCTCAAGGTCGATTTCATCGACGAGTCCGAGGTCTTAACACCCGCCGACGAAGAGAACCACGTCTACAAGCACGACTTCGCGGTCCCGTTCGTGTGCGGCTGCCGCAACCTGGGAGAGGCCTTGCGCCGCATCGGCGAGGGCGCGGCGATGATCCGGACGAAAGGGGAGGCCGGCACCGGCGACATCGTGCACGCCGTCAAGCACCTGCGCGAAGTGCACCGCGAGATCAAGATGCTAACGCAGCTCTCCAAGGACGAGAGGATGGCCGCGGCCAAGCGCCTGCAGGCACCGTTCGAGCTCGTGGTCGAGGTCGCCGAGACGGGCAAGCTCCCGGTGCCGAACTTCGCCGCCGGCGGCGTCGCCACGCCCGCCGACGCGGCCCTGTGCATGCAGCTCGGCGCCGAAGCCATCTTCGTCGGGTCGGGAATCTTCAAGTCCGACGATCCCGAAAAGCGAGCGCGCGCGATCGTTCAGGCCACGACGCACTGGAAGGACGCGCAGGCCCTGCTGGCTGCGGAAGAGTCCCTGGGCTCGGGAATGAAGGGCATCGAGGCGGCGAGCCTCGCCGAAGAGGCCCAGCTCCAGACCCGCGGATGGTGAAGACGGGCGGCGAGAATCGCCGGGGCGTCGCCGTCCTGGCGCTTCAGGGAGACTTCGAGGCGCACCGCAGGGCCCTTGCGGAGGTCGATGTCGAGAGCTTCGAGGCGAAACGGCCGAGGGATCTCGAGGAGGCGTCGGGACTCGTGATCCCCGGAGGCGAGTCCACGACCCTGTGGAAGTTCTTCGAGGCCGAGCCCTGGGAGGCGGCCTTCCGGTCCTTCGCCGGAGCAGGGCATCCCATCCTCGGCACATGCGCCGGTGCGATCGTTCTGGCGCGGGACGTGACCAACCCGGCCCAGAAAGGTCTGGGCCTGATCGACATCGGTGTGGAGCGCAACGCCTACGGCCGGCAGTTGGACTCCTTCATCGCCGACGTCGACAGTACGGCGCTCGGAGGAACGATGCCGGCGGTTTTCATTCGCGCTCCGCGGATCCGTCGCGTGGGCAGGGGAGTCGAGATCCTCGCGACGCACTCGGGCGAGCCCGTGCTGGTGCGAGAAGGCAATGTCGCCGCGGCGACGTTTCACCCCGAGCTGACGCCGGACCGGCGGCTCCATCGTGCGCTCTTTGCGCCGGATGCGCGGCAGAGGAGGACGGCGTGAGTCTGGTCACGATCGAAAAGCGCGGCGATGACGTTGCGGTCCTGACGCTCAACCGGCCCAAGGCCAACGCGTTTTCGCCGGAGTTGGTGGCCGAGCTCTCTTCGGCTCTTTCGGCGAGCGAGAAGGCGCGCGCGGTCGTCCTGGCCTCGGCGATTCCGGGGATCTTCTCGGCGGGCTGGGACCTGCGGTTCCTGGTCGACCGCGAGCGCAAGGACATGGAAGTCTTCGTCTCGGACTACTGCGACCTGGTGCGCCAGATCTTCGTGTTCGGTCCGCCCGTCGTCGTCGCGTTGAACGGCCACGCAATCGCGGGCGGGCTCATCGTCGCGATGGCCGTCGACGAGCGGCTGGCCGCCGAAGGAAAGGGCAAGTTCGGGCTCTCCGAAGTCATCCTGGGCGTTTCGGTGCCGCAGTGCCTCATGGAGCCGTTCCGCCACGGGCTCGGCGCGCGGACGATGGAGCGCCTCGCCGCCACGGGCGAGAACCTCAATGTCGAACGCGCCCTCGCCGTGGGCCTTTTGGATCGGGTGGTGCCCGCCGAGGGGCTTCTCGAGGCCGCGGTCGAACGCGCCGGCTTTCTGGCCGGTCTCGCGCCGGCCGCCCACGCGGCGATCAAGCGGCGCAGCCGCGCGGCCGCGATCGCGCGATTCGATCAGGCTCGCGACCACGATCCGTTCCTGGACTACTGGTTCAGCGACGACGCGCGGTTCCGCATCCGGGACATGGTCGCGAGGCTCTCCGGAAAGCCCGCCTAGCAGGGTGCTGCCGGTCGACGAGATCCTGGAGGCGCTCGACCTCTCGCGGGCGCAGCCCGGGAGCGGTTTTCTCGAGGCGCTCTTCGCGCGCTTCAACGCCCGCGTTCCCTTTGAGAACGCCTCGAAGATCGTCCGCGACGTGCGGATCGAGAGCCCGCAGGAAAAGCCCCGGGCGCCCGAACTCTTCTGGAAGGAGCATCTCGAGCAGGGCGCCGGAGGCACGTGCTTTGCGCGCGTGGCCGCTTTTGGCGCGCTGCTCGAAGCGCTCGGCTTTCCAGCGCGCCGGCTCCTCGGCAAAGTCGAGCGCGACTTCGATCATGCGGCCCTTCTCGTCGCGACTCCCTCGGGAGACGTTCTGGCCGACGTGGGCTTCCCCCTGCCGGCCCTCGTCCCGGCGCGGGGCGGGAGGATCGAGGGCGCAGTCGTGGACCTCGAAGCCTCGCCGACGCCTCGCGGGCTGCACATCGGATTTTCGGGCGGCGTTCCCGAGGGGCCGCGGGAGCTCGAGGTGTTCTTCGAAGAGGTGACCGACGAGCTCTATCGAGACCTCTGGCGCAGGACGTTTGCGCCGCGGGCGCGTTTCCTCCAGAGCGTCACGCTGCGCAAGGACGCCGGGAATCGCGTGGTCTCGTACTCCGGCGGCGTCCTTCGAGTGGACGACCGGCACTCGCGGCTGGCGATCCCGCTCGCCGCATCGCGGGCAGAGGCTCTGGCCGGCGTCTTCGGCGTCGAGAAAGAGCTGCTCGAGGAAGCGTTCGCGATCGTGCGCGAGGGGTCTGCCTCCACGACCGAGACCACGCTGACGGCGTACCTGGAGACCGACCGGAGCGCCGAGGACGCCTACGCGGCGATCTCCACGCCGCGCGGCTATCGGCGGCTCCTCGAAGGAATCGCCGACGTCGTCGGTGAAGAAGCGACGGGTTCGGGTTACCGCTTCGAACTCGCGGCGCCGGGAGCCGGCGCGGGCGCGCCGCGCCTCGTCGAGGAGGTCGCCACGGAGAACGGCCGCA
The DNA here is from genome assembly GCA_046724475.1 of Acidobacteriota bacterium. Taxonomy (GTDB): domain Bacteria; phylum Acidobacteriota; class Thermoanaerobaculia; order UBA5066; family Gp7-AA6; genus DAHUXD01. The sequence goes on along the minus strand of JBKOVK010000249.1, from coordinate 1,353 downwards.
GACGCCTCACGGTCGTGCGCCGTATCGGGGAGTCGCCGCAGCGCTCGAGCTTTCGCGCCGAAACCCGCGGGAAAACGACGTGGCTGATGCGCGAGATGACGCTTTCGGGATCCCGCGAGGATCTCCTGCGCAACGACGCTCTGCGCGGCCGCCTCGCCGGCACGCTGGCGGTCGATCTCCTGGCCTGGGCCAGGTTGCTCTAGGGAAGGCGCCTCAGAACCGGAACGATCGCTCCGACTCCAGGAGCCTCAACCGCGGCTCCTTCAATGCCGCCACCTCGTGGCGGATCCGCGACAGGGACGGAGGCTTCATGTGGTACAGGTACACGGGCACGTCGGCCGGCGCTTTGGAGAGCTCGCGCTTGAGAAGCCGCGGCGTCAAGTGACACGAGGCTCTCGCGACCGCGCTCTGGCCGTCGGAAAAGGAGACTTCCAGGAAGATCGCCTTGAGCGCTCGGCAGCTCCTCGCTTCCTTCCACAGCCGCTCGGTCGGCATGGTGTCGCCGGAAAAGAGGATCGCGCGTCCGGGCCGCGACACCAGGTAGCCGTACGCCGGCACGACGTGGTCGACGGGCACGGCAGTGAACTGGACGCCTCCCGCGCGAAACGGCTTTCCGGCCGGGACGGCGGTGAGCACGACCGTCGGTCGGCGGCGCGAGGGAAGGCGCGTGAAGTCCGGCCATGTCGAGTCGTTGAACATGTGGCGCGAGAGGGCGGTGAGCACGGGCGCGGGCGCGAGCACTTCGAGCGGAGTGGACCGACCGTAGAGGTTCTCGACGAGGAATGGCAGGGACGCGACGTGGTCGAGGTGCGCGTGCGTGAGCACGACGCGGCGGATGCGCTTCTGCGCCGAGAGCGGCAGCGCTTCGGTCAGCGCGCCGGCGTCCAGCGCCGTGTCGCCGTCGATCAAGAACGTCGTCATGCGATAGCCCGGCGCGGAACCGCCGTAAGGACCGAGCACACGGACGGACATCGACTTGCGGGGAGTCACGCGGTGGGATTGTAAGGTGAGTAAGCGGTAAGCAGTAAGCGGTAAGCAGTCGGACTCGCTCTCGGTCCTGCTTACTGCTTACTGCCGACTGCTTACTTCTAGAATTCCGGTCCGATGTAGAAGAACAGCTTGAATCCGGTGAGGCTCTCCTTGAAGTTCCACTGCTTCGCGAAGTCGAAGTGGAGGGGGAGGCCGAGGATGTCCGCCTGGAGGCCGAAGCCCCAGTCGGAGAATCCGCCGACGGCGCCGTTGCAGCCCGCCGGGGCGCCGCCCAGCGGGGTGCCCGTGCCGCAGAGCTGGTAGTCGCTCCAGAACTGGAACGGCTGGTTCTTCAGCGCCGCGCCGCCGACGTCGAAGAACACC
>JBKOVK010000287.1:0-10108 GCA_046724475.1 Acidobacteriota bacterium | reverse complement strand
GCCTCGATCGAGGCCGACACCGAGGCGCTGCGCGCGCGCCTGGCCGCCGACGTGCTCGCGACCCGAACGGGGCCCGGCGGCGCGGTCCCGGCGGCCGAGGTCTTCCGGGCATGGATGAGGGAGGGAGGAAGCGAGCTCTCGGAGCGTCCACCGTATGCCGAGCCCCTCCGCCGGATCCGGCGGAGCCTCGAGACGCTCGAGACACTGTCGCGCAAGCTCGGGTCACTGTCGCGCGCCGAGCTCGAGCGCCTCGACGGTCTCACGCGCGCGATCGCCGAGGAGTGTCGCGCGCTCGCGTCCGCGGGAAGGGACTCGCGCTGACCGCTCGCCGCGCGGCCGCCCGCGTCCTCGTCGTGGACGATCAGCCGCGCACGGCCGAGGCGCTGTCGCGCTTCGCTCCGGAGCTCGAGCTCTCCGCGGTCGGCGAGGCGCGTCACGCGCGTTCCTGGAAAGAGGCGGCGCCGCTGCTCGAAGGGCGCCGCGCGCCCGACGCCGTGGTGCTGGACCTGCGGTTCGAAATCTCCGACGAAGACCTTCTCCCCGACGAGAAGCCGCTCGGCGACGACGCCGCGGCGAAGCGCCTGCGCCGCGAGCGTCGCGACCGGCAGGGTCTGTTCATCCTCGAGAGGCTGCGGCGGCGGCGTCCCGACCTCGCGGTCGTGCTGACGACGGCCTACGAAGAGATTCCGTTCGAGGACGAGGCGATTGCCCTGAAGGCCGATGCGTTCACGTATGCGGCCGACGGCGGCGAGGAGGGGGGCGAAGGGCTGGCGCGCCTGCTCCGCCGCGTGCTGGCCGAGCGCGACGCGCCGCAGCGCACGGGCCGGTTTTTCTGGGGATCGAGCCCCTCGATGCGCGAGCTGCGGCGCAAGGTCGCCGCCCTCGCCCCGACGCCGATGCCCCTGCTGGTCACGGGTCCGACCGGAACGGGCAAGAGTCTCCTGGTCCGCGAAGTGATCCATCCGCTTTCCGGCCGCGCGGGCGCCTTCGTGGCCTTCGACTGCGCGACGGTTCCGGAGGGTCTCCTTCCGGCGGCCCTCTTCGGCGCGCTGCGCGGCTCCTTCACCGGGGCGATCGCCGATCGCAAAGGAGTCTTCGAATCGGCGGCCGACGGCACGCTCTTCCTGGACGAGATCGAGAATCTCGCCGCCGACGCCCAGAAGATGCTGCTGACCGCGTTGAACGACGGCGCGATCCGGCGCCTCGGCAGCGCGTCCGAGACGCCGCACACGGCCCGTGTCGTCGCCGCGTCCAACGCCGACCTCTCGGCCCGCGTGGCCGACGGGAGCTTCCGCTCGGATCTGCTGATGCGGCTCAATCCCTCGCTCGCCCTGGAGCTGCCGAGGCTCTCCGACCGCCGGGACGATCTGCCGCATCTGGCGCGCTCCTGCGCGGCGGAGTTCTTCTCGGACTCGCGACGCCGACGCGCGGTCGCGGCTCTCGTTCGGGCGGCCGGCGGTCCGGAGCCCGACGGCGACTTCGCACTCGCGTTGTCCGAGGAAGAGGCGCGTGCCACGGCGGCGCCGGTCGTCTTCGTGCTGCCGCGCAAGGCCTGGAGCGCGATGGAGAAGCATCCCTGGCCCGGAAACCTGAGGCAGTTCGAGATGACCGTGACCGACGCGCTCGCGGCGGCGGTCTACGCGGGACCGGGCGCCGTCCGCGACCGCAACGGCCGCGTCCGCATTCCCCTCGATGCGCGCCTGCTCTTCGACCTGCTCTCGGGCGGCGGCCGGCCGGAGCCGCGCGCGGGGAGGCTCGTCCTGGAGCGGCCGCGCTCGACCAGTGTCGCGGGATTTCGGCGGGAGCTCGAGCGGGCGACGCTGCGCTCGCTGTTTCGAGAAGCCGGCGGCGACTTCGAGAAGATGGCGGAGCTGATGACCGGGTCGCGTCGCGAGGCGCGCGCCGTGCGCCTGCGGTTCAACAAGCTCGGCCTGTCGGCCCGCGGAGAACGCTGAGATGATCGCCCGCATCGGCCTGGCGCTTCTCGTCGCGACTCTCGCCGCGCCCCCCGACGAGCCCTCGCCGGCGGGATGCATCAAGGACGGCGGCGATCTCTACGCCGAGGCCGACGCCCTGCTCGCCGAGGCGTCGCGCGATCCCAACGGACCCGCGCTCGCCCGCGCCCGTGAGCGCCTGCGCGCGGCGCGCCGGCTTTCGCCTTCGGTCGACCGCACGCTCCAGGGCGCCGACCTCGCGTTCGCGGCCGGCGACTCCGAAGAGGGCGTGGACCTTCTGGCCGCCGCGGCGGAGAGAAACGCCGGGAGGCTCACACCCGCGGAGCTCTACCTCGTCGCCCGCCGCGCCGAGGAGCGCCGCCGCTGGCGGGAGGCGATCGCGCGTTACGCGGCACTGGCGCGGATGCTCGACGAGCGCGGCGAGGACGGATCCCTGATCCAGGCGCACCTTCGCCCGCTCATTCTCGAAGCCGAGGCCGCCGAAGTCGCGCCGCCGGGCGCCGAGCCTCCGGTGGAGGCGCAGCTCGCATTGGCGGACGCGCGCCGCGCGCTGTCGGCCGGCCGGCTGGGCGAGGCGCGGGAGAAGCTCTCCGTGGCTCTGCATCTCGCGCCGACTTACGTCGAGGCGCTCGACGCTCTCGGAGCGGTGGAGACTCGCGCGGGGCACACGTCCGCCGCGATTCGCGCCTACCGCGCCGCCGTCGCGGCGGATCCGGGACGCGTCGAGACCCTGAGCGCCCTCGCGAATCTGCTCTGGGGAGAGCCGGACCGCGCCGCGAAGGAGGAATCGCTGGCGATGCTCGACCGCGCAGTGACGCTCCGGCCGGACCTGCGTCCGCTGATGCGGCGGTCGGCGATGCGCTGGGCGGAGTTCGGCGACGCGCCGACGGCTCTGGAGCGCCTGGACCGTTTTCTCCAGAACGCCACGCCCCAGGAACGGGAGGAGACGCGGGCCCTGCGCGAGACGCTGGCGCGCCGCGTCCGGGAAGCATCCCGCACCCCGGAGACCGCGCCGTCCAAGCCGGCCGAGCCGTTGCCACCCGAGCCGGCCTCCGGGGCGGTGGCGCTCTGGCAGAAGGCCCGTGTCCTGGCGGCTCGCGGCGATTCCGAATCCCTGGCGACGGCTCTGGCGCTCCTCGCGGAGGCAGAGGCGCAGGATCCGTCTTTCGCCTCGGCGCCCGAGCTCGCGGCGTCGATTCACCAGAAGCGCGGCGAAGGCGACAAGGCGATCGCGTCGCTCGAGCGCGCGACCGAGGCCGACCCGTCGCGCGCGTCGACCTGGGAAGGCCTGGCGCGCGCCCTCGAGCGCGACCCGCGCCGCTCGGCGACGGCCGAGGACGCCTGGCGGCGCGCAGCGGCGGCGGGCTCGACGGAAGCGCTCTTCCAGCTGGGCGAGGCGGCCGAGAAGAAAGGCCGCCGCTCGGAGGCGATCGACTTCTACCGCCGCTATCGCGACGAAGCGCCGGCGGGATCGCGGGCCGCCGAGGCCGCAGCCGCGGTCGCGCGACTCGAAGGCCAGAAGCGCGCCGCCGTCTGGGTGTTTGTCGGCGCCGTCGCGCTCGCCGCAATCGTCGGGGCCGTCGCGCTGTACCGCCGGCGGTCCGGCAGGTCGTTCGCCGAGTGGCTCAACGAGTATCCCGCTCGCGCCGCCGAGGCGAGACCCGTCCTGGGGCGCGTGCGCCACGAGGCTCTCAAGCACGGTGGGCTTCTGCTCTCCGATGGCGCCGCGCGCATCGAGGCGGGCGGACGGGAGAGCGTCGAGGCGGCGCGCCTGCTGTCGACGAGGCTCTACGGCGAAGGAAACTCGGCGGGATTGATCGCCGAGACCCAGGGTGCGATCGACGAGCTGCGCGCGATCGCGAGCCAGGACCGCGTGCGTCTGAACCTGCGGCATCGCGATGCGGTCTTCTCGTGGCTCGTCAAGGGCCTCGAGACGCTGCGCCGCGCCCATCGGCCGCTCGAGCGCATCGCCGAAGAGGAGGATCCGCCGGCCGAAGCGACTCGCCGGCTCGCGCGGATCTTGAACGACGCCGCCCGCTCGTTCGTTCTGGCGTCGGGAACCGAGATGGAGCGCTCGCTCGACCGCGCCGCCGCGCTTCCCGTGCGGGCCGACGCCCTGCGCGCGCTGCTCGCCCGTGTCGCCGCCGAGATCGGCGTGGTGCAGCCGGAGCTGGAGACGATCGGAGGCGTGGGAGTGGAGAGTCCGCTGCCACTCTTGCGGATGCCCGCGGCGGACTGGGAGACGCTGTGGCGCAATCTCTTCTCCAACGCTCTCGCGCCGAAGGACGAACCGCGCGGACGCCCCGTCCGCCTGGGTCTTTCGGCGCAGAAACGCCGCGATCCGATCACGGGCGAGCCGCGGCTGCGCATCGCCCTCGCCGACGATCTGCCCGGGGCTCTGTCGGCCGAGCAGCTGCGGGGCCGGCCCTCGGACCGAGGCTGGGGGGTGATCGAGGAAGTCCTCCGGAAGAACGACGGCGCCTTCGAGATCGCGCCGTCTCCAAAGGGCGGCTTCACGAAGGCGATCGTGCTCGACCTTCCAGCGCTCGAGGAGCCGGCGTGAACGCGGCCGCGCGCAAGGTCCTCCTCGTCATCGAGGACGGCACGGAGTACGTAGACGCCTTCACGCGCTTGGCGCCTGCGTCCCGCGAGGTGGAGCTCCTGGCGGCGCCGGACGCGTCCGCGGCGCGGCGTCTCCTCGCGGAGCGCCGCGTGGACGGCATCTTCCTCGACGTGGACTTCTCGCGGACGCCGGCCGACCGGCTCCTCCCCGGCGGCGCCCGCGATCAGGGATTCCGCATCGCGAGCGCGCTGGCGCCGCTTTTCGAGCCCGGAGTTCCCATCGTCATCGCGCACGACTTCACGCTCGAGCCCGAACGGCTCGAAGCCCTGCGCGAGCGGGTGCCGGCTCTGGAAGGGATCGTGGACGGGACGCCGATCTCGCGAGTCCTCGAGCGGCTGACCGCGCCCTAGGACCCCGTCGCGCCGCCGGTCGGTGCGTTGGGTTGCTTCGCGGCCGACTTCGCGGCCTCCAGCGTGTTCACGGACTCGGTATTGCGCTGCAGCGTATTGATGCCGTAGCCCTTCTTCGTGACGAACTCGAAGTCGACCTGCTGGTAGGGCACGGCCTTCGGCAGGAGCTCCCGGCGATAGTGCCAGATCTCCATCGTGTTGTTCGAGCTGTCGAGCGCGTTCCGGTTCGGGCTTCCGAACTTGATGCTTTGCGTGGCGAGCTTGCCGGAGGTCGTGCTCCGAGACGACTTCATGTTCTTCTCGGCGATGCCGGCGTCCTGGGAGCCGACGGTGGACATGCCGGCGTTGTCGTTGGCGTCCTCGCCGGTCCGCAGGGGTTTGCGCCCGGCGTAGGTGGGCGGGCCGAGGAGGATGAAGACCATGCCGCGGTCCGAAAGACTCCCCAGCTGCTCCTCGTCCTGGGCCAGGTTCGCATCCGCGAAGGCCACGCGCTTCTCGAACTCCTTTTTGAACGCCGGATCCCGCGCTCCCCAGAAGGTCTCGACGAAAGCGATGCGGGCGTTGCCGTCCGGCAGCGTCGTCCACATCTGCTTTTCCCCGTCCGTCATGATCCAGCGCATCGGGCCCTCTCCCCACAAAGGATCGGCCGGATCGCGCTGCCTCGATTCCGCCGGCGGTTGGAACTCCTTGTAAGCCTCCGCCAGCGAGGGCGAACGGTCGGTCGCGGCCTTTTGCGCCCTCTCGAACGCCGCGATCGCCTTCTTCGAGTACATCGTCTTGTCGATCTCGGCGTTGGGCTGGAGCTTCAGATACGCTCCGAACTCTTCGACAGCCTTGTCCGTGTTGCCGAGGTTCGAGTCGCAGACGCCGAGGTAGAAGGCGATGGGGCCCTCGAGTTGCTTGCGCGCCGCTTCGTTGCCGGGCTTGGAGGATTCCGAATCCAGCGCGTCCAGAGTCTTCAGCGCGTCCGCCCATGACCCGGCCTTGATCTGGTCCTTCAGATTTCCGAAGAGCTCCGGCAATGACTGGGCCAGGCAAAGGGTCACCGAGAGCAGAAGACAGAGAAAGAGTGCGGTCTTCTTCATGGCATCCCCCGCGCGAAGTCTACGACGCGTTGGACCGTTTCGCATTGGTCTTCGCAGCCTCCAGGGTGGTCACCACCGGAGGCTCACGCTGGAGCGTGTTGACTCCATCGCCCTGCCGGTGACGAACTCGAAGTCGACCTGCGGGTAGGGCACGCCCCTCACGATCGCGGCGAGGCCTTGACCTGTTTCCCGACGGTCTTCGCGGCTTCGAGTGTATTGAGGGGTTCCGTGCTGCGTTGCAGGACATTCACGCCGTAGTCCTTGCGCGTGATGAATTCGAAGTCGACCTGCTGGTAGGGCACGCCCTTGGGAAGAAGCTCCCTGCGATAGTGCCAGATCTCCATCGTGTTGTTCGACGAGTCGAGGGCGTTGCGGTTGGGGCTGCTGAATTTCGTGCTCGTCTGGGAGACTTTTGCTCCCGACGCCTTGCCCGGCATGGGGCATTCGCTTTGACCTCACCGTCGGCGATGTCGGCGTCGTGCGACCCGAACATGGACATGCCGGCGCTGTCGTTGGCGTCCTCGCCCGTGCGCATGGGTTTGCGGCCGGCATAGGTGGGCGGACCGAGAAGGACGAAGACCATGCCGCGGTCGGAGAGACTCCCGAGTTGCTCCTCGTCCTGGGCCAGATTGGCATCGGCAAACGCCACGCGCCGCTCGAACTCTTTTCGAAACGCGGGGTCGCGCGCGCCCCAAAAGGTCTCGACGAAGGCGAGGCGCGCGTTGCCGTCGGGCAGCGTCTTCCACATGTCTCCCTCGCCGTCGGTCATGATCCAGCGCACGGGGCCTTCTCCCCAGAGAGGATCCGACGGGTCGCGCTGCCGCGATTCCGCGGGCGGCTGGAACTCCTTGTAAGCCTCGGCGATGGAGGGCGAGCGGTCCGACGCCTGTTTCTGCGCTTTCTCGAACGCCGCCACGGCTTTCTTCGAGTACATCGCCTTGTCGATCTCGGCGTTGGGCTGGAGCTTGAGGTATGCCGAGAAGTCCGCGATCGCCTTGTCGGAGTTGCCGAGGTTGGAGTCGCAGACGCCGCGGTAGAACGCGATGGGACCTTCGAGCTGCTTTCGCGCCGCTTCGTTGCCGGGTTTTGCGGATTCCGAATCCAGAGCGTCCAGAGTCTTCAGCGCGTCCGCCCAGGAGCTCGACTTGACCTGCTCCTTCAGCTTCCCGAAAAGCTCCGGCAGGGTTTCGGGCAGAGCAAGAACGGTGAACAGCAGGAGAGAGAGAAGCAAGGCGGCGCGTCTCATGCCATCGTTCCTCGAATGGAACTCTACAGAGCACGGCGCGTGCAGCGACCTACCGTTTCCACACCGAATTGATCGACGCGCGTCGCGCTGCGCGTGTGCGAGATCCTGAAGGGCGCGTTTAGGGTTTTGAATCCGGCGGCCGGTTCTGAACGAACTTCCAGCCGAAGCGTCCCTTGATGCAGAGATGTCCCTGCGTGACGTCGCTATCCAACGGCGAAGTCACGCCTACGATCTCGTTGTCCTGCACGCGAAGCGCGAGCGTGCAGCCCACACCGCAGTACGGGCAGATCGTCTCGGTGACCGTCTGGCGGGCTTCGTCCCACTGTCCGGATTTCCGGAGGTCGTACTCGCTCTTGAACATCAGCGCTCCGGTCGGGCAGACGCCGATGCAGTTGCCGCAGTAGACACAGGCCGACTCCGGCAGGGGAGTCGCCCACTCGGTCGAGATCCGCGCGTCGAAGCCGCGGCCCGCGACCGCGATCGCGAACGTGTTCTGCGCCTCGACGCCGCAGGCCTGGACGCACTTGTAGCAGAGGATGCAGCGCGCATAGTCGCGCACGTAGAGGTCGTTGTCGATCTTCACGGGTTGCGCGACCGTCGCCGCCTCGACGCCGCCGGGATGGTGGTGGCCCGGCATCGCCGCATCGCGTTCGCCCTCCTTCGCCGGCGGCCCGGGCGCGCCGTAGCGACTCGGGTCGGCGCCGTAGTCGGTCATCCAGCGCCGGACGTCGTCGGAGGCGCATGAGAGGTCGACCGAGGAGCCCAGGAACTCCAGGACCAGCTTCCGCGAGAGGCGCACGCGCGGCGTATCGGTCTTGACGTTCATCTTCGGCTCGGCTTTCCGCGAGCAGGCGGGTACGAGCGTGCGCGAGCCGTCGACTTCGACGACGCACACGCGGCACACGTTGACCGGCGTGAGGTTCTCGAGGAAGCAGAGCGTCGGCGTGTCGATCTTGCGCTGACGGCATGCCTCCAGGATCGTGGTCCCCTCGGGCACGGTGACGGGCTCGCCGTCGATCGTCAGAGATACCGGGCGATCCAAATGGAGGCGCTTGTCGGCAGGGATCATGCCTTCGCGCTCCCGAAGACGCCGAGCTTCTTGATGGCCGACTGAATCGCTCCCGACGCCGTCTGGCCCAGGCCGCAGATCGACGCATCGCGCATGGCCTGCGCCATCTCGTCGAGCAGCGCGACTTCCTGCGGCAACGAGCCGAGAGGCCGGCCCGATGCGATCCGCGTGACCAGTTCCTCCTGCCGTTCGGCCCCCACGCGGCAGGGCACGCACTGGCCGCAGGACTCGTCGCGGAAAAACGCGGCGATCCGCCGGACGGCGTCCCCGAGATCCGCGTGCTCGTCGAAGACCATGACGACGCCAGAGCCGAGCGAGGCTCCGATCGCGCGCGTCCCTTCGAAAGTCAAGGGGACGTCGAGTTCCGCGGGCGAGAGAAAAGACCCGGCGGCGCCCCCGAGGAGCACGGCCTTGACCGCGCGGCCGCCGGGCACGCCTCCCGTCAGATCGATCAACTGGCGCAGCGTGGCTCCGAACGGAACTTCGTAGACGCCGGGCCGGGCCACGTGGCCCGAGAGACAGAAAAGCTTCGGGCCCGTCGACTGCTCGGTGCCGATCGCGGCGAACGCGGCTCCTCCCTCGAGCACGATCTGGAGGACGTTGACGAGCGTCTCGACGTTGTTGATCACCGTCGGCTTCTGGAAGAGTCCCTTCTCGACCGGGAACGGCGGCTTGTTGCGCGGCTCGCCGCGGAAACCCTCGATCGAGTTGAAGAGCGCGGTCTCCTCGCCGCAGATGTAGGCGCCGGCCCCGCGGCGCGTCTCGACGTCGAAGGCGAGTCCCTTGCCCATGACGTTCGGGCCCAGCAGGCCTCTCGCGCGAGCGGCCGCGAGCGCCGTCTCGATCCTTTCGAGCGACAGCGGATATTCGCCGCGGATGTAGACGAAACCCTTCTCGCAGCCCGTGGCATAGGCGGTGATCGTCATCGCCTCGACGAGGGCGAACGGGTCCTCCTCCATGAGGACGCGGTCCTTGAACGTTCCCGGTTCCGACTCGTCCGCGTTGCAGACGAGATAGTGCGGGCGCGCGGGCTGCTTTGCGACGGCTTCCCACTTCCGGCCCGCCGGGAAGGCAGCACCGCCGCGGCCCTGGAGCTTCGAAGCAAGCGTCTCGCGGATCACGCCGTCGGGTCCTAGCGCGAATGCCTTCGGGAGCGCCTGGTACCCGCCGTTGGCGACGTAGTCGTCGAGACTCGTCGGATCCACGTGGCCGACGCGGCGGAGAAGGCGGAGGCCGCCGCGGCGTGCGTCCTGCGTTTGAGGGGCGGAGGGGGAGCCGGAGCGGGCGGCCGCAAGGGCCGCCCCTACCGGCTTCGTAGGGGCGGGGCTTGTCCCCGCCCATGGCGTTGCCGGCGCCACGACGTAATCCTTCTCGCCCCTTCCGGCGCACTGAAAAAGCACCGCCGGGGCTCGCTCGCAGAGTCCGAGGCAGGGGGCGGGGCGGAGCGCATCGGGCGGAACCTGTTTTCGCAGATCTTCCATGAGGTTGCCGGATCCCTTGAGCCGGCAAGCCAGGTCCTCGCAGACGTGCATGATCGTCTTCGGCTGCGGCTCGACCGAGAACATCGCGTAGAAAGTCGCCACGCCGTAGGCGTCGGCGGGCGCGACGGAGAGACGCTGACAGATGTAGTTGAGCGCTCCGGCCGAGATCCAGCCGGCGCGGGACTGCGCGGACCACAGAGCCGGCAGCAGCAGATGCCGGCGGTCCCGAATCGCGTCGCCGCCGGTGGAGAGGTGACCCTCGAATTCCGGCCGCCGCGCGCCGCCTTCCCAGCCCGACG
>JBKOVK010000152.1:0-8025 GCA_046724475.1 Acidobacteriota bacterium | reverse complement strand
AGCTCGCGACGCGCTCGCTCTCGATCCGCGAGAAGGGCCTTCCGTCGGCGGACTCGAGTGCGCGCGCCCGAGGACTCGCGACGCTCGGTGCCGTGAACATGTCCAAGGGCAAGCTCGACGAGGCCGAGAAGCAGCTCGCCGGGGCCCTTGCGGTCCTCGAGAAGACCGAGCCGCCCGACAGCCTCGCGACGGCCCGCGCGCGCAGCGATTACGCGCAGGTCCTTTTCTGGAAGGGTCAGTCGGAGAAGGCCGAGGCGCTCGAGCGGCGCGTTTACGAGACGTACCGGCGCGTCGCCGGCGATGACGACGTGCAGACGGCGATCCACCTTCGCGACCTTTGCGTGCTCCTCGACGAGCTGGACCGGCTCGACGAGGCGGAGAAGACCTGCCGCGACTCGCAGGCCGTCCTCGTCCGGCGCCTCGGATCGGAGCACGTCAACGTCGCACAGAGCGACCTGAACCTCGCGGAGCTGCTCAAGCGGCGCGGGAACGCGGCCGAGGCCGAGAAGCTCTATCGTCACGCCCTCGACGTCCGCCGGAGCGGCCTGGGGCCGAACCATCAGGCGGTCGGCCAGAGCCTGCAGCTCATCGGCCTCTTCTACCTGGAGCAGGGACGGCTCGACGAGTCGGAAAAGGCCTACGGCGAGGCGCTCGCCCTCTGGCGGGCGATCGACCCGAAGCACTTCGAAGTCGGCAAGTGCATGAACGGCCTCGCGCTGATCGCCGCGCGGCGCGGCCGGCATGCCGAGGCGGAGAAGACGATGGAGGAAGTCGAGGCCCTCTTCCGCCAGGTCCTCGGCGAGAAGCACTCGTTCACGTGGCAGATCCGCGGCAACCGTGCGGTGCAGATCGCGCTGCAGGGGAGGCTGGAGCAAGCCGAGGCTCTCCAGCGCGAGGTCGTCGCGAAGCTCGAGGAGATCAACGGCAAGGACAGCGGCGAGGCGGTCGAGGCGCGCTCGCGCCTGGGCGAGACGCTCCGCAAACGGGGGCGCGCCGCCGAGGCTCTCCCTATGCACCGCGACTCGCTCGCCGCGCTCGAGAGAATCGAGGGGACGGGGAGCGCCGGCACGGCGGTCGAGCGCTTCCAGGTTGCCTCGGATCTCATCGCGCTCGGCCGTCCGGAGGACCGGGCAGAGGCGGCGCGACTGCTCGACCTCTCGCTTGCGACGATGGAGAAGCAGTCCCCGCCGCACGCGCGCGCCGCCGATGCGCGCGCGGCGCGAGCCTCGCTGAACTAGCGCCCGAGGGCCGCGCTGCCGGGCGTGAGACTCAGCAGAATCCCGTTGGCGAGGTTTGGGGTCGCGTTCGCGCCGACGAGATTGGCCTGGATCTGGGCGCCGTCACTGTCCTGGAGGAATCAGGAGAGGCCGAACGTCTTGACCAGGAACACCGCCATCTGTCCGCGCGTCACGCTCGCCGACGGGCAGTAGTTCCCGTTCCCGCAGCCGCCGGTGATGTTCTCGGCGGCGAGACGCTCGATCCAGTCGGCGAAGGCCGAGGGACAGTTCACGTCGAGGAAAGCGCCGACGCACGCGGGAGGAAGGTAGCTTTGCCCGTGCTCGGACTTCAGCAGGAAGACCGCCATCTGGTCGCGGCGCACCGGGCTCGCCGGGCAGTAGTTGCCGCCGCCGCAGCCGCCCGTGATGCCTTCGGCGGCGAGCGCCTCGATCCAGGCGGCGGCGAACGCGTTTGCCGGCACGTCCGCGAAGACAGTCCCCGTCGCCTCCGGCGGAGACCAGGCCGGTCCGTGCTCGGCGCGCAGAAGGAAGACCGCCATCTGCGCGCGGGTGACCGAAGCGGCGGGGCAGAAGTTGCCCGACCCGCAGCCGGCGGTCACCCCGCTGCGGAAGAGCGTTTCGATGTAATCGTGGAAGGGATGCGCCTGAGCCACATCGGCGAAGTCCGACAGCCAGCCGTCGGCGATCCGTCCGAACGCACCCGTCGCCGGATCGGTGACGACCACGTCGTTGAGCGTTCCCGGCGGCAGCGACGGAGTCGTGAAGGAGATCTGGCCACCGGCGATGGAGACGGCGCCGGCGGCCTTCAATCCGACGATGAGCGTGGCGTCCGCGGGAGACCCGGGCGCGGAAGCCGTCGCGTCCGTGCCTCCGCCGGCGGGGCCCGATGTTGGCGACAGGTTGGACAGCGAGAGCGCGGGATCGCCGACGCCGACGCGGCCGATCTTCTTCTTCTTGAACTCCGAGAACCAGAGGTTGCCGTCGGTGCCGGCGGCGATTCCGTAAGGCCCGCTGTCGGCGGTGGGGATCAGGTACTCCTTCAGGACGCCGGCCGTCGTGATCCGTCCGATCCGGTTGTTGTCGAACTCGGCGAACCAGAGGTTGCCGTCGGGGCCGCTGACGATGCGGAAGACGCGCGTGGCGACCGGCAGCGGGAATTCGGTGATCGTACCGGACGGAGTGATGCGGCCGATGTTGTGACCGTTGTTCTCGGAAAACCAGAGGTTGCCATCGGCTCCCGCTGCGATGCCCTCGGGAAACGCGTTGACGGTCGGGATCGGAAAGTCGTCGAAATCCCCGGCGGGACTCATCCGGCCGATCTTGTTCTTGCCGTACTCGCTGAACCAGAGATCGCCGTCGGAACCCGCCGCGATGGCCAGGGCCGACGCGCCGGCGGTCGCGATGGGAAGCTCGGTGATCGCTCCCGCCGTCGTGATGCGGCCGATCTTGTTGCCGTTGAACTCCGTGAACCACAGCGCGCCGTCGGGGCCGGGAGAGATGCCGTTGGGACCGCTGGCGGCGGTCGGAACGGGATATTCGGTGAAGCCGCCTTGCGTTGTGACGCGGCCGATCTTGTTGCTCGAGTTCTCCGTGAACCAGAGTGCGCCGTCCGGTCCCGCGCACAGGCCCTCCGGATCCGGGCTGGCGGTGGGGATCGTGAATCCCGTGAAGTCTCCCGCCGGGGTCATGCGCCAGATCTTGCCGACGAGATCCGCGAACCAGACGTTGCCGTCCGGTCCCCATTCCACGTCCTCTGGCAGCGTGGTTCCGGGAATCGGATACTCGGCGTCGATCTGCGGCGGAGCCGGCCCGCCGATCACGAACTGCCCGATCTTGGAGGACTTGAACTCGACGAACCAGGGATTCGCATCCGGGCCGAACGCGATGCCGTAGGAGCCGCAGTCCACCGTCGGAATGAGGAACTCGGTGAGGACGCCGGCAGTGGTCATGCGTCCGATCTTGTTGTTGTCGAACTCGGTGAACCAGAGGTTGCCGTCCGATCCGGCGGTGATGATGAAGACGCGGCCGGGATCCGGCAGCGGGAACTCGGTGACGACGCCGGACGGCGTGATGCGCCCAATCTTCTGGCCCTGATTCTCGGAAAACCAGACGTTGCCGTCGGGACCGGCAGTGATTCCCTCGGGAAAGGCGCCGGCGGTCGTCACGGGAAAGTCGGCGAAATCGCCCGCGGTGCTCATCCGGCCGATCTTGTTCTTGCCGTATTCGGCGAACCAGAGGTTGCCGTCGGGTCCGGAGGCGATCGAGTGCGGCGCCGCGCTGGCGGTCGCGATCGGAAACTCGGTGATCACGCCGGCCGTCGTGATGCGCCCGATCTTGTTGCCCTGACTCTCGGTGAACCACAGGTTGCCGTCCGGGCCGGCTGTGATGCCGTAGGGAGCGCTGGTGGCCGTCGGGATCGGAAACTCGGCGAAGACGCCGCCGGTCGTGATACGTCCGATCTTGTTGCCGGAGTACTCCGTGAACCAGAGGTTGCCGTCGGGTCCCGCCACGATGCTCTGCGGAAACGAGCTCGCCGTGGGAGTCGAAAACTCGGTGACCACTCCCGCCGGCGTCATCCGACCGATCTTTCCGATCTCCTCGGTGAACCAGAGGTTCCCGTCCGACCCCGGCGCGATCTCCAGCGGGAGCACCGTGCTTCCGATTGGAAACTCGTTGATTTGCTGACCTCGTGCGGAGGCCGCCGCCCACCACGGGGCGATCGCGAGTGCGAAGCCCGCGAGGCGGCGAAGGCGCACGCGACCGTCCCGGCGGCCGCCGCAAACCGAGCTCATTGTTCGAGGAGACTCGATTATAAACCCGGCTCCCCGGACAGCGTTCCGTTTACTGCAGGTGGAACGTCTTGGTAATGAACACGGCCATCTGGCCGCGCGTGCTGGTTCCGTCGGGGCAGTAGAGGGGCGGCGAGATCGAGCACCCTCCCGTGATCTGTTCGGCCGCGAGCTGCTCGATGAAGTCCACCGCGGGCGCACCGGGACACGGCACATCGTCGAAGACTCCCGTGCAGGCGGGCGGCGTGTACGCCGAGCCGTGCTCGCTCTTGAGCAGAAACACCGCCATCTGCCGGCGCGTGACGAGATTGTCGGGGCAGAAGTTGCCGCCGCCACACCCCGTCGTCACGCCCTCGGCGGCGAGCGCCTCGATCCAGTTGGCAAACGTGGAAGGACAGGGGACGTCGGGGAACGTCCCGACGCAGGGAGGCGGGACGTAGCAGAGACCATGCTTGCCCTTCAGCAGGAAGACCGCCATCTGTTGCCGCTTGGTTCCCAGCGCGACGCCATAGTTGCCGCCGCCGACGCCCACGGTGATGGCGTTGCGGACCAGCGTGGTGACGTAGCTGTAGAACTGCTGGCCTCCGGGGACGTCGAGGAAATCCGCGACCCATCCGTTGGGAAGCGTGCCGACGCTGCCGTCGGTATTCGTGACGACGACGTCGTTGAGACTGCCCGGCGGAAGGTCGGGCGTCATCATGGTGATCGTGTTGTAGTCGGCGACGTTGACGTTCGAAGCCGCGACGCCTCCGACCTTGACCGTCGCCCCGGCCAGGAAGTGGAATCCCGTCAGGGTCGTCGCGACTCCCGCCGGGTCCCCCGACGAGGGATTCGACGAGAGAACGAACCGCTGAGAAAACTCCGACGTGTTGCCGTCGGGATCGGTCGCCGTGGCCGTGACCTTCTCTCCCGCTGCCAGGACGACGCCTGTGAGCACCGCATGGATCGTGGCGTTGCCGCTGCCGTTCGTCGTCACGTTCGTGGTGCCCAGGTACGTCCGGCCCTCAAGAAAGTCCTGCGGACGTCCGACGCATCCGTCATTCGAATAGAAGTCGATCGCGAACTGGGTGTTGGCCGTGCTGTTCAGCACTCCGTCGATCGTCGTATTGCCTCCGGCGGAGACCGCCGACGAGAGCAGCGGAAAGTTCTGAAGGAGGTTGGGACCGATGTCCGCGTCGTCGAGGTCGTTCGGCGTCAGCCCGCCCTGGCCGAACCCGCCCTGATTCCCGAGGTCGATGCCGAGCGTCGAGAGAAAGTTGGCGCCGTTCGCCGTGCCGTTTCCATAGATCGAGTTGCCCCGGATCGGGTTGTGGAAGGTGTTGATCGTGCTGTACGACACGAGCACGCCGGCTCCCTGGCTGAACGCGACCACGTTCCCCTCGCCGGCGCCGATGCCGCCGACCTGGATGTCCCGGCCTTGGACGAAGATGCCGTACTGCTTCGTGCCGAGATTGATCGTTCCGGTCACGTCCGTTCCGACCCAGTTGTGCAGGATGGTCATGCCGTACATCGTGTCGTTCGTGTCTCCGACCTGGAGTCCTGTGCTCACACCGCCGACCACGTTGTCCCGAATCACCGCGCCGGGTGTCTCCGAGCTGACGCCGATTCCCAGGAGGGCGGTGCCACCAAACACGACCGTCCCCGACTTGTCGGTGCCGACGAGGTTGCCCTGGACGAGAGAGTTGGCCCCGTGAAAGATGGTGACGCCGGACTGCGCGTTTCCCGAGATCAGGTTCCGATCGGCGGGCGCCGGGCCGCCAACGGTGAAGTTGTCGCCGAATTCAGAGTCGATGCCGCGGATGTTGGGTGAGCCCGGCACTGCGGTGCCCGCGGCGTCGGTGCCGATGAAGCAGCCCTTCACCGCGCCGCCCCCGCCGGCAAAAAAGGAGGTGATCGCGTAGTTCCAACCGCCGTTCATCACGATCCCGCGAATCGTGGAACCGTCGGCGCCCGTGGAGAGCTGGAGTCCCGTCAGGCCCGCCTGGCCCGGCGACGCGATGACGATCTTCAGAGCCGTGTTCAGCCCGCCCTGGGCGTTGGTGTTCGGGCCGGCGCCGCTCTGCGTGTAGCCGTCGATCAGGACCGGGCTCGTGAAGACCGGGAGCGTACTTGCCGGCGTGATCGTACAGACGCCGTTGCCGTCGCACCCGGCGCCCGTGACGTTGAACGCGATCGTGTCGAAGCCAGCCGCATTGTTGGCGTCGGTGATCGCCTGGCGGAGCGACCCCGCGCCGGAGTCATTCGTGTTCGTGACCGTGAAGGTCGCGGCCGCCAAGGGAAGGGGCACGGAGAGCAGGATCGCGAGGACGAACCGGCGCATGAGCTCCTCCTTGCTGTTTACGGAAGCGCGAAGGTCTTCACGATGAACACCGCCATCTGGCCGCGCGTGTTGTTGTTACCGGGGCAGTAATTGCCGCCGCCGCAGCCGCCGGTGATGTTCTCGGCAGCGAGTTG
This sequence comes from Acidobacteriota bacterium, assembly GCA_046724475.1. Lineage (GTDB taxonomy): Bacteria > Acidobacteriota > Thermoanaerobaculia > UBA5066 > Gp7-AA6 > DAHUXD01. Next base: position 1,544 of record JBKOVK010000152.1, on the reverse strand, counting down.
TTCGATCCAGTCGGCGAACGTCGAGGGGCAGGGCACGTCGAGAAAGTCCCCACTGCAGGGGGGAGGTGCATAGGTCGATCCGTGCTCGGCCTTCAGCAGGAAGACCGCCATCTGATCGCGCCGGACCGGGTTTTGCGGGCAGAAATTTCCGCCGCCGCAGCCTCCCGTGATCCCTTCGGCCGCCAGCGCCTCGATCCAGGGGGCGAAAGTCGAGGGACAGGGCACGTCCGGAAACGTCCCGACGCAGGGCGGAGGCGTGTAGCAGAGGCCGTGTTTGCCTTTCAGCAGGAAGACCGCCATCTGCTGACGCTTCGTATCGAGGCCGACGCCATAGTTGCCGTTGCCGACGCCCACCGTGATGGCGTTGCGCACGAGGGCCGTGACGTAGCTGTAGAAGGGATGATTCCCCGGGACATCCAGAAAGTCGGCAATCCATCCGTTGGGAAGCGTCCCGACGCTCCCGTCGGTGTTGGTCACAATGATGTCGTTGAGGCTGCCCGGCGGGAGATTGGGCGTCGTCAGCGTCATGGTGTTGTAGTCGGGAACGTTGACGTTCGTCGCGGCGAAGCCGCCGACGGTCGCCGAGGCACCAGCCAGGAAGTGGAAGCCGGTCAGCGTGACCCCCGAGACTCCGGCGGGATTGCCCGAGGACGGATTCGACGCGATCACGTTGCGTTGCGACAACTCGGACGTGTTCCCGTCTGGATCGGTCGCCGTCGCGGTGACTCTCGCCCCCGGCTCGAGAACCAGCGGCAACACGGTGTTGATCACCGCGTTTCCACCCGCGTCCGTCGTGACGGTATCGGCGCCCAGGTAGGTCTTCCCCTCGAGGAAGTCCTGAGGCCGGCCGACGCATGCGGGGTTCGAGTAGAAGTCGATCGTGAACTGGGTGCTCGGCGTGCTGTTCAAGCGGCCCACGATCGTCGTCGTGCCGGGCGCGCCGTTGAGGTTGGAGACCGCGGAAGTGATGAGCGGGAAGTTCTGGTACGCGTTGGGACCGTCGTCGGCATCGCCGAGGTCGTTGAACGTGGGGTCGCAGCTCGCGACGGGTTGGGCGAGGTCGATCCCGAGGCACTCTTGCCCCTGTTCGGGATCCTGGTGATTGGAATGGATCGAGTTGCCCCGGACCGTGATGTGCTTTGAAAAATCGGGCGAATGGTAGTAGTCGACCCAGACTCCCGCGCCCCCGTTGAACGCGATGAGGTTGCCCTCTCCCGGGGCGGTTCCTCCCACCTTGACGTCCGACGTCCGGATGAAGAACCCGGACCGAGGATTTCCGAGGTTCACCGTTCCCGTTGCATCGGTGCCGATGAAGTTGCCCTGCACGACCGTCTCGGAGCCAGGACCGGAGCCCGGGTCGATCAGAATCGCGGTGAAGTTCCCGCCGGCGACGACGTTGCCGCGAACGACGACTGTCGCTGCTCCCGGGTAAACGGAGATCGGTTGGTTGGGCAGATTGCCGATCGTGGCCGCCCCGGTCGCATTGGTGCTGAGCAGGTTGCCTTCGATCGTGCCGCCGGCGACGCCGTCGAACCAGATCCCGT
>JBKOVK010000245.1:0-24267 GCA_046724475.1 Acidobacteriota bacterium | reverse complement strand
CCGATGACGGTGCTCTCGTTCTCCTTCCTCCAGTCCTGGCGCGTGCGGGACCGGATTCAGGCGCTCGCCAGCGAGGCGCGCAGCGCGTTGTCGCGTGCGGCCGTGCGGGAGCTCCGCGCCGTCTTCCAGCGGCTGTCGGGCAGGGCCCTCCGGGACCAGGCCGCGTTTTCCGAGCACCTCTGGTTCGCTTACCAGCGCGTGCTTCTCCTGCACCGCGTGTCGCTCGCCGCGTCCCGAAGCCGCGGGACGACGGCGGAGAAAGTCGCCTCCGTGTGCTCGCGGACGCGGTGCAGCTTCGACGACGCGGCGTGGGCGGTCTGCCAGGAAGGGTCACGGCGTCAGGGGCACCGCCTCGACGCGGCGATTCGAAAAGTGCGCGACGAAGGTTTCCAGATTCCGCGCGCGGAATCGGAGGCGCGCGCCTTCGCGCGGCTGCGATCGATCATTCGCGCATCCGGCCGCCTGACCCGCCGGCGCCGCCGGTCCTCGAAGCCCGGCGCGCCCGCCCTGCCGCGCCGCGTCGCTCTCCCCGCCGACGCGATCTGACCCCGCCAACGCCTCGCTTCCGGACTTCCGTCTTTTCGATCCGAATTCTCCGATCATTTCTTCAAGGCTCCGTCCGCGGACTCGCGCTTTAAGTCAAAAGTTCCGGCAGCCAACTCTCTCGGCGCAAAGGACCTCTTCCCGTTTTGGCGAGTTTCGAACGTGTGGCAGCCGCGTTGCTCTTTTCGGCGCGCGACGCCGCCGTCGAAGTCGCGGCGCAAGGAGGACAGATGGCATTGCGGAATCTCTTGCGAACGCGCCTCGGTTGGCTTCCCGCGCTGGCGGCGTGCGTTCTTCTGCTCGTTCCGGTCGGCATGCGCGCGCAGACCACCGGCACTGTGGAAGGAACCATCACCGACCAGAGCAACGCGCCTCTGCCGGGCGTGAGCGTCGAGCTCTCGAGCCCGAACCTGCAGGGTGTGCGTACCGCCGTCACTTCGGCGGACGGACGTTACCGGTTCCCCAGCGTCCCGCCGGGGGCCTACAAGATCACGGCGGAGCTGTCAGGTTTCGGCAAGGTCCAGAAGAACGCGACGGTCACGCTGGATTCGACGGCGACCGTCAACCTTTCGCTGTCTCTCTCGACGACGGCCGAAGTGACCGTCACGGGCGAGGCGCCGCTGGTCGACACGGCCTCGACGACCACGGGCACCAACTACTCGGCGAAGATCATCGACAAGCTGCCGGTGGGACGCAACTACGCGGACATCGTGTTCACGCAGCCGGGCGTCCAGGCGGACTTCGGCGAGACGATGGGCCGCTCGATGGCGATCTCCGTCTACGGCTCCACGTCGTCGGAGAACATGTTCCTGATCGACGGCGTCAACACGACCAACGTCATCAAGGGCATTCAGGGCAAGGACATCAACAACGAGTTCATCCAGGAAGTCGAAGTGAAGACGGGCGGCTACCAGGCGGAGTACGGCCGCAACACGGGCGGCGTGGTCAACGTCATCACCAAGTCGGGTGGTAACGAGTTCCACGGCGGCGTGTTCGGCTATTACAACGACACCGGTATGCGCGCCGACATCAAGATCCCGCAGACGCCTGAGTTCTCGGAGACCGGCGATGCGGCGCAGACGCCGGTCGGCCCGAACACCTTCCTCTCGAAGGACAACCGGCAGGAGTTCGGCGCGGACCTCGGTGGCTTCATTCTGAAGGACAAGATCTGGTTTTTCGGCGCGTATGACCGCGTCACGATCAACCAGGAGCTCCAGCCCGTGGCGGGTCCCCGGGCGGACGAGAACTTTCCGATCGACCTCACGCAGAACAAGTACTCGGGCAAGCTGACGCTGAACCCCTTCCAGGGGACGTCGATCGTCGGCACGGTCTTCTCCGACGCGCAGACGCAGCAAGGCGCCATCGCGACCCCCAACGGGTTCTCGCCGTTCTCGTACGACGGCCGCCGCGACGTGGGCGGACCGGACTACGGCGCTCGGTTGAACCAGCTCTTCGGGTCTCTCGGCATCTTCACGTTCCAGTACGCCCAACACTCCGACCGTTTCGCCACGAAGCCCTTCGGCGTGGGCATTCCCCAGATCCGCGACTACACGACCGATCCCACCGGCACCGGCACGAACTTCACCGCCCTAGACGGATTCGGCCTGGTGTTCGGCCCCACGATCAACAACTCGTCCAAGCGTGAGGCTTACGGCGCGTCGTTCACGGCTTACGTCCAGAACCACGAGATCAAGGTCGGTGGCGACTACCAGCACGACGCCACCTTCGGCCAGACGTTCTTTACGGGCGGGCAGCAGCTGCGCGTTCGGCCTTGCCTGAACTCGGTGCAGAACCCGGGCGACACGAGCTTCTGCGATTTGTCCAAGGCGCCGTTCTATACGAACGCGGACGGCCAGACGCAACAGGTCTTCTACCAGCACGACCTCCTGGCCGACGGCACGGCCGACAACTTCCAGATCATCCCGGCCTCACCGTTCAACACACCGACCAAGCGCTACAGCGCGTACGTTCAGGATCAGTGGAGGATCATCCCGACCCTGACGATCAACGCCGGCGTCCGGTACGACTCCGAGAAGTTCTACGGATTCTCGCCGGACCCCTCCATCGGCGAGTTCCAGGCTTTCTCCCTCAACAACGAGTGGGCGCCTCGCATCGGCTTCACGTGGGATTTCATCGGCGACGGCACGTCCAAGCTGTACGCCTCGGGGGGCCGCTTCTACTACTCGCTTCCGACGGACCTGAACGTCCGCGTGTTCACGGCCAACTCCGCGGTCCAGGCCTACAACTACGACCCGAACTCCCTGAATCAGGACCCCACGGCGCCGCGCCGGCTCAACTTCCAGGGCGGCAGCGCCTCGGGTGAGCCGGTCGACGGGTGGACCGACGGCCAGCTCAACGGGACTCCGCGCCTGAAGGCGGCGTACCAGGATGAGGTCACGGTCGGGGTCGAGAAGTCTCTGGATCCGACGCTGTCGGTCGGCTTGAAAGGCACGTACCGCACCCTCGGACGGACGATCGAAGATCGTTGCGACCTCGACGGCAACGTGGCTCCGTCCACGTGCGCCCTCATGAACCCGGGCGGCGACGGTCAGGCGGCGTCGGGCTTCTTCCCAACCTGCAACGGCACGGCGAACCCGACGGATCCGACGGCGGGCGAGTGCTCCTCGACGGGCGTGCCGGTGGGAGACGCCAAGCGCATCTTCCGCGGCATCGAGCTGACGGCCCGCAAGCAGTTCACCAACCAGCTCTGGGCGCAGGCCTCGTTCCTGTACTCGTCGCTGCGCGGCAATTACTCCGGCGCCATCCGTGAGGCCTCGGGCCAGACGGACCCCGGAATCAACGCCGACTACGACTACTACCAGTTTTCGCAAAACGGCTACGGCAACCTCGAGCTCGACCGGCCGGTCCAGGCTCGCATCGACGCGGTGTACAACGCTCCGTTCGGCCTCTCGCTGGGCGCGCAGTTCTACGTCCGCAGCGGCGTGCCCCTGTCCAAGGATGGTTTCTTCAACAACTTCTATACGACGGAGCTCTTTCTCGAGCCGCGCGGCACCTTCGGCCGCACGCCGACCGACTACGACCTGAATCTCTCCCTCGGCTACAACCTCAACGTCGGTCCGGTCACGGTCACCCCGCAGCTCTACCTGCTCAACGCTCTCAACCGGCAGACGATCACCGCCTACGACACGTTCTTCAATCTCGCCGGAAGCTTCGTGACGGATCCCTCCAGCCCCTTCTACGGACAGGCCGGCGTGAAGCCGGGCGACCACATCGGCGAGAACGGGCCGGTCTGCGGCTCCTCGACGCCGTGCTCGGACAACCCGGACTTCCTGAAGGCCCTGACTCGCAACAACCCGCGCCTTTTGCGCGTGGCCCTGAAAGTGACGTTCTAGATCCCGAGATCCTTCCTCTTTGACGGGGCGGCTTCGGCCGCCCCTTTTTTTTGCGTCATAGAGTCGGAGGATGCGAGGCGCGATTCCGCCGCCCGGCCCGGGCGAGCGCGACACGGTGGTCGACGGCGTGCGCTGGCGCTCGAGGGAAGTCGAGGGGAAGGGAGAGCCGCTGGTCTTTCTCCACGGTCTGCTCGCGTCCTCGGCATCGTGGCAGGGCGCTCTCGCCGGTTGCTCGGGCGGCCGGCCCGCGATCGCCGTCGACCTGCCAGGTTTCGGATGCTCGGATCGTCCGTGGCCCCACGACTACACCGTGGCGGGCCAGGCGCGTTCGCTTCTGCGGTTCCTCGACGTCCGCGGCATCCGCCGGGCCGTGCTCGTCGGCAACTCGCTGGGAGGCGCCCTCGCTCTCTATCTGGCCGCCGAGCATCCGGAGCGAGTGGCCGCGCTGGTGCTCGTCGACCCGGCGACGCCGCAGGGCCGCATCCCGTGGACGGTTCGGCTGATGCGCGCGCCGCTCGTGGGCGAAGCCGCGCTCGGCCTGGCTTTTCGACCCTTCGTGACGGTGTGGCTGAAGCGGGGGCTTTACGCGCGGGCCTCACGGGTGACCGACCGCGAGGTCGACGACGCCTGGCGGCCGCTGAAGATTCGAGGCACGCGCCGCGCGGCGCTCGTCGCGATCCGAACGGACCCGTCGCCCCACCGCGGGCTGGAAGCCCGGGTCCGCTTGCCGACACTGGTCGTCTGGGGAGAAAGGGACCGGCTTCTTTCCCCGCGCGATGCCGAGCGCGTGCGATCCTCGATTGAGGGCGCGTGTCTGGTCCTGATTCCCGACGCCGGGCATCTCCCGCAGCGGGAGCAGCCCGAGGAGTTCGCGCGAGCCCTCGCGCGGTTCCTCGAGCGGCTTCCCGCCGGCTAGAGTCTTTCCGTCGCCCCTCAGTCGCAGTTGGCGGGATTCTTCCAGCAAGGGAGCTTCGAAACCGGCGTCGGAAGGGGCAGCGGCTTGACCCGAAGGCGCCCTCCGACGGCGACGGGATCCCGGAGGCGAGGAATGACCACAGGCGTCATCCGCGGACCGAGCCCGTCCGCCAGCCTGTCGTCGGAGGCCATCTTGGCCGCGCTGCGGTCCACATCCACGGCTTCCGCGCCGTTGCAGGCCGCGGGATCTTTCCAGCAGGGCAGACGCGAAGGCGGAGGAGCCGCCGGCGGAGGCGAGACGACTCTTCCGTGACCCTGACCCGGACCCGTGATCTCGTCGGCGCCGTTGCAGCCGGCAGACAACGCGGCGGCCGCGAGAGCCGCCAGAACCCATGTCCACTGCTTCTTCATGACCGTCTCCTTTCGCGGGTCGAAGTCGCCCGATTGCGCCTCGCCCTTCGTGGGCTAAGATCGATCGACAGGCGCGGCGATGTCTTCAGCTCGGGATGTGGTTTCGACGGGCTTTCCGTCAGGGCGAAGATGAGGCTTCTCTTCGGGGACTGCGCCCTCGACCTGGACACGCGCGAGCTGCATCGGGGAGGCCGGCCGGTATCGATCTCGCCGAAGGCCTTCACTCTCCTGGAGCTCCTGGTCCACCAGCGCCCGAAGGCCCTGTCGAAGGCCGAGATTCACTCCGCGCTCTGGCCCGACACGTTCGTGTCCGAAACGAATCTCGCCAACCTGGTCGTCGAGCTGCGGGCCGCACTGGGCGACGACGCGCATGCTTCACGCGTTGTTCGGACAGTGCCTCGCTTCGGCTACGCGTTCTGCGCCGAAGCTCGAAGCGAAGAGCCTGCGCCCGCGGCAGCGCACCCTGGCGCCTCGGAGCACCGGCTTTTTTTTCGCCGCCGGGAGATTGCGCTGCTTCCCGGAGAGAACGTCATCGGCCGCGAACATGCGGCGGCCGTCTGGATCAACGAGCAGTCCGTGTCGCGGCGCCACGCGCGCGTCGTCGTCGGGGAAGACGGCGCATGGCTCGAAGACCTCGGAAGCAAGAACGGGACGTATCTCCGGGGACGCGCGGTGACGCGGCCGACTCGCCTGGAAGACGGCGAGGAATTCACGGTGGGAGAGGTCCTCACACCCCTGCGCTACCACCGCACCGAGACGAACGGCACGACCCGCACCGGACGAGCCGGAGCCCGGCTCCGCGGATCGGGCTGATCCCTGTTCTGCGCTTCAGCGGCCGCAGCGCAACGCGACCTGGTCCGTGATCACGCGGGGATCCGGCGGTGTCTCGCCCAGACCTAGCGTGTGGAGCGTCTCGTGGATGATCGTGTTCGCGGCGAACCCGACGCTCCAGCGCTGCTTCGCGGAGAACTGGTCCCAGCAGACGAGGACGGCGCGGCTCCCGGGGTTGGTCCAAGCCAGCACCTGGCTGTTCCGGCACGGTTCCGTGGACCGGCCGTCGTAGAACAGGACGAGCCCCAGGTACGACGGGGCGCTCGTCCCGGTGTCCGCGAGGTTCCGATCGAGGCGGCGGCCGCCGGCGTCGGCGAAGTCCGTGAAGATCTCGGCGCAGCGGCTGTCGGAGAGGCGTCGAAACGCCTCGTCGAGGGACGGCTGCAGCGCGCGGGGCAGCCGCCGATCGATGAAGAAAGAAATCTTCAGCGACGAGATGCTCGCCGGTGCGCCGAGGCCGGCCTCGCTGTCGGTCTCCGCGAGCGCCGCCGCGGCCGCCAGGAAGAACGCCGCCGCGATTGCCATCGCCCGCTCCCTCGCGGCGATCCTCGCCAGCGGCACGTCCACGGGACGTCTCCCGCGGAAGAGGACGCGTGCCCGGGAATTCGCGGGCCGTCTCCTCCGCTATGCCTAACGTTCGCCCATGCAACCGGCAGCGGTCTTGATGGATCTCTTCGAAAGTCTTGGGTTTTTCGTGAGGAACGGTGATGCGCGTTCGATTCGGTGAGTGCACGTTCGACGCGATGCGCCGCGAGCTCCTCCGGGGAGATGCTCCGGCGCATCTCTCTCCGAAGGCATTCGAGCTCCTCAGGCTCCTGATCGAGCGGAGGCCTCGCCCGATTTCGAAGGACGAACTTTTCGAGAAACTCTGGCCCCGGACGTACGTCACTGAAGCGAGCCTCGCTGGTCTCGTTGCCGAGATCCGGCGCGAGATCGGCGACGACGCGCGCTCTCCGCGCCACGTGCGCACGGTGCACGGCTACGGCTACGCGTTCGCGGACGAGGAGGCGTCGACCGCGGACGAAGGAGCCTTCCGGCTGGTCTGGGGCACGCGCGAAGTCCCGCTGACGGAAGGTGAGAACGACATTGGCCGCGAGCGGGAATGCACGATCTCGATCGACGACGCGACGGTCTCCCGACGCCACGCCCGCGTCATCGTCGAGGGCCGGGAAGCCGCGCTCGAAGACCTCGGCAGCAAGAACGGGACGTGGCTGCGGGGCCACCGCGTCGCGGGGCGGGAGCCGCTCCGCGACGGCGACGCGATCCGGATCGGATCCGTGCCGATGGTGTTCCGCTGCTACACGGCGGGAAGCTCGACCGAGACCCAGGTGCGCTGACGCATTCTGAACGTCGTCTGAGCGACGGCATTTTCGGTCCTTCTTTCCGGCGCGTTCGTCCTCGCATTCCCGCGACTCGTCCTTTTCATCGGAACCTCTTCCAAGAAGAAACGTAATCGGGAGAGACGGGGGGCCTCTCTGTCGGTCAGGAGCCTCCGATGCATCTGTCCTCGGGCACGCGACTCGGCCAGTACGAGATCCTGGCTCGCCTCGGGGCCGGCGGGATGGGAGAGGTCTACCGCGCGCTCGACACGCGGCTGAACCGCGAGGTCGCGGTCAAGGCTCTGTCCCGGGACTTCGCCGCCGATCCTCAACGTCTTTCGCGCTTCCAGAGCGAGGCGCGTTCGGCCTCCGCCCTCAACCATCCCAACATCGTCACGATCCACGAGATCGGCCAGGCGGCCGCGATGCCGTTCATCGTCATGGAGCTCGTGGACGGGCGCACGCTGCGGGACCTCCTGTCCTCGGGACCTCTCCCCGTGCGGCGCGCAGTCAACGTCGCCGCGCAGCTCGCCGACGCGCTGGCCCGGGCGCACGACGCGGGCATCGTGCATCGCGACCTGAAACCCGAGAACGTCATGGTCACGCGCGACGGGTTCGCCAAGATCCTCGACTTCGGCCTGGCCAAGGTCGAGCGCCGCACGAACGGGAACGGGCCCGCGCGCGAGGACCAGACGCTGACGGAGGAGACCCGCGAGGGGGCGGTCGTGGGAACCGCAGGCTACATGTCCCCGGAGCAGGCGAGCGGCCAGCCGGTGGACTTTCGATCCGACCAGTTCGCGTTCGGGTCCGTTCTCTACGAGATGCTCGCCGGCCAGCGCGCCTTCCACAAGCCCACGCGCGCCGAGACGCTCGCGGCGATCATCCGCGAGGAGCCCGAGCCGCTGGCGACTCTCGCGCCCCGAGTGCCGCCGCCGCTCGTCTGGATCGCCGAGAGATGTCTCGCCAAGGCGCCCGAGGACCGCTACGCGTCCACGCGCGATCTCGCGCGGGACCTCCAGAGCGTGCGCGACCACTTCTCGCAGATCGACGGCGAGGCCGCCGCGCCCTCGCCCGTTCCGGCCGAGCCCCGCCGTTCCCGGCTGGGTCTCTCGGCCGGCATCGCGCTGGCGGTCGCAGGTCTCGTGGCCTCCGCGTACTTCGTCGGCACGTCGGCGCGCGAGCGCGGGCTGCCGGCGTTTCACCGCATGACGTTTCGGGAGGGCACCGTGTGGTCGGCCCGTTTCGCTCCCGACGGGCGGACGATCGTCTACGGCGCGGCATGGAACGGATCGCCGATCCAGATCTACACGACGCGTCCCGAGCTACCCGAGTCCGTACCGCTCGCGCTCCCTCCAGCCAGCGTTCTGGCGATCTCGGCCTCGGGCGAAATGGCAATCACGCTGGGCGCGCGTCCGGTGGCGCCCTTCACGACGGCGGGGACGCTCGCCCGCTCGACGCTCTCCGGCGGCGAGCCGCGCGAGGTCGCCGAGTCCGTGCAGGCGGCGGACTGGTCGCCCGACGGAACCTCGCTGGCCGTGGCGCGGAACGTGGCGGGTGTCAACCGCATCGAGTTTCCCATCGGCCGCACGCTCGTCGAGACCGCGTCCGGATACTTGAGCCACCCGCGCGTCTCGCCGCGCGGCGATCTGGTCGCTTACATCGACCACCCCATGCGTGGAGACGACTCGGGGTCCATCGTGGTCGTGGACCGGGAAGGCAATCGGCGCGTTCTCTCCTCGGGCTGGATCACCGCGCGCGGCCTGGCCTGGTCTCCCGACGGGACGGAGATCTGGTTCACGGCGGCCTCCGTCGGCGGATCCCGCGCCCTCCACGCCGTCTCGCTTTCGGGCCGCCGACGGCTCGTCGCGCGCGTGCCGGGAGCGCTGACGCTGCACGACGTCTCGCGCGAGGGCCGCGTCCTGCTGGCCGTCGAGCACTCGCGCGAAGGAATCGTCGGGCTGCCGCCCGGCGAGGGAGCACCGAGGGATCTCTCCTGGCACGACTGGTCGCGGCCGGTGGATCTGACCGCCGACGGCACGACGCTTCTTTTCGACGAGACGGGGGAGGGAGGGGGCGCGACGTACGGCGTCTACCTGCGCGCGACCGACGGCTCGCCGGCGGTACGGCTGGGCGACGGGCGCGGGCTCGCTCTCTCGCCCGACGGCCGCTGGGCGCTTTCTTCTCCCAGCGTGACACCCGTCGGGCTCGTTCTGCTGCCGACCGGGCCGGGGCAGCCGCGCGCGATCCGCACCGCCGAGTTTGCGTCGATTCAGCGCGCGGCCTGGTTTCCGGGAGGTGAGAGCCTGCTTCTCTCGGCGAGCGAGCCGAGCCGCGCGGCGCGCCTCTACGTTCAGCCGGCCGCAGGCGGCTTGCCGCGGCCGATCACCCCCGAAGGTATCGGCGCGGACTGGGCGATCTCGCCCGACGGCCAGCGCGTCGCCGCGCTCGACGCGGTCCGGCGCATGGAGTTCTATCCGGTCGACGGAGGCGCGCCGCTGCCCGTCGCGGGAGCACAGCCGGGAGATGCGCCGATCCGCTTCAGTCCCGACGGGCGGTTCCTCTACGTCGTCTCGGCTCGCGAGGGCGGCGGCGCCGAGATCCATCGCATCGCGCTCGCGGGCGGCGCGCGCGAGTCGTGGAAGCAGATCGAGCCCGTGGATCCGGTCGGTCTCTACGGAATCGCGCGCGTGTTTCTCACGGCGGACGGTCAGTCGTACGTCTACGCGTACGTGCGCTTCCTCGATCAGCTCTACCTCGCCGACGGTTTGCGCTGACGCACGCGGCGCCACGTGCGCGACGCGCGGGAAGAGAACGGCGCGGCCGGATGTTAAACTTCTCCTCCAATGGCGTACCGCGGAGGCTTCTCCGACGAATGCGGCGTCTTCGGGGTCTGCGATTCGGAGGACGCTGCCAACATCGCCTACCTCGGCCTCTATGCCCTCCAGCACAGGGGCCAGGAGTCGGCCGGCATCGCCACGCTCGACAATGGTCAGATCCTCGTCGAGCGCGAGATGGGGTACGTCGCGGATGTCTTTGATGAGGCGAGACTTTCGCGCCTTCCGGGACGCACCGCCATTGGCCACGTCCGCTACGCCACGGCCGGGGCGTCGCTGCTGGCCAATGCCCAGCCGCTCGTCTTCGCGACCGGGCGGGGACCGCTGGCCCTGGCCCACAACGGCAACCTGGTCAACGCCCGGGAGATCCGCTCAATGCTGGAGTCCAAGGGCGCGCTCTTCACGACGACCTCCGACTCCGAAGTCATCCTCCATCTGGTGGCGCGCTCGCAGGCGTCCACGCTGACCGAGGCGATCGCCGAAGCGCTGTCCGAGGTGCGCGGAGCGTACTCGCTCGTGATCCTGTCGCGCGAAGGCATCTTCGCCGTGCGCGACGCCCACGGGATCCGTCCTCTCTCCCTCGGCATCCGGGAAGGTTCTCCGGTCGTCGCCTCCGAGACCTGCGCCTTCGACCTGATCGGCGCGAAGTTCGAGCGGGACGTCGAGCCCGGCGAGATCGTGCGCCTGTCGCGCGAGGGCTTCTCCTCGCACCGATTCGCCTTTCCGATCTCGACTCCCTGCGTCTTCGAGCACGTCTACTTCGCGCGTCCGGATTCGACGGTCTTCGGCCGGAGCGTTGCCGCGTCGCGGCAGGGGTTCGGCCGGCGCCTCGCTCGCGAGCACCCGGTCGAGGCCGACGTCGTCGTGCCGGTGCCCGACTCGGGAATGTACGCGGCTCTGGGTTACGCCGAGGAGTCGAAGATCCCGTTCGCGCTGGGCCTGGTCCGCAACCACTACGTCGGCCGGACGTTCATCGAGCCCAAGCAGGCGATTCGCCACTTCGGTGTCAAGGTCAAGCTGAACCCGGTGCGGGAGGTGGTCGAAGGCAAGCGCGTCGTGCTCGTGGACGACTCGATCGTGCGAGGCACGACGTCGCGCAAGATCGTGCGGATGCTGCGCGAGTCGGGTGCCCGCGAGGTCCACGTGCGTGTCTCGTCGCCGCCGACGGTCAAGTCCTGCCACTACGGGATCGACACCCCGACGCGGAAGGAGCTGATCGCGGCCAACGCGTCGGTCGAAGAAATCCGCCAGTTCATCGAGGCCGACACTCTGGGATACCTCTCGGTCGAGGGCATGCTCGACGCGTTCGGCCGTCCGCAGCAGGCGACCTGCACGGCGTGCTTCACCGGCATCTACCCCGTTGAGATCGAGGAAGAGGAGCGCGAGAAGGAACACGCGCTCGACGCGGGCTAAGTCTCTACCTCGAGTGTGAGCGGAGCGATCCTGGTCGCCGCCACCACGATCGCCTTCCGGGGCGCGACAATCATCGACGGGACGGGCGCGCCGCCGGTCCCGAACTCTTTGCTCGTCATCGCGGACGGGCGCGTCGTCTCGGTCGGAGCGGCGACGCTCGAGGCGATGGCGAAGCTGCCGGCCGGCACGCAGGTGATCACCGGTGACAACCGCTGGATCATCCCGGGCTTGATCGACGCGCACGTGCATGCCGAGTCCGAGCAGGACTTGAAGACGATGCTGAACTGGGGCATCACGACCGTGCGCCTCATGGCGGAAGACACGGCATCGGCGGAGGCGCTTGCGAAGGAGTCGGCCAGCCGGACGGACATCCCGGAGGTGATTCCGGCCGCTCCGATCTTCACGACGAAGGGCGGCTGGTGGGACCAGGGGGAGCCGCCGGATTCGCACCTGAATCGCTATCCCGCGACAGCCGCCGAGGCGCGCGAGTCCGTGCGCAAGGCGAAGGCGCTGGGGTCGCGCGAGATCAAGGTCATGCTCGACGACATGGCGTGGTGCCGGGCTCCGAGGCCGGCGCTGCCGAAGGTGTCGCCGGAGATCGTCGACGCCTTGATCTCGGAGGCCCGCGCGGAGGGGATGCGCGCGATCGTCCACGCTCCCAACGGGCCGGAAGCGAAGCTCGCGATCTCGGCGGGCGCCACGGCGCTCGCGCACGGCGTCCTCGATCCGCTCGACGCCGCCACCATCGCCGTCATGAAGAGCCGGCCGGTTTTCTACATCCCGACGATGGACATCTTCGAGTTCCTGGCGAACACGCGGAGCTTCGTCGATCAATCGCTCGCGGGTCTGCCCGAGGAATGGCTAAATCCGCCGACGAAGACGAGGCTCGCGTCGAAGGAGTATTCCGATGGCTATCGGGAGCGCTACCCGAACTTCGAGAGTCTCCAGCGCCGCCTGCCCGTCCTCCGCGAGAACATCAAGAAGCTGAAAGCCGCCGGCGTGCCCGTCGCGCTCGGTACGGATATGTGGGCGTTCCCGGGTCTCGCCGTGTCGGTCGAGGCGGATCTCTATGTGAGGACCGGTCTGTCGCCTCTCGAAGCGATCCACGCGGCGACGCAGACGGCGGCCCGCTCGGTCGACGTCGACAGGGATCGAGGAACACTCGAGCCCGGCAAACGGGCGGACTTCGTCGTCCTCAAGTACGACCCGCTCGCGAATGTCGCCAACCTGCGCCAGATCGACGGCGTTTGGAAGAACGGCGCGCGCGTGGCTCCGACCGGGGACCGGCGAGGCCCATGACGTGACGCGTCGGCGGGCGGCGTGGGCCGCGGCGGCGCTTCTTGCGGCGGCGACCGTCGCCCTCTATCTGGTCTCGCGCGGCAAGTGGTCCGACCCCCTGATCGACTCCGGAAGGGAGTGGATCGTCCCGGATGGGCTCTCGCGCGGCGAGCTTCTCTACAAAGACGTCGTCTACTGGTTCGGACCATTCACGCCGTATTTCCAGGCGGCATTCTTCAGGGTCTTCGGATCGGGCTTCGCCACCCTCGTTCTCGCGGGAGCCGTTTCCGCCGCCGCGACGCTGGCGGTTCTCTTCGTTGTCCTCCGCCGCGTGACGGATCGCGGATCCGCCGCCCTGTGGACTGCGCTCGCCATTCCGGCCCTGATCTTCATGCCCAACGCCGGAGGCGCCCTCCTCGGAATGGGCTATCGAATCTGGCACGCCGCCGCGTTCGCGCTCGGCGCCGTGGCGCTGGCGGCGCGGCCGCGGCGGGGCCGCGAGATCTGGCCCTCGGCGGCCGCCGGAGTCTGCGCCGGGCTTGCCGGACTCTGCCGGACCGAATGGGGACTCGCAGCGATCGTCGCGACGGCCCTCGCGTCGATCGTGCGTTCCCGCCTCCGAAAGGGCGGCGTGTTCGACGCGGTGATTGCCGCTCTCGCGTTCGTCGGCACGTTCGGGATCGGCCTCGGCGCGTTCGTGTGGTCGGCGGGAGCGGACGCGGTACTGCGCGACGGGCCGGTGTTGCTGGCGGGGCTTCCACCCGAGACGCGAGAATCACTCGCGATTCTTTCGGGCGGTCTCGACTGGCGGGGTGGACTCGCCGAGCTCGCATACTCGGCGGCCTGCGGGACGGGCCTCGTCGCGCTGGCGCTCCTGGCGTCGCGTCCCTGCGGCATCGATCGCCGCCGCTGGCTCGCCGTTCTGCTCGGATCCGTGGCGGTCCTGGCGGCGGCCGCGGCTCTGGGAGGAGCCGGCGATGCCGTGTCATTCAGCGCCGCACCGCTCGTGAGCGCGGCCGCGCTCCTCGTGGCTCTCCGGCGCGCGCGGGGTTCTCGAGCCGCGGCGCTCGCGGCCTGCGGATTGCTCGGGCTCGTCCTCTCCTACCGACGCCCCTTCCACATCGGCGATGCGCCGTACGTGGCCCCTCCTCTCCTCTTCGCGCTGGTCGCGGCGGCCGGGCTGACGCAGCTCGCTGTCGTTCTGTTACGCGGCCGCGAAGCCCGCCGGCGAGCGTCCCGGATCGTGAGATGGGGACTTGCAGGGATCGTCGCAGCCGCATTCGTGGGCCGACTCTGGCGTTACGGCTCGATCGACGACGTTCCGGTCGCGGGCACGTCGGGGATGCTCTCCACGCGACCGGAGCTCGCGGCCGAAGTCGAGGGGCTCGCGGCCGACCTGCGCGCGAAGACGTCGGGCGAGGACGTCCTCGTCGTCTTTCCCGAAGGTGAGATCCTGAACTTCCTTTCGGGGCGACGGAATCCCGTGCGCCACCGTTTGTACCTGCCCGGTTATGTGACTTCGCGCAACGAAGCGGAGATCCTGAGCGAGCTCCAGCGCGCCGCTCCGGCCGCCGTGGTCTTCTGGCGGCGACCCGTCAGCGAGTACCGGCGCACGCTCTTCGGCGAAGACTACGGAGTCCGCATCCGGGAGTGGGTCGAGGCCAACTACGATCCGTCGCCCTCCACGGGGCCGGATCGCGGGCATGCCCGCTTCCGGCTGTTTTTGAGGCGGAATCCGCGCCCGATGCGCTAATCTAGAGGCATCCTGCAATCCTCTCCCTCGACCGCACCGCCCTGCGCGAAGGCGGAGCCGTGAGCTCCGGCGCGAGGGACGCCGCGCGCGCCGCGGCCTCCGGCCAGGCCTCTTCCTTCGAGCTCTCGGTCGTCATTCCCTGCCTCAACGAGGAAGACACGCTGGCCGCGTGCATCGAAAAGGCGCAGGCCGCGCTGCAGTCGGGAGGAATCGTCGGGGAGATCGTCGTCGCCGACAACGGCAGCAGCGACCGGTCCGTGGAGATCGCCCAGCGGATGGGCGCCCGGGTCGTCGTCGCGACCGCCAAGGGCTACGGCAGCGCACTGATGGCGGGAATCGCGGCCAGCCGCGGCCGCTTCATCGTCATGGGCGACGCCGACGACAGCTACGACTTCGGCGAGATCCCCAAGTTCGTCGAAAAACTGCGCCAGGGGTACGACCTCGTCCAGGGCTGCCGGCTGCGCACCGGCGGGGGACGCGTCCTGCCGGGCGCGATGCCGCTGCTCCACCGCTGGTGGGGCAATCCGATGTTCTCGCGCATGGCCCGATCCTGGTTCGGGGCCCCGATCCACGACGTCTATTGCGGCCTTCGCGGCTTCACCCGGGCGCACTACGACTCGCTCGACCAGCGCTGCTCGGGCATGGAGTTCGCGACGGAGATGATCATCAAGTCGAGCCTCGCCCGGGCACGCATCGGAGAGGTGGCGATCACGCTCCATCCGGACGGGCGCAAGTCCCACCGGCCGCACTTGAAGACGTTCCGCGACGGCTGGCGCACGCTGCGCTTCTTCCTTCTCTACAGCCCGCGCTGGCTTTTCGTGATTCCGGGAGCGATCCTGGTGGCCCTGGGGCTCCTGGGATTCGCTCTGGTGATGCCGGGCCTGCGGATCGGGCATGTCGCGTTCGACGCGCACACGCTTCTCTTCGCGAGCCTCGCCATCGTCTGCGGCTACCAATCCCTTCTCTTCGCCCTCTTCACGAAGTCGTTCGCGATCAGCGAGGGACTTCTTCCGGAGGACCCGCGGGTGACGCGCTTTTTCCGCATGGTCAACCTCGAGCGCGGGGTGATCGCCGGCGCCCTGACCACCGCGGGAGGACTGCTGCTGCTCGTCGCCGCGATCCTGCAGTGGCGCAGCGCGGGCTGGGGCGCGCTCGACTACAGCCGGACGATGCGCTGGGTCATTCCCGGCGTCACGTTGACGGTCCTCGGCTTCCAGACGGTGCTCTCGAGCTTCTTCCTGAGCATCCTCGGAATGCGGCGAAAGTGAGCGCCGAGCCGTCGGGAACCGGCTCCGTGGGCGGATCCGGCGACTCCCCGTTCGACGCCCACCGGGACGACTACGACGACGTCCTCAACCAGGGCCTCCGGGTATCGGGGGAGAGCGCCGTCTACTTCGCGCGCCGCCGGATCGAGTGGCTCGCGCGGCGGCTCCGCGACATGGAAGAGCGTCCCGCCTCGGTCCTCGACTACGGCTGCGGGCATGGCTCATCGGCTCCGCTCTTTCTCGAGATTCTCGGCGCCCGTCGGGTGCTCGGCGTCGAGAAGTCCTCCGGCCTGCTCGAGGCGGCGCGAGCGCGGAACGCCGACGACCGGATTCGATTCATTCCGCGCGATGAGGCCGTATCCGAGGGTTCCTTCGACCTGGCGTTCTGCAACGGCGTCTTCCATCACATCGCGCCGGAGGACCGCCACGGCGAGCTTCTCTTTCTGCGCCGCAGCCTTCGGCCGGGAGGATGTCTCGCGCTGTGGGAAAACAACGCCTGGAATCCGGGCACGCGCCTGGTGATGAGCCGGATTCCGTTCGACCGCGGGACGCGGCCCCTCGCGGCCACCGAGGCGCGGTACATGCTGAAGGCGGCCGGCTTCTCGATCCTCCGCACTGACCACCTCTTTCTGTTCCCGGGTTTCCTGCGCGGCCTCCGCTTCCTCGAGCCGCTCCTCACCGCGATTCCGGCGGGTGCCCAGTATCAGGTTCTCTGCCGAACCGATTGACGCGCCCGGCATGACCGAGTTCGTTCCGCTCTTGCTGCTCGTCAGCTTCACGCTCCTGATCCGCACCCGGAGCCCGCTCGCGGCGCCGGCTTCGGCGGGCGCATCGGGCCTGCGTGTCGCGGCGGCCACACTCGGTTTCGCCGCGGCCCTGGCAGCTTGCCTTTGGGTCGTGACCGGCCGCGTTCCCCTTTCGTTGCCGATTCTCGCGCTGTTTCTCGCGCTGCCCGGACCGCTGCGTCCGCGGCCCCGCATGCCGGAATGGCGCGCGCTCCAGGGCCGCGTCCCCGTCGTCGTGTGCGGCGTCGTCGGTGGCCTGGTCGTCGCGTACGTCTGGGGATCGGCTCGGCCCGCCGCCGTCGTGCACGACGAGGCGGCCTACGTCCTCCAGTCCTCGATCTTCGCGTCGGGAAGGTGGACCGCTCCGGGCCGGCCCCTGCCCGATTTCTTCGAGCAGCTGCACGTCTTTGTGACGCCGTTCCTGGCTTCCAAGTACCCACCCGGCCACTCGCTGCTGCTGGTTCCCGGCGCGTGGCTGGGAATGCCGGCCCTCGTGCCGATCCTGCTGAACGCCCTCTCGGGCGCGCTGATCTTCGCCCACGCGCGGCGGATCGCGGGCGGGCCGGTCGCGCTCGTGACGTTCCTGCTCTGGACCTCGGCGCCCGGCACGTTCTGGTACCGCGCCTCCTACCTTTCGGAGAACACCACCCTCGCTCTTTGGCTGGTCGGGCTCTGGGCACTCCGCCGCTGGCTGGATGGAGGCGGGCGAGCCTGGATCGCCGTTCTCGCCCTCTGCGTCGGCTGGGGCGCGATCACGCGGCCGATGACGATGTTCGCCCTGACCGTCCCGATCGCGTTCGTCTTCCTCCGCCGTGTTCTCGCGCGCGGAGCCTGGCGCGAGCTTGGAATTGCCGTCGGCGTGGGCGGCCTCTGTCTTCTTCTCCTGCCCGTCTGGAACGCGGGCACCACCGGGGACTGGCGCCTGAGCCCTTACCGGCAGTACTCCACGGTCTACTTCCCGTACGAGTGGACGGGCTTCGGCGTGCGTCCCGACCCGCCGCTGCGGCCGGTTCCCGAAGCGTTCGCTCCGTTCGAGGCGCAGTACCGGCGCCTGCACGCGGAGCACACGGTCGCCGCGCTTCCCGATACGGCGCTCCGCCGCGCGTACACGATCGGGCTCAATCAGTGGAGTGGCGGACGCGAGGGGCTCGGCCTCTTCGCGATCCTGGGAGCTCTCGACTTCGGAAAAGAAGCGGCGTTCGCCCTCGTGTCCGCGGTCTGCCTCTTTGTCGGATACCTCTTCTTCGCGCATAACCCGGCGTGGACTCCGTACTATCTGGAGCTTCAGCCCCTGCTCTCCTTCGCGACGGCGCTGGGTCTTTGCGGCGCGGCTGCGTCGGTCCTGCAGGCGCTGCCCGCGCGAGCGCCCTCCGGCGAGCGCCGTGGAGGATGGCGCTCGATGGGAATCGCGGCGATGGGGGCGCTCCTCCTGGTCGTGAGCATCGCGGACGTCGTCGAGGCGCGCGAGAGGAGGAGAAACGAGCTGGCCCTCCAGACGAGATTCGAGACGAAAGTCCGGGAGTTGCCGTCGAAGGCGATCGTGTTCGTGCGCTATACGCCGGTCAGCAGCGTCAACAGCAGCTTCGTTCAGAACCCGCCCGATCTCGCGGCCGCTCCGGTCTGGGTCGTCCACGACCTCGGCTCACGCGATTCGGAGCTGGCGGGTCTGGCGCCGGACCGCCGGCTCTACCTCTACGACGACACCCGCGGCAGCCTGCGTCCGTTTTCGACACGATGAGCTCGGTGCGCACGGTCGCCGCGCATTGTCCGATCTGCGGCCGGGAGCCCTCGGTCGAACACGCGCGGGGTCCGGATTTCGAGTACGCGAGCACCGGCGACATGGAATGGACCTTCCGCTTGTGTCCGACCTGCGACGTCGTCTCGCTGTCTCCGAGGCCCGACGAGTCCGCGCTGTCGGTCATCTATCCCTCGAACTACTACGCCTACGACTTCGACGCGACGCCCTCGATCGGCTACCGCGTCAAGGAATGGCTGGATCGCCGGTCGGCGGGGGCGTACCTCGCGGCGGCGCCCCGCGACGGAAACGTCCTCGACGTCGGATGCGGTGACGGCCGCCTCCTGCGGATCCTCCACGCCCGCGGAGTCGCTCGCGAGCGTCTTTACGGGGTTGAGCTCGACGCCCGTGCGGTCGAGGCTGCGCGGCGACACGGATTCCGGGTTTTGCTCGGACGTTTCGAGGACGCAGATCTGCCGGAGGGGACGTTCGCGCTGATCGTCCTGCAGCAGGTAATCGAACACGTCCCGGATCCCCGTCGCATGGTCGAGCGCCTCCGGTCGCTGCTCCGTCCCGGAGGCGCCGTCGTGATCGAGACCCCCAACACCCGATCCTGGGATCACCGCCTGTTTTCGAAGCGGTACTGGGGGGGGTACCATATTCCCCGTCATTTCCACCTGTTCAACGACCGTTCGCTGCCGGCGCTGCTTCGGAGCGCGGGCCTCCGAGTGACTCGCGTGGACTCGCTCGCGAGCCCCAATTTCTGGATCCAGTCGGTGCATCACCGGGCGGCGGAGGCCGGGCATTCGGCCTGGGCTCGCTGGCTGCGCCCGCATCCTCCTCGCTTCGTGCCGCTCGCGGTCTTCTCGGCCCTGGACGCCTTCGGCAAGCTCTTTCGTCTGACTTCCAACATGCGCGTGGTCGCGGTCCGGCCGGAGGAGTCGCCGTGCTGACGGCCGAAGAACGGAACGCGTTTCGAAGAGACGGCTTCGTTAAGCGCGAGAGAGTCCTGTCCGAGGAGGCGCTGGCCACGTGTCGCCGGCGCACGGAGACATGCATGGAGGACGCCGGCTCGGGCGCGATCTTCCGCTACGGCGAGTCCGGGGATCCGATCCACTGCAAGATCCCTCAGCTGGCCGAGCGCGACGACGTCTTCCGGGGAATCGCGCAGCACTCGACGGTGGCGGAGGCGGTCGAGGACCTGCTCGGACCGTCGCGCATCTTCCGCGACGTCGTCATCGTCAAGAGCCCGCTCGCGGGCGCCGTCGTGCACTATCACCAGGACGCGGCCTACTGGGACATCGACCGGCCGGATCTCGCGCTGTCGGCCTGGATCGCCCTCGACGACGCTCCGCAGGAAGCGGGGTGCCTCCAGGTCGTTCCGGGGAGCCACCGCGGCGCGACCGAGCACACCATTCTCGTCGGAGGCCGGAAGCTGCCCGACTTCGTCACGCGGTCGTTGCGGCGGGCCACCTCCCTGACCGGCACGGGTGACAATCCGCAGACGACCCGTGAAAAGGCGTTCGCCGCGCTCAAGACTTTCGCGCTCGGAAGCGTCACTCGATTCGTGCCGTCGCTCAACGACCTCAACGACCTGCGGATCGACCCCGACCAGGTGTCGCCCGAGAGCCTCGTGTCGCTGCCCGCGCACGCCGGCGACGTCATCTTTTTCTCGAGCTGGCTGATCCACGGCAGCGCCGTGAACAGCAGCCCGAACCTGCGGCGCGCCTACATCGTCTCGTACATGGCCGATGCCTGCCGCGTTCCGGGGCGTCCCGTGTCCGCATTCCTCCCGGCGCGGCCGATATAATCCGCCTCCGCCGATGACCTCCCGGTACGCCGACGCGGGCGTCGACATCGACGCCAAAGCCGCCGCGCTCGCCCGCGCGAAAGCCGCGATCCGCTCGACGTTCACGCCGGGTGTCCTCGGCGACGTCGGCGGCTTCGGCGGTCTCTTCCGGCCCGATTTCTCGAAGTATCGCGAGCCGGTCCTGGTGGCGTCGACGGACGGCGTCGGCACGAAGCTCAAGATCGCCATCGAGATGGGCCGCCACGACACCTGCGGTGCGGATCTCGTCAACCACTGCGTCAACGACATCCTGGTCCAGGGCGCGCGCCCGCTTTTTTTCCTGGACTACATCGCGACGGGCAAGGTCGAGCCGGGCGTCATCGAAGGCGTGATCGAGGGAATCGCCCGCGCGTGCAAGGAAAACGGAACGGCCCTTCTGGGCGGCGAGACCGCCGAGATGCCGGGCTTCTACGCCGCCGGCGAATACGACGTCGCGGGCACGATCGTGGGAGTCGTGGAGCGCGAGAAGATCCTCGACGGCTCCCGCATCGAGGCGGGAGACGTCGCTCTGGGGCTTCCCTCGGTGGGTCTCCAGACCAACGGGTACACGCTCGCGCGCAAGGTCTTCTTCGAGACGATGGGCCGAAAGCCGCAGGATCGGCTGGAGGAGCTCGGAGGCCGCGCCGTCGGTGACGTCCTCCTCGACCCGCACTTGTCGTATTTGCGCGCGCTCGAGCCCCTTCTCGACGAGGGACTCGTCCATGGAATGGCGCACCTGACGGGCGGAGGCTTCTACGACAACATCCCCCGGGTGCTTCCCGAGGGGCTTGACGTGCGCATCAAGTCGGGAGCGTGGCCTGTGCCCGCGGTCTTCGACGTGATCGGGCGCGAGGGCGACGTTTCCTTCGAAGAGATGCACCGCGTGTTCAACATGGGCATCGGCATGGTCGTCTTCGTCGGCGCGGCGGACCTCGCGCGCGTGGCGGACCTCTGGAAGGGCGCCGGCCAGCGCTGGTTCGCCATCGGCAACGTCAAGGCGGGCGGTTCCCGGCGCGTGGTCATCGAGCCCGCGCCCTAGCGATTCTCCCGCACCTCCAGGACTCCGAACCTCTCGGCCACTCGCGGATAGAGGCGGCGGAGCTCACGATCCAACTCCGTACGCGGCGGATCCGCTTCCGGCACGCCCGCGAAGCTCTCGCTCTTCCAGGTGACCGCGGTTGCGCTTCCCGATCGCCGCAGCTCGTCCTCCATCTGCCGCTGGACGAACGGCGTGCTCTGGACTCCGGGGTCGTAGGCGTACCAGCGGGTGTACGGAAGCCGCGACGAGAGCAGGAAGAGAACGATCGCGCTGCCCTCGGTTCGTGAGTGATCGGTCGCGAGGGCGACGAAGCGGCTGGACGGGGAGGCGTCGCCATCCGCCTTTCGCGCGGCCGCGACCGCGTCCGCCGGGAATCGCGACGCGGGAAAACGGGAAGCGAGCCCGGTCGCCGTCGAAGCCCAGGCGCCCCCCGGCTCCCGGCCGATCCAGTAGGCGGGGTATGGAGGCGCGCCCATCAGCGTCGGGAGGATCGCGACGGCGAGCAGGGCGATGGCGGCGGCGCGCCCTCGGCGAGTGAGAGCCGGTAGCACGGCAGCCGCGGCGGCGACGGCCAGGGCCAGGGCCGCCGTCACGTGGGCCTGATCGCCGCGCGCCATCGCGTAGTGGAGAAAGGCGACGGAGGCGAGGCCGGCCAGCGCGGAGATCCGCAAGGCAGCGCTCGAGAGGCTCGGAGACGCAAAGTAGTAGCTCAGGACCGCGGACGCGAGGAGCGCGGCCGCGATGAGCCCAGCGATGGTCCCCGGCGCGGAAGCGGAAGCGAGCAGGCTCGGCGTCGCCGCGGCGATGACCGCTCCGGCCACGGACGCCACGCGCGCTCGCCGCTCGGGGGAACGCAGCGCCGCGAGTGTGACGAGCAGAAAGAGAACCGCGAGGTGTAGCGAGCCGAAGATCTTTTGCGGCGAGGCGCCGACGGACGGCGGCAGCAGCGCGGACGACAGGAAGCGCGCGGCTCCGCCTGTCAGGCGGGCCGGCAGCACGATCGTGGCGAACCAGGCGTCCGCCGGAGGGATCGCGCGGTAGAGCAGAAGCCAGGCGAGGCCGGCGACCACCACGGCGCCGAGGCAGAATCGCGCGAGCCGGCGCGCGCATCCGGGTGATCGGCTCGTAGCGAGAACGAACCCGAGCACGGCAGCCGCCGAATACACGGCGAATGCCGGGCGCACGAGTCCCGAAAGGCCCGCCGCCGCACCCGCGGCAAGCCACAGCCGGTCGCGCGATCGCGGCTCTATGGCGAGCTCGCCGAGGGCCAGGAGCTCCAGCGCGAGGACCGCCAGAGCAAATCCGAAAAAGTGCGTGGAGACGATCGCCGCGGAAAAGGCGAGGAGAACGAGGGAGATGAGAGCGGCCGCCACGGCCCGGGTCGAGGAGATTCGCCGCGCCACGAAATAGAGAGGAACCGCGACCGCTGCGAGAGCGGACGCTTGCGCGAGGCGATAGGCGATTCCCGGATTGCCGAGTCCCAGAAAGAGGGCCATGAGGCTGTAACCGAGCGGCCCATAGTGGGTATAGAAGTCGAGATACGGAAGTCCTCCCGCGCGAACGATCCGTCCGCCCACCGCCAGCGCGGGTTCGTCATAGAGGTCCATAGGGATCCACAGCAACCCCGCGAGCGAGGCGGCGCCGGTGAAGGCGAGCGCCGCGGCCACCGCCGGTCCGGCGGTGGACGGCGTGACGGCGCGCGCTCTCATTTGTGTGTATTCTGCCCCCGGACGCGCCGCCGAACCATGAAGCGCCGACTCGCCGTCCTGCTCTCGGGCCGAGGCTCGAATTTCGTCGCGATCTGCGATGCGATTGCCGACGGCCGCATCCCCGACGCCGCGATCGTCGCGGTCATCTCCGACGTGGCCGACGCGCCCGGTCTGAACCGCGCCGTCGAGCGCGGCTTGAACGCCTTCCCGATTCCCCGTGACGGGCTGACCCGGCACGAGCACGAGGAGAAGGTGTTGAAGATCCTCGACGCGTTCCAGACGGATCTGGTCCTGCTCGCCGGCTACATGCGCGTGCTCTCGCCTCGGTTTGTCGAGCGCTACCGGGGGCGCATTCTCAACATTCACCCGGCGCTGCTGCCCAAGTACCCCGGTCTCCATGTCCAGCGCCGGGCTCTCGAGGCGGGGGAGCGGGAAGCCGGCTGCACGGTCCATTTCGTCGACGAAGGGACCGATACCGGCCCCATCGTGCTCCAGCGGCGAGTCCCGGTCCTGCCGGGAGACACCGAGGAGACCCTCTCGGCCCGGATCCTGGAAGAGGAGCACAAGGCCTACCCCGAGGCGGTCGCCCGGGTCCTCGCGAGCCTGCCGAAGAAGGCCTGAAGACTGCACCGTTTTCTGTGCAGCCGGACGCAGCGAAAAGGTCCTGTTTATGCGCCTTTTCGCGTTTTTTCGAATTGTCTTGACAGACCCCTTCCGGAAACCTATATTCCCGTTCCCCGCAAGGGTTGGTTCTTTCCAAGGGCTCGATTTCGGCGGAGTCGTCCGTCTCCGGAGAGCCGGCGACCCTCGAATAATATTGATTGACAGAGCCCAAAAAATCCGTATACTGATCGATCCGTCTCAAAGATGGGTCCTTTGGTCGCGCCGGAGGTACGGCGCGGCGTCCGGTGGTGGGAATCCCCGGGGGCACGGTTCCTTGAAAACTGAGTAGAGCGTGCCAGACGTCTTTTTCCTGGTTTTTTGGAAAAACCAGAGTTTTCAGAAACACACAACAGGATTAACTCGCATCAACCGGTCGGGGCCGAAAGCCCCGGTCGTGCGAACACTTTTAAGTGGAGAGTTTGATCCTGGCTCAGAATGAACGCTGGCGGCGTGCTTAACACATGCAAGTCGAACGAGGCGGAAGGGGGCAACTCCTTCCAGTCGAGTGGCGGACGGGTGAGTAACACGTGGGTAACCTGCCCGGAAGTGGGGAATACCTCGGGGAAACTCGAGCTAATACCGCATGACATCTT
>JBKOVK010000255.1:0-14446 GCA_046724475.1 Acidobacteriota bacterium | reverse complement strand
CAACGAGATAGAGACCTCCCACCACGATTCCCCAGACGATCAGCCACGCGAGGCTGTGGCTGATCGGATAATCGTAGAAGTCCACCGGCGTGACGCGCGTCGCCCCCGGATCGATCCGGAAATGCTCGACTCCGAGTACAGCGAGGATGAAGAAGAGAAGATCCGCCCACTGCACCGCGAGAAACAGAGTTCCCAGGGAGACGGTGGGCGCAACGCGTTTGCCCACCAGTCCGAGACCGAAGTGGCCGAGAAACATGGGCCGGGTAGCATTTCAACTCGCGCCGTGAGCGTCAAATACACGGTTCCCCCTCAATCGAATCCGGCGTAGACTCGGCCAGGTTTACCGTCGATACAAAGCGGGCAGGAGGATGCGCATGATCGCGGCACGTACGGTCCTGGCTCGATGGGGGTCCGCCGGCCTCGGCGTTCTGTTTGCGTTGACCGCCTCCAGGGTGGAGGCTCAGGTCTGCAGTCCGACACTCTTCATCGAGGCGGCGTCCTATTCGACCGGCGGCAACGCGCGCGCCGTCGCCGCCGGCGACTTCAACGGCGACACGCGGCCCGACATTGCCGCGGCGAACGTCAACCCTCGCGGCGTCGCGATCCTCCTCAATGACGGAAACGGCGGGCTCGAAGCGCCGATCGTCACCCCTCTGAACGATGATCCGGTGGCGATCGCGGCGGTCGACCTTCGCGGCAACGGCACCACCGACGTCATCGCGGCGACGTATAACGGCATTTACGTCCTGCTGGGGCACGGAGACGGAACGTTTGATGCGCCGGTGTTCTATGCTGCCGACAATTACAGCATTTCATCGATGGTCGTCGGCAAGTTCGACGCAAACGGCACGTGGGACGTCGCGCTGGGCTCCTTCTACTCCGACGACATTGCGCTGTTTCCAGGCAATGGAAACGGAACCTTCGGAGCTCCCCTTCACACTGTTTCGCTGCCTCCGGTCGTCTCGATGACCTCGGGGGACTTCAACGGCGACGGCCACCTCGATATCGCGTTCTCAACCGGCAGCGCCGGAGTCGTGGAGGTCCTTCCGGGAGTCGGAGACGGTACGTTTGGAGCCGCCTCGAGCTTCATCGCGGGAGCCTCGCTCGGAGGCATCGTCGCGGCGGATTTCAACGACGACGGACATCTCGATATCGCGGTGGGAAGTGGAATGTTCGTTTCGATTCTTCTCGGCGACGGCGCCGGCGGGTTTCAGGCGGCGCTCCAGTACTCTGCCGGCATCGCGGCCGGGGCACTGGCCGTGGGCGACCTCGACCAGGATGGCATTCCCGATCTCGCCGCGGCCGAGTTCAACGACTTCTACAACGGCAACGGAAACGAAGTGTCGGTCCTGCGCGGGCTCGGCGACGGTTCGTTCGCTCCGGGCGAGGTCTATTCGTCCGCAGGCGCTTCGGCGATCGCTCTGGCCGATCTCGACGGCGATTCCCTGCCGGACGTCGTGACGGCCGGCGGAACGATCTCGGTCCTCCGCGACGCGCCGGATGGCAATCTCCTGGCGGTACCGAACTCGCCGCTCGAGGGCCCGGGATATCAGAGCCTGAGCTTCGCCCGAGGCGACTGGAACGGGGACGGACTGCTCGACTTCGCCTGGGTCTACGGAAACCAGGTGCTCGTCATCGAAGGGCAGCCCGGCGGGCGCTTCGCGCAGACGGGAGCGCTCGACATGCCGAACTTCAATCAGCCGGTCGGGGTCGCGGCCGGAGATTTCTTCGGAGATTCCATTGCGAGCCTCGTCGTCACGACCTTCAGCGACGTTCTCCTGTTCCGCGGTAACGGCGACGGAACGTTTCAGCCCCCCGTCTCGATCTTCAATGGGTCTCAGCTCGGCCCCATCGCCACCGGGAATTTCGACGGCATCAACGGAAGCGACGTCGTCATCGGACAGGGTTGCTGCGGATTCGGCAACATCGTGCTCCTCCTGGGCAACGGCGACGGCACCTTCCAGCCTCCCCTTCAAACCCCCGTCCCGTCCGACGTCTATTTCCTGCTTCCCGCGGATTTCACCCTCGGCTTTCCTCAGCCCGGCCACCCCGCTACCGACGACCTCGCGATCTCCATGAACGGAAGCGTGCAAGTCATGCTGAACAACGGTGACGGCACGTTCTTCGCGACGACGACCATCCCGACTCCGGGTGTCGTGGCCACCATCGCGACCGGCGACTTCGCCGGGAGCGGCCTGGACCTTCTGGTCTCCGCCGGATCGGCCAGCGTGAGCCTCTACCCCGGCAACGACAACGGAACCTTCGGTTCCCCGACGACGATCGCGCTCCAGAGTCCCGCGCAGAGTCTGGCCACCGGCTACTACGACTCCGACGCCAATGCAGATTTCGCCGCCCTGAGCAACGGGGGAATCCTCGTCTTCCTCGGTCTCGGAAACGGCCACTTCCAGTCCCCGCTTCCGCTCTCGACCGACGTCTCGGCATCGTTCGTGACGACCGCCGACTTCGAGGACAGCGGCGCTCAGGGACTCGCCGCGATCGGGCCGGACGGGATCGCCGCGTTTCGCAACAGTCGGGTGAGCGCCTTCGTCAGCGGCCCATACTCCGTGCTCGTCGGATCCTCCGTGAGCCTCCGAGCCGGAGCTTCGGGTTACGGTCCCCTGACGTATCAGTGGAGGTGGAACGGAACGCCTCTGGCCGATGGCGGACCGATTTCGGGAGCGCAGACCTCAATTCTAACGATCGGGCCCGGGGGCTTCACAGATGCGGGTGACTACGACGTCGTCGTGACCGACTCCTGCGACACCGCGACGTCCGCCTCCCACACCCTCTCGGTCGAGTTCGCGGATGTGCCGTTCCTTTCGCCCTTCCACGACGACATCATCACGATCGCCACCGCAGGGATCACCGGAGGGTGCGGCGGAAGCGATTACTGTCCGACCTCTCCCGTCCAACGCGACCAGATGGCGGTGTTCCTGCTGAAGTCCGAGCACGGATCCGCCTATACGCCGCCAGCCTGCACGGGCGTCTTCACCGACGTTCCGTGCCCCGGTCTCTTCACCGACTGGGTCGAGCAGCTGTCGGCCGAAGGCATCACGGGAGGTTGCGGCGGCGGCAACTACTGCCCCGACTCCTCCGTCACGCGCGCGCAGATGGCCATCTTCCTGCTCAAGACGTCCGAGGGCTCTTCCTACACGCCGCCCACCGCCGTCGGCATCTTCGGCGACGTCCCGGTGGGGTCCTTCGGCGCCGATTTCATTGAAGATCTCTACAACCGGGGCATCACCGGCGGCTGCCAGCTCTCGCCGCTGCTCTACTGCCCCGGCAACTCCGTCTTGAGACAACAGATGGCGACCTTCCTGGTGAGGACCTTCTTCCCTTAGATCGTCACCGCTTTCCCCCCGCGAGCTTTTCCGCCTCCGGCAACCGCCGGAGGCGCTGCATCGCGAGGACTCCGAGGAACGGCCCCGGCGCCAGGCACGCGAACGCCCATCGCCATCCGACCACGTCGACGAGGCGCGGGACGAGCTCGATCGAGACCGTGGTCAGCAGGAAACCAATGCAGGTCTGGATCGTCAGAGCGGTCCCCATGTAACGCGGGTCGGACAGCTCCGTCACGCACGCCGAGAACTGCGCCGAGTCGGCGATGACGGTGACTCCCCAGATCGCGGCCACGGCGAGCAGCACTCCCGGGCTGGCGCCGAAGAGAAGTCCGATGACCAAACAGCAGGTCCCGCTGGCGGCCATCGCGACCGAGGTGACCGCCGTACGGCCGGCGCGGTCGGCGGCCAGGCCCCCGGCGACGCAGCCGATCGCCCCCGACCCGATCACCAGGAAGGACGAGGCCTCTGCGAGCCTCGACGGATGTCCTCCGGCGGCGAAGCTCTGGCGCAGGAAGACGGGGACCCAGGCCCACATCGCGTAGAGCTCCCACATGTGGCCGAAATAGCCGAAGTCGGCGAGGCGCACGCCGCGGTTGCGGAAGACCTTCGCGACCTGGGATGGATCGAAGCGGGCGCTTGCCGCGCCGTACGGGCCGTCGCCCACGAAGAAGAGAACGACCAGGCCGCCGAGGACGGCCAGGACCGAGACGGCGAGTACGTTGGTCCGCCAGGACGCGGCCCCGATCGCGTTGACGAGGTACGGGAGCGCCTTGCCGAGAGTGAGCGAACCGATGAGAACTCCCAGTGCCATTCCGCGGCCGCGGCGAAACCAGCTTGCCAGGATCTTCATGCCCGGGGGATAGACGCCGGCCAGGAAGAAGCCGGTCAGGAAGCGCAGCGGAATTCCCGACGCCGGCCCGCGCGCGAACATCGCGAGGGACGCGTTGGCGGCGGCGCCCAGGCACGCCGACGCGGCGAAGAGCCGTCGGGTCGAGAAGACGTCCGGCAGGTTCGCGAAGGCGCTGACGAGCGTTCCCGCGACGAAACCGAGCTGCACCGCGAGCGTCAGCCACGTGGCTCCGGACTCGGAGAGGCGCCATTCGACCCTGAGCGCGGGCGCGACCGCCGAGCCCGAGAACCACAACGACATGCCCAGCAGCTCCGCCGTCGCGATGAAGACCAGGGCCCTCCATCGCGCAGGGGACTCCTCCACTCGTGCCGCCGTCTCGCCCGCCGGGGACACAGGATTCACGGGCGGGAGCTTGACACACCGTCGCTTCGAGAGCTTCTGTTAGGCTGCAGACTCGCCATGAAGGCCCTCGCCGCCGCCGCCGGCATCTTCCTTTCGGCTACCCTCGCCGTGCTCGCCCAGGCGGCCGGGGGTTGTCCGCCCGAAGGAGACGCCACCAAGGCGAAGGTCCGCGATCTCAACATCCAGAAGGCGCGGATGACTTCGCCGTCCGACGACGACATCGACGACACGGTGACGATGGAGTCGCTCGAGGAGCCCGGCGACGACACGCAGCGTTTCGACAACGGCACCGCCGTCGCGATCGCCGGTTATGTGATGGTCGTGCGCGACGGCGGACCCGGCAGCTCCAACTGCCACTCCCAGGATCCGGCCGAACAGAACACGGTGATCGAGCTCGCTGCCGACGGCAGCACGCCCGATCCCGGGCATCGCGTCTTCGCCGTCGTCACGCCCCGCTGGCGCGCGATCATGGCCAGGCAGGGACAGGACTGGACCACACGGGGCCTGAGGGCGAAATACCTGCACCAGCCGATCATCGTCACGGGCTGGCTGCTGTTCGACTTCGAGGCGGCCAACCGCGCGGCGAACACGGCGCCGCTGCCGAACCCCGGAATCACACGCAACACGGCGTGGGAAATCCACCCGGTGACGGACATCGAGGTCGACGAGGAAGGTCCGGCGGATCAGACCGCTCTTCTCACCGCGCCATAGGGGACGAGGGCGAGTCCCTCTTACGCCAGGTCGAAGACCAGGAATTCGGCCGGCGATTCGCCCGCGACCTTGAACTGGAACTCCGTCTCTCGCGACGCCGCCAGTCCGTCGCCTTCCGTGATGCGGTTCCCGTTGACGTCGAGCGCGCCTTTGAGCGCCTGGACCCAGAGGTGCCGGCCGGGAGAGATCGAAAGGGCTGCGGACTCGCCGGGCTTCAGCAGCGACGTGTAGAGATTGACGTCGGACCGGATCGGGATCGAGCCGTCGGATCCCGAGGCCGAGGCCACGAGAGCGAGGCGCCCGGCCTTCGCTGCGTCGTCGAATCGCTTCTGGCCGTAGCGGGGCGGCTGGTCGGCCGCGTCGGGCTCGATCCAGATCTGCACGAAGTGGACGGGCTCCGTCTGCGAAGCGTTGAACTCGCTGTGCCGCACTCCCGTCCCGGCGCTCATGTACTGGACGTCTCCCGGCACGATCGTCGAACCGTTGCCCATGCTGTCGCGATGGGCCAGCGCGCCTTCCAGGACGTACGAAACGATCTCCATGTCCCTGTGTCCGTGCGTGCCGAAGCCCTGGCCGGGAGCCACGCGGTCCTCGTTCAAGACGCGCAGACTCCGAAACCCCATGAAGCGCGGATCGTGGTAGTCGGCGAAGGAAAAGGTGTGGCGCGTGTCCAGCCACCCGTGATCGAAGTGGCCGCGGTCACCCGAGCGTCGAACCTGGATCATGAAACCTCCGACCGCAATATACGCGCGATGAGGAACACGCGATTCGCCGGATGCGCCGGGCTGCGCTCAGGGCGTCCCCCACCAGGGATCCTCGGGCGGAGGGCTCGACGGCTCGACGACCTGGCCGGGCCTGGGAACGGCGACGACGATCCCGCGCCGCGCGGCCTCGGCCGTGATGCGCCGAACGGGATCGTTCCAGTCGTGGAACGCGAGATTGAACGTGCCCCAGTGCACCGGGATGAGGAGTCCGCCTCGCAGATCCTGGTGCGCGCGCACCAGCTCTTCCGGGAAGATGTGGATCGCCGGCCACGCCGGGCTGTACGCGCCGGCGCTCATCAGGGTCGCATCGAACGGTCCGTAGGCGGCTCCGATCGCGGCGAACCCGTCGAAGTCTCCCGTGTCCCCGCTGTAGAAGACGCGGTGGCGGGGACCCGCGAGAACCCACGAGCCCCACAGCGTGCGGTCGCGGTCCTTGAGAGAGCGTCCCGAGAAGTGGCGGGCGGGCGCGAGCGTGAGGGTCAGCGGCCCGACGGGCGCCGATTCGGTCCAGTCGAGCTCGTGGATGCGCTCCGCGGGAACGCCCCACTTCTCCAGGTGCGCGCCGACGCCGAGCGGGACGTAAAACGCGCCGCCGCGCGCCGAGAGCGCCCGGATGGTCGCCATGTCGAGGTGGTCGTAGTGGTCGTGCGAGACGACGACGGCGTCGATCGGAGGCAGCTCCTCGAGAGGAAGCGGCGGCGGGAAGAAACGCCTCGGGCCGACGAGCGCCGACGGCGAGACGCGCTCGCTCCAGACGGGGTCCGTCAGCACGCGCGCCCCGTCGATCTCGACGAGCGCGGTCGCGTGACCGAGCCACGTCACGCGCAGGCCGGACGCCGGAGGATCCGCGAAGGCGTCCTTCGAGAGCCGCACCACGGGAATCAGATGGGTCGGGTACCGCACCTCCTTCCCCGTCACCTGCATGCGCACGGTCGACGGCAGGTCGCGCGCCGCGAGGGTGCGCGTTGGAACGGCGTTGTGGAAGCGTCCGCCCGCCCATTGCGGCGAGCGCTGCATACGCTCCAGTCGGTCACCCGCAGGCCGACCCCCGAGCGAGGCGAGCCAGTTCGTCGAACGCAGTGTCACGAGGGCGGCTCCTCCGATTCCGGCGAGACCGGCCAGCGCGAGACGACGGCCGGCTCTGCGCCGGCCGTGTGCACCGCGGCCGCCGGCATCAGGACGGTTTGCCGGACGGTTGCGCCGATTCCGACCCCGCAACGGAAATCTGCCGACTCTCCAGAAGCGTCCCCGTCGCCCTCGCGAGCTCCGTCGCCGCCTGGCGATAGGCGGTGAGCGCCTCGGTCAGCGTGACCCGGGCGACCGTCAGGTCGTTCTGGCGGGTCAGAACGAGGAAGTTGGTCGACAGGCCGACGTTGAACCGCTCCTGTTCGGCATAAAGCTGCGTCTCGGCCGCCGAGAGACCCGCGCGTGCCGCTTCGATCCGACGGTGCGCGGCTTCGAGTGCCACGAGCGCGTCCCGCACCTCGGATTCCACTTGCTGCCGGTTCGCGGTGATATTGACGTTGGCCTGCTGGAGTCGCGAATGCGCGATCGCGAGGTTCGCCTTCGCGGTGCGGTTCTGGATCGGGAACGAGAAGGACAGTCCGACGGATCCGTCGGGGAACTGGTTCTCCGAGATCGTTCCGTACGACCGGCCGGTCGCGCCGAGCAGCGGCGGCGGAATGACGATCGGACCGCCGTTGAAGCTCTCGGCGTCGGGATTGGCAGAGCCTGCGAGACCGCGCCGCTGGTAACCGCCCACGAGGTTCAGCTGCGGAAGCTTGTCGCTCTTGCGCGCCTCGACCTCGACGTCGGCGCGTTCTTTCACGGCTTCGGCCTCGGCGATCTCGGGACGCTTCGCAAACGCCGTGTCGAGTGACGTCTCGGTCGTCGGTCTCTCGAGAAGAGGCATCTCCGGGTCGTCGGACGGCACGATGCGGTTGCCCCAAAGCGGATCGGTGGGATCGCCGAGGACCAGGCGCTTCAATCGGTTCTCGGCCCGGACGACCGCCTGCATGGCGAGCGCCAGGTTGCCCAGGCGCCGTTCGCGCTCGGCCGTGGGCTGCGCGATGTCGGTCTCGCCGAGAACACCGGCTTCCACACGGCTCTTCGTCTCCGAGAGCTGCTGTTCGGCGAGAGTCACCGATTCCTGGATCGACGCCACGTTGCGGCGCGCGCTGACCAGGTCCCAGTACACCGAGTCGACCTCGGTGACCGTATCGGAGATCGTGCGCTCGAGGCGCGCATGCGAGGCGCTCCGGTCGGCCGACGCCACCAGAATCCCCTCCCGCGCCGGGTCCATGAAGAGATTGCGCAGAAGAGGCTGCGTCAAAGCGAGGCCGGCGCCGGTCTGGTACGACGGCGAGAGGAGCGTAAATACGTTGTTCGTCATCGACCGTCCCCAGTTGGTGAAGAGCGAGACGGTGCCTCCGGTCGGAAGAAGCTGCGTGAAGGAGGTCGAAAGGTCGAGGGTGTGGTCGTGCGGAGCGAGCTGACCGTCCGGCGCGCCGGAGAACGCCGAGTTCACGGGAAGCCGGAAGTCCCGGTACCGAGCGTCGGCGTTCCAGAGCAGATCGTAGGCGCCCTTGGCGCCCGTGACCGCCGATTCGAACTGCGAATAGGTCTCCCTCTCGACGGCGAGCGTCGTGTTGCGCTCGAGGGCGCGCCGCGTCGCATCCGAAAGCGACAGCGGGGCTTCGGGAAGCACCAGATCGTCCGCACGGGCAATCGGGCTCACGAGAAACGCCAGAACCAGAATCCAAGACATCCGTCGCATCACGACCTCGCTTTTTTTGGGCGTATTCCCGCCACCGGGCAGGGATTGCCCCGCCTGTCTATACGCCAGGGCCGTGAGTTTCGGTTCGAAAAAAAACGGGGGCGGACTCACCGGAAGCCCGCCCCCCCGAACGGCCTATAGCCGGCTTACAGCGAGTTGAGGAACGCCACGAGCCAGGCTTTCTGATAGCTCGGCAGCGCGGCGAACCGGTTCCGCGCGTTCTTGCCTTGTCCGTCGTGCGCCAGAATCGCGTCGGTCACGTTCGTCGCGCGCCCGTCGTGCAGGTATGCGGTGATCTTGCGCAGACCCCACAGCGGCGCGGTCCGCATCAGCCTGCCGGTCGCGTTGTTCTGCGTGATGCCGTCTCCGAGCCCGCCCATGTCGTGCAGGAGAAAGTCCGAGTACGGATGGAAGGTCACCTTGTTGAGCGCCGCGACGGGATTCGCTCCCGTGCGCAGGTCCGGCCGGTGGCAGCCCGCGCAGCCGATCGAACGGAAGACCACATCGCCGAACGCGGCCTGCGCCGTGATCGTCCCGCGCGGGGGAGGCGCGAGGAACGTCATGAAGTTCGCAAAGGCCTCCACACCGCTTCCGTCGTCGTTGACCTCCTTCATCGGATTGCAGGACAGCGAGTCGCAGTCTCCACCCGGGCAGCTCTCGTCGGGGAACTCGGGGTTTGTGATCCCCATCTCGTTCATATAGGCGTCGCCCGAAAACTGGAAGAGCGTCGGATTCTGGGCCTTCCAGCCGAACTTGCCGACCGAGGGCTTGCCCGTCGCGATCTTCGTCACGATCGAAACCCTCCCCTTGATGTGATCGGGATGAAACGCCTCCTCCGCGGCGATGGCGAAGAACGCGGCGTCGGGGACGGCGTCCACCAGACCCAATCCGAAGAGCGGCGTCGTGCGCCGCCCGGCGACGATGGTGGCTTCAGTGGGCACGAGCTCGGCGAGGTAGTCGCAGGTCTCGTTGACCCCGATGCCCTGTTTCTGGATGAGCGATCCGCCGAACTGCGACAGCGGGTCGAACTTTCCATCGGCCCCGGTCGTGCCGAAGCGCGTCTCGAGAATGCTGCTACCGCCGCCGACGGCTCCCTCGAGATGACAGTTCGCGCAGGCGGTGTCGTTGAACACGGGGCCGAGGCCTTCGGGCACGGTCTCGACCTCGGCGAACTCGTCCTTGCCTTCCTCGAACTGCTCGATCTGCTCCGCCGTCAAGCCGGCGAGCGGCTCGCCGAAATCCGGTTTTCCGCCGTTCCCGATCGGTGTCAGCGCGGCGCAGCATACGATCACGAGAACGGCGACGGCGGTCCGAAACGAAACACGTGAGCCCATGGGCCCTCCTTTCGTTCGGCTCTCGATATGCGGCGGGCTGGGATCAGTCCGGGAATTCGGGAGTCTGATCAGAATCTAGAGGCGGCCCGCGGCTCCCACAATTGACCCGCGCTTCAAAAGAGGATCAGGCCCACCGGGCCGGTTGTGTTTCGTCCGGCCGACTCAGAGCGTCTTGCCCTCGCGTGCAAGAACAGTGGCCCCGAGGTCAGGTCGCGCTCCCCCGCCGCGAGGTCAAGCAGGTTGCTGGAAAAGGGTGTGGGATGGCGTTACGAGCGCCGCGGGGCCAGATGCAAGGAAGCGCGACGACGGCGATGTGGACGCATCGCCGAGGAGCGATGACGTGGCTTTCGGCTGCGGCGGTCGCTTCGCGACCGGCAGCCGAGAGGTTCTAGAGATCTCGGCGAGGCAGGCGCTAACCCTCGTAAGGCCAAACTCATGGAAGTCAGCCGGGGACAACTCTCCGCTCTCGTCGGCGCGTCGAGCGCCGCTCCAACAGTCCGCATCCATTTTTCAGCAACCTGCTAGATATAGGATGCGCGCGGAGGACGACGAGACTGCGAATACTGGGACCCAAGCTGCACATGCTTCTCGACTTCGCTGTCGTCGTGCTTCTGGTTGTCGGGTCCCTCGTGGCCGGGCTGCGGGGACTGACCTTCTTGATCTGCGTCGTGCTCGCGATCCTGCTCCTCCTCATCACGCTCGCGACGAGCTTCCCTCCCGGCGGAGCGAAGCCGATTTCCTTGACGCTCCACGGAATCATCGAGCTGGCCATCGCGATCTTTCTCGTCGCCACGCCCTATGTCCTCGGCTTCGGCCCGGGCTCGCCGGCCAAGCGTTTCTACGTGACCATGGCGGCCGTGATCTTCGTGATCTGGCTGCTGACCGATTACCGCGGAACAGAGGCCTCGACGGCCTAGGAGAGACATGAGAAGAAAGACTCGCAAAGCCCTCGACCTGACGGCCCACCACGCCGCCCTCGCCCTCCAGATGCTGATCGAGGACGGCAAGATCGCCGCGCGCGACGTCGCGGCCGCGCTCAAGCGCCGCGAACAGATGGTGCGCGAGCTTCGCGCGAAGCTGGCCTCCCTCGGAGAAGACGCCGGCAAGCTCGGGCGCGCGGCTCTCGGCAAAGCGAAAACGCGCCGCCAGCGCCTGACCCAGGCGCAGAGAGTCGCCCGGCAGGCTCAGGGACGGTACATGGCCGCGATCCGCCGGCTCTCCAAGACCGCGCGGGCGAAGGTCAAGGCCGTCCGCGAGGAGTCGGGAGTCGACGCCGCGATCCGGGCCGCCCGGAAAATGGCGCGGTGAGCCGGCGCACGACGCCGTTGCCGCCGGAGCGGCGGCGGCGCTTGTGGAAGAAGACGTACAGGGCGACGAGCACCGCCACGAGCACCACGATTCCGAAGACGCCCATCCACCGCAGGATCACCTCTGCGTTTCTCGCGGCGAGATAGCCGAGAAGGACGGAGGCCGAGCCCCAGGTCACGCCGGCCGCGGAGCTCCAGAGCAGGAACCGGCGGTACGGGAATCGGGCGGCGCCGGCGACCGCCGGCATGACGCTGCGCACGAACGCGGTGTATCGGGCCATCAAAACGGCCGGCCCGCCGCGGCGCTGGAGCCAGGCCTTGGCACGTTTCCACCGCGACGCCGTGAGACGGCGCGAAAGGGTCGTCCGGTACTTGCCCCCCGCGAGGTAGCCCAGCGAATCGCCGACGATCGAGCCGGCGATCGCGGCCAGGATTACGGGCACCACTCCGACGTCCGCGCGCGAGGCCAGAATGCCCGCGGCGACGATCGCGAGCTCCCCGGGGAGAAACAACCCCAGGACCAGAGCCGTTTCGGCCGCGGGAATCAGGAACGCGAACGCGACGACCGCCCACGGCGGAACCGAACGCATGAAGTGGAGCAGCGTGTCCAGCATCGCGGCAGATTCCACCGCCGAAAAGTGCAGCATTTATGCCATGGAAAGCCCCGGCCGTGCGCCCGATGATAGTTTCGGGCCCGACAGACGATGCCAGGAGCCGCCGCCGGCGCCGGGGGGCGCCGCTTCGTGATCGCCGCCGCCGCTTCGGTGTGGTTCTCGGCCGCAGGTCGTGGGCAGGCGCCCATGACCCTCGAGGATGCGCTCCGGATCGCCCACCAGGCCAACGCGCGCCTTCCGCTTCCGTCGTTCGACATCTCCTCGGCGCGGGAACGGCTGGCCATTGCCGTTGCCGACAAGTGGCTTCGGATCGCCGTCGAGGGCGACTTTCTGTACGCGCCGGCGAGCGGCTACGACCCTGTGCTGACGAATGCGGGTGACGCGCGTCTCCAAGTCGTGGCGCGCCAGCCGATCTTCGCCGGGGGCGCGCTGAAGGCGGGCGTGGAGCGCGCGGATGCCGACCTCGAGGCGGCGAAGGCGCGATATCGGATCGCCGAGAAGGACCTCGATCTGGAAGTCCGCAGTCGCTTCGCCCAGTGGCTGGCGGCGCACGAGGAGATCGTCGTTCGCCGCGAAGGCATCGAACGGTTGTCGACCTACCGGACGTCGCTGAAGAGCCGGCAGGCCGCCGGCCAGGGCGTCGCGGCCGACGTGTTGAAGACCGACGTGCGCATCGCATTCGAGGAGGCCGCCGTCGCGGACGCGGAGCAACGGCTGGAGGAGGCGGGCCTCGTGCTGAACCAACAGATGGGACGACATCCCGGCGAGCCGCTCGACCTCGTACCCTCCGGACCACCCGAAGCCCCGCGCACGACGGACGAATCGGCCTGGC
Source organism: Acidobacteriota bacterium (assembly GCA_046724475.1). Lineage (GTDB taxonomy): Bacteria > Acidobacteriota > Thermoanaerobaculia > UBA5066 > Gp7-AA6 > DAHUXD01. The sequence continues at coordinate 1,515 of JBKOVK010000255.1, read as the reverse complement.
AGAACGCCCCGGAGATCCTGGCGGCCGAAGCGGAGACTCGCTCCGCGGAGGCCGGTCTCACGATCGCCCAGGCCGAGAGGCTTCCCCATCTCTCCCTGAACGCCGACCTGGGGTTCTGGGTCTCGGACACCCAGCATCTCAACGCCGACTTCTGGGATCGCTTCTGGGGCGCCAAGGGCTACTCGCTCTCCCTGATGCTCTCGTGGCCGGTCTGGGACCGCGGCGCCCTGCGCGCGCGCGTGGCCGAAGCCGACGTCGGGCTCCGACAGGCCCGCTACAAGCTCGAAGCCGAACGCCAGGACGCGCGAGCCGCCTGGATGCGGGCGCAGAGCGCGCTTCGGAATCTGTATCGACAGATCGAAATCCTGTCCCGGGCGGTTCCCGACGCCCGGGACTCATACCTCGACATGGAGAGCCGTTATCGCGGAGGGATCGTGACGGCTCTCGAAGTCCTCGACGCGTATTCCGCGTCGGTGGACGCCGCCGTCCGCCTCAACGAGGTGACGGCGCGCTACCGGATCGCGGAGGCCGTCGCTCGCCGCTGGAGCGAGCCGTGAGGCGCGAAGCGTGGGCGCTCGTTCTGGTCGTCCTTCCCGGTATCTCGTGCCGGGGCGGCGGAGAAAAGGCGGAGAGTCCCGCGCCCGCGGCCGACGCGGCGCCGGCGGCGGCTCTTTCGATCCGGACGGAGAAAGCCCGGATCGCGCGCCTCGAGCGCCTCGTCGACGCTCCCGGCCACACGGTCGCCCTGGTACAGGAGAAGGTACGGGCGCCGTTCGCGGGAACGCTCGTAACGCTCTCGGTCATCGATGGCGATCGCGTCCGCCGCGGCGATTCCGTCGGCACGATCGTCTCGCGCGACAGCGAAGCCGCTCTGGCGGGCGCCCGGGAGATGGAGCGGGAGGCGAAGACCTCCGCCGAACAGGAGGACGCGCGAAGGGCGATCGCGCTCGCCGAACGCAATTTGATTCGCGCCACCATCAAGTCCCCCGCCGACGGCGTGGTCCTGTCGCACGCTGCGGCCCCGGGAGACCGCGTGACCGAGGAGCAGGAAATCCTGTCCCTCGCGGACGCGGGCTCGCTCGTGTTCGTCGCCGACGTGCCCCAGAACGATCTCTCCCGGATCCGTCCCGGCCAGAAGGCATCGATCGCGCTCGCCGGGGTCCCGCGGGCCGTGGCCGGAACCGTGCACGATGTCCTGCCGATGGCGAACCCGGCGGACTTCACGGCCCCCGTGCGGATCGACCTGGCACAGGGCGCGCCGCTCGGGGTCGGACTGTTCGGGACCGCGCACGTCGTCGTCGCCGAGAAACCCGACGCGATCGTCGTCCCCGATGCCGCCATCCTTCGCGACGACGTCACCGGCAAGGCGCGCATTGCCGTCGTGCGCGACGGAAAAGTGCATTGGGAGGAAGTAACCCTCGGAATGCGCGGCGCCGAGGGCACCGAGATCGTCTCGCCGCCGCTTCCGCCGGGAGCGACCGTCGCCGTCGACGGACTGGTCGGCCTTCCGGAGGG